>JANYDN010000039.1 GCA_025363585.1 Verrucomicrobiota bacterium | reverse complement strand
CGGCTCAATCGAAGTCCGAGCAGCTCATGAAGTAGTGGCAACGCGGGCAGCGGAGTTTGCATTTCTCATTGTGCAACTCGTGGCTGCAACGCGGGCACCACCGCCAGTACTCGCCCTCCGAGGCGCCGGAATCGATCGGGCACGACTCCTCCGCGGGAGGCGGCGGCGGCGGCGGCGGCGTGGATTCGTCCGTGGCCATTCGTCACGGGAGCGCCAAAGGCCGGATGCGAAGGTTTCGGAAGGCGACGGGTCCGTGGTCGCCCTGCAGCTTGAGCGGGCCGGTGGCACGCTCGTCGTCAAAGGCCGCGGAACAGGTCGGGCAGGTGACGTCCTGGTTCTCGTGCAGGACCCGGCCGTTGTGGACGACCTTCACGAAGCGCGCGTTCTCGGTCTTGTGTCCCGTGGCGTCGAATCGCGGCGCGCGGAAAACGACGTCGAACTCCTGCCATTCGCCGGGCGCACGGCTAGCGTTCATCGGCGGCGCCTTGCCCGCGTAGCACTCCGGCGCCCCGCTGCAACTCGCGTACAACCCGCCGCAGTCGCCGTACTTCAGGTCCGACTTCCCAAAGCTGTCGAGGATCTGGACCTCGTAGCGTCCGCAGAAATACACGCCCGAGTTGGAATCCTTCGGCACCGTGAATTCCACGTGGAGTTCGCAATCGCCGAACTCCCTCGTCGTGAAGAAATCCGAGGTGTGTCCGTCCGGACTGTTCAGCAGCACGCCCGCGCCGGGGATCACCGCGAAGGCCTTGGGATTCGCGGGATCGAGCGACACGCCGCCGACGCTCCGCCACGTGCCGGTGGGCTGTTTCCATCCGGTGAGTCCGGGCTCGGTGGAAAGATGGATCGGAGCGAAGCGAGTCGCGGCGCATCCGGAGGCAAGCATCACGATTGCCGCGAGCGCGGCACCGACGGTCGGTTTCATGCGTCGCGAGGATGGCGGCCCGACGGTCAAAAGACGAGTCGATCGTCATCGGGCGCATCCTCACACCGTCCCGGTTCGTTTGAGTGGGAAGCCGAGGATTTTACAGGAGGTAAGGGAGGAAAGGGAGGTGTCGCCCGGCTTGTTGTCCGGAGGGGGGAATGGCCCGTTCTCCGTTCTCTGCGTTTCCTCCTGTAAATAATTCCCCCTCGGGCAATCCCGTCGGCATTGGGACCGAAACATTTAACAGAAGGTAACGAAGGAAACGAAGCCTTCGTCGCGCTTGCCACCCGAGGGGGGCGCATCTTGACACTGCCCCCGAATTCAAAAGCGTTGAAGAAGGCGCGCTTGCGCTGGGTTCCGGGCGAACGATGGCCGCGCCAGTGAATTCGGGGTGTTTCGCGAGGTCCTACAAGACCGATTTCGGTTTGTTCGTTGGAGGGACCGGGATTTTCGGGGAGCGGTTTGCGGACGCGCCCGCTCGGGAACGCGAGACCTTTTCAAAGCATTCCCGAGCGGGCGCATCCGCAAACCGCTCCCCAAAGATTCTGGTCGCTCCAACGAACAAACCAAAATCGGTTTTGTAGCACCGCGCGAAACACCCCGAATTCACTGTCGCGGCCACCGTTCACCCAGAACCCGGCGCAAGGGCGCCTTCTCCAACGCTTTTGAATTCGGGGGCAGTGTCAAGATGCGCCCCCCGCGGGGTCTCAGCGCTCCGGATCGACGATCGGCACGCCGCGCCAGATGGGCGGACCGAATGCCAATTCGCGGAGGCTCCGGGCCTGCCCTTCCAAAAACCGCGCGCGCAGGCGCCGGCGGACGTTCTCGTTCGTTTCCCCGCCGGGAGCGATCGCCGCCGCGGCACGGCGGGCTTCCCTTGAATCCTTGAGTGAGCGCCGAAGATAGGCGATGCGCCGCTTCCACGTTCCGCGAAACCAGAACAACTCGATGCGGGGGCGATCCAAACCGAACCCGTGGCTCAGCGACTCCAGATATCCGACGGTCAGGCGCCGCGCGGGAAGCCAATGCTGGAGACGAAGCGTGGGTTCGTACCAAACTTCCCAGCCCTCCACGCGCAGCCGATAGCAAAGTTCCGTGTCGCCACCCGACCGGAGTTCACTGCCTTTCCGGTCCCCGAGCACCAAGGTCTGGGCGGCGACCTTCCGGAACGCCTTCGTCCGCACCGCGAGACCCGCGCCGTAGGGTGTTTTCTCGTGGAGCATCCTGAGTGCCTCGTCGCCACGGTCGATGCACGCCAGATAGCTAAGGAATTCCTCGTCGAACCAATCGGGCAACGGGACTTCAGAAAGCGGTGCGATTCGCCCCCCGATGGCTCCCGCCCCTGGACGCAACGCCAGGCATCGATGCACCTCGAGCAGATAGTCGGGCGCCAGCAGGTTGTCGTCGTCGACGAACACCAGCACGTCTCCCCACGCCTCGGCCCCCGCGCGGATGCGGGCGCTGGTCAATCCCAGCGTCTCCTCGCGTATGACCCGTGCCGGGAACGGGAACCCGTCCAATCCCAGCGTCGACGCCGAGAGCGGTTCGTCGCAGCGGTTATCGACCACCACCAATTCGACCGGCACCGGCGGCAATCGCAGCCCGCGCAATGCCGCGATGCACCGCGGAAGGATTGCGGGTACCGCGTTGTGCGTGCAGATGCAGACCGAAATCATGCGTCGACGTTTGTCCGCGGTTCACGATTCGCGCCACGATGACGCCGCTTGGGTGAAACCAACCGACGGAGGGTTCCGGCGCGCAGCGCAAACCATCGCCATGCCAGCCGGGAGACGACCCGCGAATCGAACGGACGGCCGGCGCGATACAACGCCAGATGTCGCCGCCATGAAAGATCGCAGTCGGCCGCGATCCAACGGGCGAACCACAATCCCGACAATCGTTCCCGCGCCGCCTCGAGCGCTTCTTCCGGCACCGCGTGGCGCGAGGCCACGTGACGCGCGACGTGGTAGGCTTCCTCGATGTCGACGCCCTCCCGCTCCGCGGCGGAGCTGACGCTCCCCGTGTGTTTGCGATACCGATTCAACGGCGACGCGACGTACGCGAGATCGGAAATCGAAAGCATCGCTATCCAGAAAAGCCAGTCGCCCACGAGCCGCCGGTCCTCGGGCGCGCCCCCCGCCCGCTCGGCCACCGACCGGCGGAACACGGCGCCACTCGCGTTGGGAATCGTGTTTTGCCGCACCATGAACCGGCGGCATTCCTCGTCGCCCGACGCCACGAAGTCTTCCGTCCACCGCCGCGGATCCATTCCCTCGTACCACGCGGACGACAAGTGAAGCGGGCGACCGTCCGAATCGATGACTTGCGACCGGCAACACGCCACGCCGACCCGGGGATTGCTT
>JANYDN010000017.1 GCA_025363585.1 Verrucomicrobiota bacterium | reverse complement strand
ATCTCACGCCAAGCCGGGCCAAGGCCATCCAAGGGGGCAAAGACCGCCGGCGTGTCGTTTCACCGAACGGTGGGATCCAATCTCTGGTTCCCGATACACCTTCCCGCTTTCTTGGCCGGCCTTGGTCCCCCTTGGCGTGAGAGAATTCCCATGCCGCGACCGCAGGGTTCCGTCCCGGCTCGGTCGGGAATGCTTGGATTCTTGGCGTCTTGGCGCCTTGGCGTGATACCCAATCGAGTTCTTACTGCATCGATACGGCTAAGTCCGCATTGGCTTGGTCCGCCGTGTCACCACGGCTGCCACGGGTTGGCTTAGTCCGCCTTGCCAATGCTGTTGCCGGGCTCGCTTGAGTCCGCCGTCTCACGACGGCCGCCACTCGGGGCTGGCTTGGTCCGCCGTCTCACGACGGCTGCCCCTCTAACCTAACTTCCACGGGCGCGGTCGCGGCCGCGGCGGACGCGTGCGACGGCTTCCTCGACGGTGGCGTCGGTGGCGTTGAGGTGGCCCATTTTTCTCCCGGGCCGCGCCTCGGCCTTGCCGTAGAGATGCAACTTGAGCCGGGGATCCGAAAGGGCGTCGGTCCAGCGCGGGACACCGCCGGCCTCGATCCACACGTCACCGAGGAGATTCGCCATCGCGGCGGGCGAACGCTGCGTGGTGGCGCCGAGCGGAAGGCCGCACACCGCACGGACGTGCTGCTCGAACTGGCTGGTCACGCACGCGTCGATCGTGAGGTGGCCGGAGTTGTGGGTGCGCGGCGCGAGCTCGTTCACGACGAGTCGACCGTAGCGCGTGACGAACATCTCCACCGTCAACAAGCCGACGACCTCGAGCGCGTCGAGGATGCCGTGGGCGAGCGACGAAGCCTCGGCGGCCAAGTCGGCGGGAATGGCGGCGGGCGCGAAGGTGACGTCGAGGATGTGGTGCGAATGGGCGTTTTCGAAAACGGGGAACGCCGCGAACTCGCCGTGGACACCGCGCGCGGCGACCACGCTGACCTCCTTCACGAAATCGACGAACGCCTCGTAGATCGCCTCGGCGCCCTTCAACGCGTCGAACGCGGCGTCGAGATCCGAGCCGGGACCGAGCTTCTGCTGGCCCTTGCCGTCGTAACCAAACGCCGCGGTCTTCAAAACGGCGAATGGTCCGAGGTCGCGCGCGGCCTCGGCGAGATCGGCGCGGGACGCGACCCGACGGAACGGCGTCACGGGAAACGCGCGGTCGCGCAGGAACGTTTTCTCGCGGAGCCGATTCTGCGTCACGTGGAGGACGTCTCCGTCGGGTCGCACCCGCGCCACCTCGGCGGCGGCATGGCTCGTGGCGCTTGGAACATTCTCGAACTCGAAGGTCACGACGTCGACGTCGCGCGCGAACGCGCGGACGCGGTCGAGATCGTCGTAGGACGCTACGATCTCGCGGTCGGCGACCTGCCCGGCGGGGCTGTCGGCATCGGGCGAATACACGTGGACGCGATAGCCGAGCGCGCGTGCGGAGAGCGCCAGCATGCGGCCGAGCTGGCCGCTGCCGAGGACGCCGATCGTCGCGCCGGGAAGGATGGGATCTAGGGAATCCGCCATGGTGTGCGTTGGAAGCGTCGGGACTGTGCGATCCGAGTTCTCAGTTTCAAGATTCAAGTTTCAAGAGGGGATGCGGTTCGGGGCTGATTCGAGTTTTCAGTTTCAAGATTCAAGTTTCAAGAGGGGGGCGGTTCGGGGCCGCATCAAGTTTTCAGTTTCAAGATTCAAGTTTCAAGAGGGACGGCGTCCGCGGAAGGTCGGCGGGACATGGTTCCACGACGCGAGCGTATGGAGAGTCTCGACGCGTTGCGCGGGGCGGGGGCGTTGCTGGTGGTCCTGCACCATGCGGCGCTCGCCTTTTTCCCGCACGCGGTGCTCGGCTCCTCGCAACGGCAGAACGCCGCGTGGGAAGACTGGTGCCACGTGGTCCCGGGATCGTTATTGGTGGCGGGGCCGTTCGCGGTCCAGGTCTTCTTCGTGTTGAGCGGGTTCGTGTTGTCGCGCCGTTTCTTCGGCGAGGGCGCGCGGGGAAACGACGAACTCGCGGCCGCGGCGGTGAAGCGCTGTTTCCGGCTATGGCCGATGGTCGTGGTGGCGATCCTGTTGGTGGTCGCGTGCGCGCGATTGGGCTGGGTGCAAAGCGCGGCGACGGCCGAGGCGACGGGTTCCACGATCTGGTTGACGCAGCGGCCGCACGGGGCGCTGGACGCGGTGAGCGTGGCGAAGGCGGTCATCGGGAACGCGTTCTCGCGGGGCGAGCCCTACAACAGCCCGATGTGGACGATCGAGAGCGAGGTGTGGGGATCGTTCCTCGTGTTCGCGTTGGTGTTCGTGTCGCGCCGCTCGCCGTGGCGATGGGCGATCTACGCGGCGACTGCGGTGTGGTTGCGAAGCGCGTCCACGGTGCCGTTCATCGCGGGTCTGGCGCTGGCGGACGCGCACGCGACGTGGGACGGGTTCCGGACGTGGGCGACGCGCGGGTGGGTGGCCTGGCCGGCGGGCGTGGCGGCGTTGTACCTCGGTTCGTTCCCGCTGCCATTGGACGACGCGGCGCGCCGGCATTGGAGCGCGTGGACGCCGGGGTTGTGGCATTTGAAGGGAGGGACGCTGATGTTGGGAGCGGTGCTTTTGGTGGCGCTGGTGCTGGGGAACGCACGGTTGCGCGGCGGGTTGGAGTGCGCGCCCGGACGCTATTTCGGCCGGATCAGCTTCGCGTTGTACGCGACCCACGAGGCGGTGCTGATCACGCTGGGCTGCGCGGTGTACCTCGCCATGGCGGGACGTTGGGGCCACGGCCCGGCAGCTTTCGCTGCGGGATCGGCGACGATCGGGGTGTCGGTGGCGTTGGCCGAGTTGGGGACGCGTTGGGTGGACGTGCCCAGCCAACGATTGTCGGATTGGATCGGCCGGTTTTACCTTCGGACACTCGCATCGAACACCCGCGACCGCCGAGAATAGGATTGGCAGGCGGGGCCGATCGGCGCTTTCCTTCACGGCAGATCACCCAATTTCATGGCGACTCGAAAAAACATCGCGGGGACGGAATGCGAACTGGTGCTCGACGGTCGCATCGATGGGCCGGCCGCCCATGAGTTGGAACTGGAAGTGCTAGCTTTGGCCAAGACCGGGATCCAGTCGGTGTACGTGAACCTGTCGCCGGCGAATTTCCTGTGTTCCGCCGCCATCCGGGTGTTGTTGCAACATC
Source organism: Verrucomicrobiota bacterium (assembly GCA_025363585.1). Lineage (GTDB taxonomy): Bacteria > Verrucomicrobiota > Verrucomicrobiia > Limisphaerales > UBA9464 > UBA6176. The sequence continues at coordinate 32,141 of JANYDN010000017.1, read as the reverse complement.
ACCGCCAGTGGAAGGCGAAGGGGAAAAAGTTCGTGGTGTCGCGGACCTCGCCCGAGGTCGACGAGATCCTGGATTTGACGGGAATGCGGGACTTGATCGTGGAGAAGCCATGAAGTCGGCGCGGAAGCCACTGGACATCGTCCTGCCGGTCACCCCGGGGCTGACCCGGGCGGCGCATGCGCGTCTGGAGGCGTTCGCGGAGGCGACCCGGCTTCCGCGGAAGGTGATGTTCGCGGCGGACACCGCGCTCGAGGAGTTGCTCCAAAACGTCGTCGACTACAGCGGCGCGCACGAAGTGCGACTTTTGCTGTCGGTCGAGTGTGGCGAATTGCGACTCGAATTGGCCGACGACGGCCGCCCGTTCAACCCCTTGGAAGTCGAGAATCCCGATTTGGGCCTTCCGTTCGAGCTGCGTCCCGAGGGCGGCCTCGGGGTTTTCCTCGCGCGCAAGATGATGGATCGCGTCGGGTACGAGCATCGCGACGGACGCAATCGCCTGAGCCTCGCGAAGACCTTGGCCTGATTCCGAGCGATGATTCTTGCCGGAGACATCGGGGGGACGGGTTCGCGCTTTGGCCTCTTCGAAATCCACGACGGACGTCCCCGGGCGATCGTCGTCGCGAAGTATCCGAGCCGTGGTCCCGCGCGGTTGGAAGACATCGTCGCGCGGTTCGTCGCCGAGCATCCCGCGACCGTGACGTCCGCGTGCTTTGGCATCGCCGGGCCTGTGAATGGCGACGAGGTAATCACGCCCAACCTGCCGTGGCAGATCCGCGCGCCGTCGCTCGCGGCCGAGATTGGGCTGCCGCGGGTATCGTTGATCAACGATCTCGAGGCGAACGCGTACGGCGCGACGGCGTTGCCGGAATCCGATTTCGAGACCCTGCAGGCGGGCGTGATGGATCCGTCGGGGAACGCGGGCATCATCTCGGCGGGCACGGGATTGGGCGAGGCTGGCTTCTTTTACGACGGCAAGCGGCTGCGTCCGTTCGCCAGCGAGGGCGGGCACGTGGATTTCGCGCCGCAATCGGATCTGGAGATGGAACTATTGCGGCATCTGCGCGGCCGCTTCGGGCACGTCAGCTACGAGCGGGTGTTGTCGGGTCCCGGGTTGGCCAACATCTTCGAGTTTTTTCGCGTGACGGGGCGGGGGAACGAGACGCCGGAATTGACGGCGGAATTGGCGGTGAATTTCTCGGCGGGGACGATCGCGTCCGCGGGCATGGCGGGAACGTGCACGCGTGCGGTCGAGGCGCTGGATCTTTTCGTGCATCTGTACGGCGCGGAAGCCGGGAATCTGGCGTTGAAGATGAAGGCGACGCGCGGCGTGCTGATCGGCGGCGGGATCGCGCCGAAGCTCATCGCGAAATTGCGGGGTCCATTGTTTTTGGGCGCATTTTTGGACAAGGGCCGGATGCGCGGGATGCTGGAGCGAATGCCGGTCCGGGTGATCCTGAACGACCAGTGCGCGTTGGTCGGTGCGGCGGTATATGCCGGGCTCGAGGCGGGAATGATTCCCCGCTGAGTCGCCCCCCCGCCTGCGTGGGTGACGGCGGCCCTGCCGTCACCGGAGGAGGAGGAAGGTTTCCTGCGCTTGGATCCGAAGTGGCACCCGGGCCGGTGCCACCCACCGTGGTCAGGTCTCAACCTGCGTGGGTGACGGCGGCCCTGCCGTCACCGGAGGAGGAGGAAGGTTTCCTGCACGTGGATCCGAAGTCGCATGAGGGCCGGTGCCACCCACCGTCGCGAGAGCATTTTGGACGGCAATCCGCGTTTCTCGGAGTGCGTGCGCCGCATCCCGAGATTTCCCGAAGAAACCACTTGTGAAAAATTTCACGATTGCACAACGTCTTCGCCTCTTTCGGAACTGCACCTCGGTGCGTTGGGGGAATTGTTCCCTGACGGCGTGGTCAATCCTGAAAATATTTCATGCGCGGGTGGAACTGGATATTGAAGGTGTTGGCGGCGGCCTGCCTATGGGCGGGTGCGACGCTGGCCGTCCATGCGGCGGAACACGGCGCGGCGGAACACGGCGCGGCGGTCGCGGATGCCGTCGGGCACGTTGCCGGTGCGGCGCATGAAGGGGCGGCGGAAGCTGCCGAGGGATTGCCGACCGCGGCTCCCATTCTTTTCCACGTGGGCCCGCTTCCTGTCACGAATTCGATGGTCGTGACCTGGGTCGTCGCGATCCTTCTGGCGGCGGGCGTGAAGCTCGCAACGCGGCGGATGGAACTGGTCCCGTCTGGCGCGCAGAATTTCTGGGAATGGGTGTTCGAGGCGCTCTACGAATTCCTCGAGGGAATCATCGGCTCCGAACTCGTGAAGAAGACGTTTTGGTTCTTCGCGACGCTGTTCATCCTCATCGTCGGCACGAACTGGTTCGGCATCCTCCCCGGTGTCGGCACGGTTGGCTATGGCGTGCAGGGCGAACACGGCTTCCACGTCACCGATCCCATCCTTCGCGGCGCGAACGCGGATTTCAACATGACGTTCGCGATGGCGATGGTGTTCTTCGCGTGCTGGATCTGGTGGGCTTACCAAGCCAACGGTCTGGTGGGCATGGCCAAGCACATTTTCGCGCCGAAGGGCGAGACGACCGGATTGCTCAAGGTGCTGATGATCGTCGTGTTCTTCGCGGTCGGCCTGCTGGAGATCGTCTCCATCGTGTTCCGCCCGGTCTCGCTGAGCTTCCGTCTCTACGGCAATGCGTTCGCCGGCGAGAACATCATCGAGGCCATGACGCATCTCGGCGGGCCGATGTTCGGTTGGCTCACGGCGCTGCCGTTCTATTTCATGGAGATGCTGGTCGGCATCGTGCAGGCCATGGTCTTCATGCTGTTGACGGCGGTTTTCACCCTGCTGATTTGCTCGCACGACGACGAGCATGGCCACGAACACGGGGCCGAGGCGCACGGGGAAAACCACTGATTTCGAATCGGATTTCGGTCGCCAGACGGTGGCAAGACTGCCGGGGCGACTGGTAACACAACAATACGGAAACGTCCTATGATGCTCGCAGAACTGTCCGGTAATATTCATGTCGCCGCCGCCGCGTTTGGCGCCGCGATCGGTGTCGGAATGATCGGCAAGAGCGCTTCGGAAGCGGTCGGCCGGAATCCCGGCGCCGCCACGAAGATTCTCGTGCAAGCGATCCTGAGCACCGCCTTCGCCGAAGGCATCGTGTTCTTCGCGATTTACCTCGCGAACGCGACCTACAAGCAGTGATTGCACCGGTGCGGGGGGTCATTGCCCCCCACCCCCGCTTTTCCAGAAACGAGCCCGAGCCCGAGCCCACGAGTCCGAGTCCCATGAACAGCCTGATTTTCCTGGCCGCCGCGAGCAACAATCCGATCGAGCAGATCCAGAAGACGTTCGGTGCGAACGTGCCCGCGCTCGTGGCGAACGCGATCAGCTTCATCCTCGTCGCCATCATCCTGAAGGTCTTCGCGATCGGCCCGATCCAGAAGATGCTTTTGGAACGCCGCGAGAAGATCGCGCAGGGACTCGCCGCCGCGGACAAGGCCAAGGCCGAACTCGCCAACGCCCAGGCCAAGACCCAGGAACTCCTCCTGCAGGCCAACGTCCAGGCGAACAAGATCATCGAGGAATGCCGCGCCGCGTCCGCCCGCATCACCGAGGTCGAGATGCAGAAGGCCGTCCAGGCCGCCAAGGACATCATCGAGAAGGCCCGGCAATCGAACGAGGCCGAGTTGACCCGCATGAAAACCGAGTTGCGCCGCGAGGTCGGCCGCCTCGTCGTCGCCACGTCCTCGCAGGTCACGGGCAAGATCCTCACGATCGACGACCAGAAGCGCCTGGCCGACGACACCAACCGCCAATTGGCCGCCTGATCGGTTCCAACCGCATCTCGCCGCTTCCACGGACGACGCCATGAAGATCAACCGCCAGGCCCGGAGCGACGCGAAGGCGCTGTTGCGCGCGTGCCGCGCCGACGGACTGCTGGACGAGGCCCGTGTGCGCGACGCCGTGTCGCGCGTGATCGCCGCCAAGCCGCGTGGCTATGCCGCCGTGCTGACGCATTTCTCGCGCCTCGTGAAGGTCGACATCGACCGCCGCACAGCGGTCGTCGAGAGCGCCACGACGCTGACGCCCGAGATGACGAGCGAGATCGGCTCGAATCTCGCCACGCGTCACGGCGCCGGTTTGCAGCTTTCGTTCCGCGTGGTTCCCGAATTGATCGGCGGCCTGCGCGTCCGCGTCGGAAGCAACATCTACGACGGTTCGGTCGCGGGTCGACTGGCCGCCTTGTCCGAGAAGTTCTGAAGATTTTCCCCTTACCGTTCCCGCGTATATGAGTTCCCTACTCCAGGATATCGAAGCCCAGATCGCCGGCATCAAAACGTCGGTCCAGAAGCAGAACGTCGGCACCGTCCGCGAAATCTCCGACGGCGTCGCCAAGGTCGAGGGCCTCACGGACTGCATGGCCAACGAGATGCTCGACTTCGGCAACGGGGTCATCGGCCTCGCCCTGAACCTCGAGGAAACCGAGGTCGGTGCCATCATCCTGGGCGATTACCTCGGCATCAAGGAAGGCGCCGAGGTCCGCACGACCGGCAAGTTGCTCTCCGTGCCCGTCGGCAAGGGCCTCCTCGGCCGAGTGGTCGACACGCTCGGCCGCCCGGTCGACGGCAAGGGACCGATCACGGCCGACACGTTCTACCCGGTCGAGAAAATCGCCCCGGGAATCGTGAAGCGGAAGTCCGTGAGCCAACCGCTGCAGACCGGCATCATGGCGATCGACGCGATGATCCCCGTCGGCCGCGGCCAGCGCGAGCTGATCATCGGCGACCGTTCGACCGGCAAGACCACGATCGGCGTGGACACGATGATCAACCAGGCGCGCATCAACAAGGTGGGCCGCGCGTCGGGCGACAAGTCCTTCCGCCCGGTTTACAACATCTACGTCGCGGTCGGCCAGAAGCAGTCGAACATCGCCCGCGTGATCGCGGAGTTGGAAAAGGCGGGCGCGCTGGAAGACTCGATCATCGTGGCCGCCGGTGCCGACGCCCCGGCCAGCGCCCAGTACCTCGCGCCGTTCTCCGGCGCCTCGATGGGCGAATGGTTCATGGACAACGGCATGGATGCGTTGATCATTTTCGACGATTTGTCCAAGCAGGCCGTGGCGTACCGGCAGGTGTCGCTTGTGCTGAAGCGTCCGTCCGGCCGCGAGGCGTATCCCGGCGACGTCTTCTACCTGCACAGCCGCCTGCTCGAGCGCAGCGCGCGCGTGAACGAGAGGAACGGCAACGGTTCGCTGACGGCGTTGCCGATCATCGAGACCCAGGCCGGCGACGTCTCGGCCTACATCCCGACGAACGTCATCTCGATCACCGACGGCCAGATCTATCTCGAGACCGACTTGTTCTACCAGGGCGTGCGTCCCGCGATCTCCGTCGGTTTGTCGGTGTCGCGCGTCGGATCGGCCGCGCAGATCAAGGCGATGAAGCAGGTGGCCGGCCGCATCAAGCTGGACCTCGCGCAGTACCGCGAGCTGGCGGCGTTCGCGCAGTTCGGGTCGGACCTCGACGCGAAGACGCAGGCGACGCTCGAGCGCGGCAAGCGCATCGTCGAGTTGTTCAAGCAGAGCCAGTACGATCCGATCCCGGTGGAGATCCAGGCGTCGGTCCTGTGGACGATGCAGAACAACTTCCTTGATGACATCGCGGTCGACCGGGTGAAGGAGTTCCAGACCAAGCTTTCGGATTTCCTGCAGACGCGCAAAGGCACGATCCTGGAGAAGATCCGCGCGGAGAAGGCGGTCACGGATCCGATCGCCGCGGAACTCAAGGCGGCGTTGACGGAATTCAAGCAGAGCTTCCGCTGAACCCAGACGAGTCCCGCGGGTGCGGGACGACCCAAGAGCCATGCCCAGCACGCGCGACATCCGCCGACGCATCAAGTCGGTCAAGAACACGGCACAAATCACGAAGGCCATGCAGATGGTGGCCTCCGCGAAGATGCGCAGGGCGCAGCAGGCCGCGCTGGCGGGACGCCCCTACGCGACGCTGATGAACCAAGTGCTCGCGGCGACGACCGCCGGGGCGGGGGACTTCACGCACGCGTTGCTCGAGGTCCGTCCGGTGCAGCGGCGCGCGGTGATCCTGATCAGCACCGACAAGGGTCTTTGCGGCGGGTTGAACACCAACCTTCTCCGCGAGGCGATGCGCTACGACAAGGACACGACGCTGTTCGTGTGCGCCGGCAAGAAAGGCGCGCAATGGGCGGGCCGGTTGAAACGGCAGTTGGTCGCGGAGTTTGGGTACAAGGACATCCCGTTGTTTGCCGAGGCGCGTGCGATCTCCAGGTTCGCGCAGCAATTGTTCCTCGACGGCAAGGTCGACCGCGTGGACGTGATTTTCACCAACTTCATCAACACGCTGACCCAGAAGCCCGAGGCGCGGCAGTTGTTGCCGATCACGCGGATCGAGACGCTGGAAGCCGGCGTGGACGGGCATCATTCCCGCAAGGCGCTCGTGGCCGACAATGGCCGGGAGTACAAGTTCGAGCCCGGCCCGGCCGAGGTCCTCGAAAACCTCCTTCCGCACTACCTCAATTACCAGGTCTTCCAGTTCCTCCAGGAAGCCAAGGCCTCGGAACAATCGGCGCGGATGGTGGCGATGAAGAACGCGACCGACAACGCGAAGCAGATCATCAAGGACCTGACGCTCGAGTACAACAAGCTGCGCCAGGCCAACATCACCAAGGAACTTCTCGAGATCACCAGCGCCGCCATGGCGATGGGCTGATTTCCGTCACGACGCATCCCTCAATCGAATTTCGGCCCATGAACAAAGGCAAAATCGTTCAGATCATCGGTCCCGTGGTGGACGTGGAATTCGCCGGCTCGCTGCCCGCGATCTACAACGCGCTCTCCATCGACTTCACCCCGCCCGGTGGCGTGCCCACCCGGCTCACGCTCGAGGTCCAGCAACACCTCGGCGACAACTGGGTGCGTGCCGTCGCCATGAGCACCACCGAGGGGCTCCGCCGCGGACAGGAAGTCCTCGACCGCGGCGAGGCGATCTCGATGCCCGTCGGCGAGGCCGTCATGGGCCGCGTGTTCAACGTCACCGGAGACGCCGTGGACGAGCAGGGCCCGGTCAAGGCCGACAAGCAGTACCCGATCCATCGCGGCGCCCCGCCGTTGGTCGACCAGTCCACCAGCCCGACGATCCTCACCACCGGCATCAAGGTCATCGACCTGATCTGTCCCTTCCTCAAGGGCGGCAAGGTCGGCGCGTTCGGCGGCGCCGGCGTCGGCAAGACGGTCGTCATCATGGAGCTCATCAACAACATCGCGAAGCTGCACGGCGGCATCTCGATGTTCGCGGGCGTCGGCGAGCGCACCCGCGAGGGCAACGATCTCTACAACGAGATGATCGAGGCCGGCGTCATCAAGACGAAGAAGGACGAGAAGGGGCATCCGCTCCTCGGCGAGAACGGCATGCCCGTCCTCGAGCCCGGATCGCGCATCGGCCTCGTGTACGGCCAGATGAACGAGCCGCCGGGAGCCCGTCTCCGCGTCGCGCTCTCGGCACTCGCCGTGACCGAGTATTTCCGCGACGAGAAGAACCAGGACGTGTTGCTCTTCGTCGACAACATCTTCCGGTTCTCGCAGGCCGGTTCCGAGGTGTCCGCGCTTCTCGGCCGCACGCCGTCGGCCGTCGGTTACCAGCCCACGCTCGCCGCCGAGATGGGCAACCTCCAGGAACGCATCACCTCCACGAAGAAGGGTTCGATCACGTCGTTCCAGGCCGTGTACGTCCCCGCGGACGATCTCACCGATCCCGCGCCGGCAACGACGTTCGCGCACTTGGACGCGACGATCGTTCTCGAGCGTTCGATCGCCGAGTTGGGCATCTTCCCCGCCGTCGATCCCCTGGCTTCGAACTCCCGCGCGTTGGCGCCCGAGTTCGTGGGCCAGGAGCACTACAACGTCGCCCGCGGCGTCCAGAAGGTGCTCCAGCGCTACAAGGATCTCCAGGACATCATCGCGATCCTCGGCATGGACGAGTTGTCGCCCGAGGACAAGACGACCGTGTTCCGCGCGCGCCGCATCCAGAAGTTCCTGAGCCAGCCGTTCACGGTGGCGCAGGTCTTCACGGGCCGCGAGGGCAAGCAGGTTCCCGTCGCCGAGACGGTGCGTGCGTTCAAGGAAATCCTCGAGGGCAAGCACGACGACGTCGCCGAGAACAACTTCTACATGAAGGGCTCGATCGACGAGATCAAGGAGTGAGCCCATGGCAACCCTCAGACTCGAGATCGTCACGCCGGAGGCCCGGATTTTCTCCGAAGACGTCGACATGGTCACGCTGCCGGGCGTCCAGGGCGAGATGGGCATCTTCCCGATGCACATCCCGCTCATGACCCAGGTGGTTTCGGGCGAGATCATCGCGCGCCGGGGATCCAAGGAACAGTACCTCGCCGTGGGCGAGGGTTTCGTGGAGATCACGGCGGACCGCGTGGCGGTGCTGACCGACATGGCGGTGAAGGCCGACGACATCGACGAGGCGAAGGCGGAGGAAGCCCGCAAGCGCGCCGAGGCCCGGTTGGCGGAGAAGTTGGGCGAAGAGGAATCCGCGTCGGTCCAGGCGGCGTTGATGCACTCGCTGACGCAACTCAACGTCAAGCGCCGCCGTCGCTAGCCCACGCCCGTGGCCGCACCTGTGGCCCCAGTGGCCGCCGCGGTAACGCGGTGGATCGGTTCTGTAGCCGCCGCGGTAACGCGGTGGATCGGTTCGTATCGGCTTTCCCCGCATGGTGCAGCAAAGTCCGTTGAACCTCCGGTTTTCCGTTCGTTCCACCGTCCCATCCGCTCTTCGAACCGACTTTGTGAAAAAGTTCACAAAAGCGTCTTGCAGCGCCGGAAGGGCAACAATAGTTTCGAAGCGCCTTCGCTTCGCCAGGTCGTGAACATCCCTATGGAGACCCCACTTTCGGCCCCCGCCGCACCGGTCGTAACGACCGAATTCGGGTACAATTCGAAGATCGAGGGCGAGGTGGTCCACACCCAACTCGACTCCGCGCTCAACTGGTTTCGCAAGAACTCGCTGTGGCCCATGCCGATGGGGTTGGCGTGTTGCGCCATCGAATTGATGGCCGCGGGCGCAAGCCGCTTCGACATCTCGCGCTTCGGTTCCGAGGTCATGCGTTTTTCGCCCCGGCAGTCCGACGTCATGATCGTGGCCGGCACCGTCACCTACAAAATGGCGCTCGCGGTCCGTCGCATCTACGAGCAGATGGCCGAGCCCAAGTGGGTCATCGCCATGGGTGCATGTGCGTCCACGGGCGGCATGTACCGCAGCTACTCGGTGCTCCAGGGTGTCGACAACATCATCCCGGTGGATGTCTATGTCGCCGGATGCCCGCCGCGTCCCGAGGCGTTGCTGGACGCGTTGATCAAGCTCCAGGGCAAGGTCTCGCGCGAACCCATCACGCGGACCCTCAAGAAGGACTCCGGCCCGTCGCAGTACGGACGCCTCGGGATCCAGGTCACGGCCCAGCACCTCGAGGAAACCCAAAAACACTAGGCCGTGCCCACTCCCCTCGAGCTAGCCCAGCAATTGCGCGAAGCGTTTCCGGACGTCGTCGTCGGTCCCACCGAGTTCCGGGGCGAGGCCACGCTCGTGGTGTCCGATCCGTCGCGCATCGCGGACGTATGCCGGCACGCGAAGGAGACACTCGGGTTCGATTTCCTCACCGACGTCAGCAGCATCGACAATTATGGGGACGAGCCGCGCTGGACCGTGGTCTATGAGTTATATGGGCTGGGCCACGCGTGCCACCTGCGCCTGAGGACGAGCGTGGGCGAGGAGAAGGGCGAGGTCCCCACCGTCAGTGGCGTGTGGCGCACCGCGGATTGGCACGAGCGCGAGATTTTCGACCTGATGGGAATCCGGTTCACCGGCCATCCCGACCTGCGCCGCATCCTGATGTGGGACGGCTATCCCTATCATCCATTGCGGAAGGATTTCCCGTTGGCGGGCAAGCCGACGGATCTTCCGGAAGTGGCGTTCACGCGGGCGGCGCCGTTGGAAGGCGGCCCGTTCGTGACGGTGGCGGGGGGCAAGGACACGATTGCCCGCGAACCGCGGGCGCGGAACCCAGTGGAGTGATTTCATGGCGACGGCTGAATCCATCGAATTCCGAGACCCGGCCGCCCGCGTGGCGACCGGGGCGGGCGCGGTCCCGGCGGCGGGCGCGGACGGCGAGTTGCAGGACCTGCACGGCGACAAGCTGGTGCTCAACATGGGTCCGTCCCACCCGTCCACGCACGGCGTGCTGCGGGTGTTGATCGAGCTCGACGGCGAGACCATCACGCGGGCGATGCCGGACCTCGGGTACCTGCACCGCGGCGACGAGAAGATCGCCGAGAACATGACTTATACCCAGTTCGTCCCTTATACGGACCGGCTGGATTACCTCGCGCCGCTGGCGAACAACGTCGCCTACGCGCTCGCCGTCGAGAAATTGGTGGGCATCCACGACAAGCTCCCGCCGCGCTGCCAGTACATCCGCGTCATCTGCTGCGAATTGGCGCGCATCTCCGCGCACTTGTTGGGACTCGGGGCGTTCGCGATGGACGTCGGGGCGTTGACCGTGTTCCTGCACACGTTCACGGAACGCGAGAAAATATATAACCTCGCGGAATGGCTGACGGGGGCGCGATTCACGACGAGTTATACCCGCATCGGCGGCGTGACGCGCGATCTTCCCGCCGGCTGGGCGAAGAAAGTCGGGACGTTCTGCGACGAGGTCTCGGTGGCGATCGAGGAAGTGGAGCGGTTGCTCACGCGCAACACCATCTTCGTGGACCGCACGCGCGGCGTGGGCCCGATCCCGGCCGCCATGGCGATCGACTACGCGCTGACGGGCCCGAACCTCCGCGCCAGCGGCGTGGACTATGACGTCCGGAAGGCGAACCCCTATCTTTGTTACAAGGATCTGGAATTCGACGTTCCCATCGGCACGGTGGGCGATTGCTATGATCGCTATCTGGTTCGCCAGGAGGAGATGCGCCAGAGCGTGCGGATCCTGAGGCAGGCGCTGAGGCAATTGCCGGGCGGGTATGACAACGCGTCGGGCGAGCCGGTGAACGTGGACGATCCGAAACTGGTGTTGCCGCCGAAAAACAAGGTGCTCACCGGCATGGAGGAATTGATCCATCAGTTCGTGCTGGTGACCCAGGGAGTGAACGCGCCGCCGGGAGAAGTCTATTTCGGGGCCGAGAATCCGAAGGGAGAGCTCGGCTTCTTCATCCATAGCCGCGGCGGCGGGACGCCCTACCGCCTCAAGATCCGCGCCCCGTCGTTCGTGAACCTCGGCATCCTGCCGGCATTGTTGCCCGGCCACCTGATGAGCGACGTGGTGTCGATCCTGGGCTCCATCGATTTCGTGATGGGAGAGGCCGATCGCTAGGACCTTGTAGGACCAATAAGCCATGGGATTCTCCATACCCGCAGGACTGGAAGCCGAACTGGACGCGTTGGCCACGCGCTACCCGCAGAAGCGGAGCGCCTCGCTGATGTTCCTGCACGCGTTGCAGGAACACTTCGGCTGCGTGTCGAACGAGGCCGTCGAATGGACCGCGTCGAAGCTGGGACTGCAGCCGATCAACGTCCTCGAGTTGGTGACGTTCTACCCGATGTTCCGGCAGGAAAAGCTGGGACGCACGCAGGTCAAGGTCTGCCGCACGCTGAGTTGCGCGATGGCGGGTTCAGCGGAAATCCGCTCGCACTTTTGCACGAAGCTGGGGTTGGACGCGCACCGTCACGGGGCGCAGACCACGCCCGACGGGAAATTCACCGTGGAATTCGTCGAGTGCCTTGCCGATTGCGGCAACGCCCCGGTGGTCATGGTGAACGACGATCTAATAGGCAAATGCTCGGCCGCCGATTGCGACCGGGTCCTCTCGAAGGGCGGCTGATTCCACCCTCCCACAACACCGCCACACGATGCCGACCCATGACAAAGCCTTGACCGCGAGCCGCCGGGACCAACCGCGGACGGGCCGCCATGCCGGCATGCAAAACGGCCGCGGAGTCTTTGAAAACCTCGCGGCCGTGGTCCTGGAAATCGATTGGCTGCCCGACATGGATTTGAACCATGACAAACAGATCCAGAGTCTGCTGTGCTACCGTTACACCATCGGGCAGTCGGTAGGCGCGTGAGGCTAGCGGGAGAACACTTCGAGTCAAGCACCAGTATGCCGCAAGAGTACCGACTGATCCTGAAGCACGCCGACCAACCGGGTTATACCCCGGACCTCGCGTGCTATCTCCGTCACGGCGGCTATGAATCGCTCAAGAAAGCGCTCGCCACCCCGGGTCGCGATCTCCCCGACGGCAAGAAGCAGACGCCGCGGGAAGTGGTCCGCGACGATGTCCTGAAATCCGGCCTCCGCGGCCGCGGCGGCGCCGGTTTCTCGGCGGGTCTCAAGTGGAGTTTCGTCGATCGCCGCGGCGGCAAGCCCATCTATCTCGTCTGCAATGCCGACGAGTCGGAACCCGGCACCTTCAAGGACCGGCAGATCCTCCACAAGGATCCCCACCAACTGGTGGAGGGCATGATCATCTCGTGCTGGGCCAACGACGTCAAACTGGCCTATATCTATATCCGCGGCGAGATGCCCCACGGCGCGCGGTTGCTCAACAAGGCGCTGGAGGAAGCCCGCGCGGCCGGCTTTCTCGGCAAGAACGTCCTCGGCTCCGGCCATGATATAGAGATCCACGTGCACCGCGGCGCCGGTGCCTATATCTGCGGCGAGGAGACCGGGCTCATCGAGTCGCTCGAGGGCAAGCGCCCGTACCCGCGCATCAAGCCCCCCTATTTCCCCGCGGTCCTCGGCCTTTATATGTCGCCGACGATCGTCAACAACGTGGAGACGCTTTGCCACGTGGTGCACGTCGTCCGGTTGGGCGGCGCCGAGTACGCGAAACTCGGCACTCCCAACAACACCGGCACCCGCATCGTCTCGCTGAGCGGCGACGTCACGAAGCCCGGCTATTTCGAGGTCGAGGTCGGCAAGGTCACCCTCGGCGAACTGATCAACGATCCCGCGTTCGGCGGCGGTCTCAAGACGGGCCGCTCGCTCAAGGCCATCATTCCCGGCGGATCGTCTTCCAAGGTCTTGAAGGCCGGCGAGAAATTCAAACTCCGCCGCAAGGGCGCCGACGGACAGATGACGCAGGTCGAGGTCGACCTTCTCGATCTTCCCTATGATTTCGATTCGCTCCAGCAGGCGGGCACGATGTCCGGGTCGGGCGCCATCATCGTGATGGACGACACGCGGGACATGGTCGACACGCTGGCGAACCTGTCGGAGTTCTACGCGCACGAGAGTTGCGGGCAATGCACGCCGTGCCGCGAGGGCGCGCTGTGGATGAGCAAGGCATTGCATCGGCTGACGACCGGCGGCGGGCGTTCCGCCGACGCCGATTACCTGCGGGACATCGCCCAGAACATCCAGGGCCGCACGATCTGCGCGTTCGGCGAGGCCGCCGCCTGGCCCGTGCTGAGTTTCGTGAAGAAGTTCCGCGACGAGTTCACCGCGCGCGGCCAGGCCGACGAGGCGGCCCGTGCCAAGGGCTTGGCGAAACCCGGCACCCACCACTGATTTTCCATGTCGAACGCCGCTCCCAACGCCCCCGCGCCCACCGCGCCGCCGCCGGTCGAGACCCTCCGGATCAAGGTGGACGGCCGCGACATCGACGTGCCCAAGACGATGCCCGACTGGCAGGGCCGTCCGCAGCCGACCACGATGCTGCAGGCCTGCCATCTCGCCGGGCACGAGGTGCCGCACTATTGCTATCATCCGAAGCTTCCGGTCGCCGGCAATTGCCGCATGTGCCTCGTCGAGTTCGGCACGCCGGCGATGGACATGGCCACGCGGAAGCCGATCCTCAACGAGGATGGCTCGGTCAAGATCGCGCGTTCGGTCCTTCCCTATGAGCCGCAGACGCCGCGCGGCGCCATCGCCTGCGCGACGCCGATCTCGCCGGGCATGGAGATCTATCCGTCCTCGCCCGCGACCAAACAGATGCGCGAGTCGGTGCTCGAGTCGTTGCTCATCAACCATCCGCTGGATTGCCCGATCTGCGACCAGGCCGGCGAGTGCAAGCTGCAGGAATCCTCCGTGCAGCACGGGCAGGGCGCCTCGCGTTTCGTCGAGGCCAAGGTCCACAAGCCGAAGGCGGTCGACCTCGGTCCGCGCATCGTCCTCGACGACGAGCGTTGCGTCCTCTGCACCCGTTGCGTCCGCTTCACCAAGGACATCGTGGGCGACGACGCGCTGGGCATCGTGAACCGCGGTTCCTACAACACCATTTCCGCGTTCCCCGGGAAGGCGTTCGACAATAATTACACGCTTAATACCGTCGATCTGTGCCCGGTCGGCGCGCTGACCTCGAAGGATTTTCGGTTCAAGATGCGCGTTTGGTTCCTCAAGGAAACCCGCGGCATCTGCACCTCCTGCGCGACTGGGTGCAACATCACCATCGGGTCGCGCGAGGAGACCGTGCACCGCTACGAGCCGCGCGAGAACGACGCCGTCAACGGGACGTGGATGTGCGATTCCGGCCGGCTGAACTACCGCTGGATCGGCCGCGCGGACCGGTTGCGCGACGTGACGGCGGGCGGTGCCAAGACGACGTGGAAGGCGGCGATCGACGCGATCGCGGGGAAGTTGGCGTCGGCCCCGGCCGGCAGCGTGGCGATCGTCGCCAGCGCGCGCCAGACGACCGAGGAGTTATATCTCGTCAAGAAGCTGGCCACACGGCTCGGCGCGCCGACGGATTCGGTGCCGCGCGAGGGCGAGGCGGACAAGCTGTTGGTGAGTGCCGACCGCAATCCCAATTCGAACGGCGCGCGGTTGACGGGTATTAGTTATACCGAGGCGGGCATCCAGTTGCCGAGGATCGCGGACGGCATCCGCAACGGCACCATCCGTTCCCTCGTGGTGTTCGGCGAGGACGTGACCCAGCACGGGATCGGCGCGGACCTGCTGGCGAAGCTCGAGTTGCTGGTGGCGAGCGACATCCTGCCCAACGCGACGACGGCCGCGGCGCACCATGTGTTGCCGGGTTGCGCGGCCGCGGAGAAGCGCGGGACCTTCGTGAACGCGAAGGGCCGCGTGCAACGGTTCCTGAAGGCGGTGGAACCGAAGGGCGACGCCCGGCCCGAGGCGGAATTCCTGCTGGAACTTCTGGCGGGCGTCGGGGCGGGGCAGTTCCCCGCGACGGCGGAAGGCCTCTTCAACCGGATGGCGGGCGAAATCCCCGCCTTCGCGGGCGTCGAGTGGGCACGGCTCGGCGACGCGGGGGCGAACGTGGCGGTCTAATAGGGAAACGAGATGCTGGACCAATTGATTTCCGATCCGACGGCGCAGTTCGTCGCCTTCAGCACGCTGAAGATCCTCGTGGTCTTCGGGGTGTTGATGACGTTCGTCGCGTACGCGGTGCTGGTGGAACGCAAGGTCTCCGCCTTCATCCAGGACCGCGTCGGCCCGAACCGTGCGGTGCCGCCGCTCGTCTTGAAAATCCCCGTGCTGGGCAAGCTTCTGCAAAGCATGGGCATCTTCCAACCCATGGCGGACGGGGTGAAATTCTTCCTCAAGGAGGACTTCACGCCGAGTTACGTCCGGAAGGTCTATTTCTGGATCGCGCCGGCCATCACGGTGATCCCGGCATTGATGACCATCGCGGTCATCCCGTTCGGATCCAAGCTGGGCGGGCAGCCGATGGTGATCGCGGATCTCAACGTCGGCATCCTCTATACCTTCGGCATCGTCTCGCTCGGCGTGTACGGCATCGTGCTGGCGGGTTGGTCGTCGAATTCGAAGTACCCGTTCCTCGGCGGCATCCGATCGAGCGCGCAGATGATCTCGTACGAGCTCGCGATGGGCATGAGCGTCGTCTCGCTGTTCCTGGTGACGGGCGACCTGAACCTCTCGCACATCGTCGAGTTCCAGGCCAACCACGGCTGGCTCATATTATACCAGCCGGTGGCGTTCGTGATTTTCCTCGTGTCGGCCTTCGCCGAGACGAACCGGTTGCCGTTCGACCTCCCGGAGTCGGAATCGGAACTCGTCGGCGGTTACCACACGGAATACAGCTCGATGAAGTTCGCGCTCTTCTTCATGGGCGAGTACGCGAACATGATCGCGAGCGCGGCGATGATGGTGACGCTGTTCTTCGGCGGGTGGTCGTTGCCGTTTTTCTCGGAGCCGGCGGGAACGCTGCTCGGCGGCCTGTTCCACATCGGCATCTTCCTCGCCAAGATGATCGCGCTGGTGATCGTCTTCATCTGGGTCCGCTGGATGTTGCCGCGGTTCCGCTACGACCAGCTGATGGATCTGGGCTGGCGTCGTTTCATACCGCTGGCGTTGGCGAACATCGTCGTGACCGCGCTGGTGTTGGCGGCCCTCAACCACTGAACCCCACGAACCCATGACCAAGGTTGTCGATCGCAAGCCGCTGACGTTCTACGAACGCACGTACCTGCCCACGTTGCTCGAGGGCCTGAAGGTGACGGCGCGGCATTTCATGCGGAGCGTGAAGGGCGGCAACGCCGCGCTGGCCACGGGCGACGGGTATTATCCCGAGGTGCCGTGGAAGGTATCGGAGGGCTACCGCGGCGCGCCGTACCTGGTGAAGGACCAGGAGGGGAACACGAAGTGCGTGTCGTGCCAGTTGTGCGAGTTCGTGTGCCCGCCGAAGGCGATCCGCATCACGCCGCCGGGACCCGAGGGCGTGCCGGCCGACCGGCCGAACGCGGAGAAGATGCCGCGCGAGTTCGAGATCAACATGCTGCGCTGCATCTTCTGCGGCCTTTGCCAGGAAGTGTGCCCGGAGGAAGCGATCTTCCTGCAGCAGCATTACTCGCTCACGGGACTGACCCGCGAGGAGATGGTGTACGACAAGGAACGCCTGCTGCAATTGGGCGGCGTCCACGCCGGCATCCAGAAGTGGAAACACAAACTCGAGGAGGCCCGGGAACAGGAGTCGTTCCCGGTGAAGGCCGACTGACGGGCCCGCCGGCCCAACGGGTATAGGTATAACATCCATGCCAGCATTCACCGATCTTTTGTTCCTCGCCTTCGCCGGGTTGACCCTGCTTTTCGGGTTCCTGTGCGTCGCGAACCCGCTCAGCCGGAACCCGGTCACGAGCGCGATGTTCCTCGTGCTGACGATCGTCTCGCTCGCGGGCCTGTACGTCCTGCTGCACGCGTTCTTCCTCGCGGCCGTCCAGATCCTGGTCTACGCGGGCGCCGTGATGGTGCTCTTCCTGTTCGTCATCATGTTGCTCGATCTCGGCGAGGAGGACCGGCGCAAGCTGAACCGCGTCGCGCTTATATCCGGCACCGCCGCCGTGCTCGGTCTCGCCGGCGTTTTGGTCCGCGCGCTGTGGTCCGCCAAGGGCGCCGCGGCCACGGGCGCGACGCTCGTCGAGGGCAACACCGCGCCGCTTGGCCGGATCCTCTTCCAGTCCTATGTCCTGCCGTTCGAGATCCTCTCGATCCTTCTCCTCGTCGCCCTGGTCGGCGTGATCCTGCTCAGCAAAAAGGAGCTCAAGTAATCCCATGCAAGCCGGACTCAACCACTACCTGATCGTCGGCGGCCTGCTGTTCTGCCTCGGGCTTTTCGGCGTCATCGCGCGGCGCAACTTGCTCGTCGTCTACATGGGACTCGAGCTGATGCTCAACGCAGCCAACCTCGTCCTCGTCGCCTTCTCCCGGTTCAACAACAACCTCAACGGCCAGGTCATGGTGTTCTTCGTGATCACCGTCGCCGCCGCCGAGGTCGCCGTCGGACTCGCCCTCATCGTAGCGCTCTACCGGAAGCGCCGGACCGCGCACGTCGAGGACCTCGCGTCGCTCAAGCTCTGACCCAATCCCGATGGACGCCCACGCCGCACAACAAGCCGTCGATGCCGGTTCGAAGTTCCAGGATCTCGCCTGGATGGTCCTCGCCGCCCCGCTGTTCTGCGGCGTCGGCGGATGGTTCTTCGCCCGTCGCAATCCCTCCCTCAACGCCGCGCTCAACATCGCCGGCATCCTCATCGGCTTCGTCCTTTCCGTCGTCCTCCTCGGCGTCGTCGACGGACCCTCGACCGCCACCACGCCGTTCCATTGGCTGCCCGTCGAGGGGCTGGATATAAGCCTGTCGCTCGTCGTCGACCGCCTCTCGGTCTCGATGGCGCTCGTCGTCACCGCGGTTGCCTCGTTGGTCATGGTGTATTCGACGGCCTACATGAAGGGCGACCCTTCGTACTCCCGGTTCTTCTCCACGCTCGGGCTCTTCGTCTTCTCGATGCTCGGCATCGTCTTCGCCGAGAACCTGGTGATGATGTTCGTCTTCTGGGAATTGGTCGGCGTGTCGTCGTACCTATTGATCGGTTTCTGGCACGCGAAGCCGGCCGCGGGCGACGCCGCGAAGAAAGCGTTCCTGACGAATCGCCTGGGCGACTTCGGGTTCCTGCTCGGCATCCTGGTCATCTGGGGCGTCGTCGGCACCGTCTCGATTCCCGAGCTCGCCGCGAAATTCAAGGCCGACCACGGGTTGCTCGGGCCCATGGCCGGCATCGCGGGGCTGCTGGTGTTCCTCGGCGCGATGGGCAAGAGCGCGCAGTTCCCCCTGCACGTGTGGTTGCCCGACGCGATGGAAGGCCCGACGCCCGTGTCCGCGCTGATCCATGCGGCGACGATGGTCGCCGCCGGCGTGTACATGCTTTGCCGGGTGTTCTTCCTATACACCGCGACGGCGGGATGGCCCGCGCCGCTCGCGTTCCTCGGCGACCTGCAGGCGTCGACGATCATCGCGTGCATCGGCGGGTTCACCGCGGTGTTGGCCGCGCTGATCGCGGTCCAACAAAACGACATCAAGCGCATCCTCGCCTACTCCACGCTCTCGCAACTCGGGTACATGGTGATGGCGGTCGGGCTCGGCGCGAAGGCCGGCACGCCGGTGGCCGCGATGTACCACCTCGTCACGCACGCGTTTTTCAAGGCGATGCTGTTCCTCGGCGCCGGCTCGGTGATCCATGCCTGCCACCACGAGCAGGACATCTGGAAGATGGGCGGACTGTGGCGGAAAATGCCGGTCACGTTCTGGACCTTCCTGATCGGCACCGCCGCGTTGGCGGGGCTTCCGCCCTTCAGCGGTTTCTATTCGAAGGACGACATCCTCGCCGTCGCGCTGGAATCGAGCCCGATCCTGTTCGGCGTCGCGGTGATGGTCGCTGGATTGACCACGTTCTACATGTCGCGCTTGGTGCTGGTCGCTTTCTTCGGACCGTCCCGTTCGGACGCCGCCGGACACGCGCACGAATCGCCGCGGCCGATGACGGTGCCGTTGGTGATCCTCGCCGTGCCGAGCCTGGCGATCGCATGGTTTCCGCTCGCGGATTATATCGGCGGCCAATTCGGCGCGCACGGTCACGCGAAGGTCGTGGCGGACGAATCCGCCCGGGTCGGGGTCGCGCCGATGCTCGAGGGGATGTCGGCCGCGGTGAACGACGCGTTGTTCGGCCCTTTCAACCACAACCTCCTCGCGGCGACGCTGGGACTGTTCGCCGTGCTGTTGGGCGCGAGCCTTGCGTGGGCGGCGTACGGGAACGCGACCAAGGATCCGTTGCCGGGTCTGCTCGGCCGGTTCGCTCGCGTCCTTCGCAACCGGTTTTACCTCGACGAATTGTACGAGGGTATTTTCATCCCGCTCCACGACTTCGTCGGGACCGTGATCGATTGGGTTGACCGCTGGGTGCTGGGCGGCCTCGTGATCCGTGGCGCCCATGGCTCGGTCGAGTTGTTCGGCCGGGCGTTGCGCCTGGTGCAGAGCGGCAACCTGCAGACTTATACCTTCCTGTCCGCGGCGGGCCTTGCGGTCGTCGCTTGGTTCATCCTCCGCTAAAGCCATGACGCTGCTGAACACGCTCATCCTCGTGCCGTTCCTGACGGCGTTGCTCGTGGTGCTCGTCCCGGGCAACTACCGCTTCGTCATCCGCTGCATCGCGCTCCTTGGCACCGCCATTGCCGCCGTTCTCGGCACGGTCCTCTTCTTCAAATTCGTCCCCGGCGGCGCCGGGTTCCAATTCGAGTCGTCGTACCAATGGGCCGACGCCGGCGGGCTTCGCCTCGCCTTTCATACCGGCGTCGACGGCATCTCCGCCGGCATGCTGCTTGTCTCGGCGGTCGTGGGCTTCGCCGCGGTCGCCGTGTCGTGGGAGATCGAGAGGCAGGCGAAGCTCTATTATATCCTGTTGCTCTCGATCATCGGCGGGGCGTTGGGAGCGTTCGCGTCGCTCGACCTGTTCTACCTATATTTCTTCAACGAGATCGCGCTGGTCCCGACCTTCATCATGATCGGCGTCTGGGGCCGCGGCGACGACCGGAACTACGCGGCGTTCAAGATCACGCTCTACCTGACGCTGGGCGCGATGGTGGGCTTGGTGGGGTTGATCGCGTTGTACACGCGGTCCGGGGCGGACTCGCTCGACATCGTCAAGCTGCAGCAGGCGATCGCCGCGAAGCCCCTCGCCCCCGGGCTCCAGGATTTCGTCTTCTTCTGCCTCGTGATCGGGTTCGGGACGCTGGTCGGTTTGTTCCCGTTCCACTCGTGGGCGCCGCAGGGATACGCGTGCGCCCCGACCGCGACGGCGATGCTGCACGCGGGGATCCTGAAGAAGGTGGGCCTGCTCGCCTTGCTGCGCGTCGCGCTCCCGATGCTGCCCGGCGCGGTCTCGCGTTGGGGCTGGGTGCTGGCGGTGCTGTGCGTCGGGAACCTGCTGTACTGCGGTTTTGTGGCGATGCGCCAGCGCGACCTGAACCTATTGATCGGCAACTCGAGCCTCGCGCACATGGGATTCGCGTTCCTCGGTTTGGCGACGGTGAACGTCATCGGCGTGACCGGCACGGTGCTCGTGATGGTGTCGCACGCGTTGCTGGCCGCGCTGAGTTTCGCGCTGAGCGGATGGCTGCGGCGCCAGACGGGAACGATCGAGATCGGGCAGATGGGCGGGTTGCTGGCGCGGATGCCTTTCATCGGGACGGTTCTCATCGCGTGTTTCCTGGCCGGTTGCGGCGTCCCGGGCTTCGCCAATTTCGCCGGCGAGTTGACCGTGATGTTCGGCGCCTGGCACGGGTTGCCGGCGGTCGTAGTGGTGGCCGCATGGAGTGGGTTGGTGATCGGCGGCGTCTACATGCTGCGCTCGATCCGCGACATCCTGCACGGCGCGCCCCGCGAGGAACTGCGCGAGGCGAGGGACGCCGTATCGTGGTGGCGCCGGCTGCCGTTCGCGGTCCTCGTCCTGGGACTTATATATTTCGGGATATTCCCCAACACGCTCGCCAACCGCATCCGGCCCGCCGCGGCCGAGGTGGTGCGGCTCGCCAAGAACACCGGCCCGGCGCCCACCGCGAAGGCCGCGACCGCGACCCCCGCCCCCGCCAAGTGACTTTGACCCACGCGCGATGAACTACTCGCTACTTCAGGTGGAATTGCTGGTGGCCCTCCTGGGCCTCGGCGTGTTGCTTGCCGATCTCTGGCTGCCGCCCCGGCACCGCCGCGCGCTCGGCCTCGCCGCCGCCGCGGGCCTCATGCTCGTGTTCATCGTCGGCATCCGCGGCGCCGTCGATACCTATGCGGGTGCCGCCGAGTACGCGTTCGGCGCGCCGAAGGCCCGCACGGGAATGTACGTGCTCGACAACCTGGCGGTCTTCTTCAAGCAGTTCTTCCTCCTCGCCGGGATCCTGGTGCTCCTGATGTCGGTGGAGTATTCGGACCGCATCGGCAGCGGCGTCTCGGAGTTCTTCGCCCTCGTGATCTTCGCGTTGCTCGGGATGCTGTTCGCCGCGTCGGCGAACGATCTCGTCCTGCTGTTCGCGTCGCTCGAGTTGGTCACGATCACCTTCGTGGTCCTGAATAGCTACCAACGCGGGCGCGCCGCATCGATCGAGGCCGGCGTGAAATACCTGATCATGGGGGCGCTCGCGTCGGCGTTCATGGTCTTCGGCATCGCGCTGGTGTTCGGTTCGGCGAACACCACGAACTTCTCCGAGATCCATGCCGCGCAGAAGCAACTGGCGGGCAACCCGGTGTTCCTCGTGGGTCTCGCGATGCTATTGGGCGGGTTGCTCTTCAAGATCGCCGCGGTGCCGTTCCAAATGTGGGCGCCCGACGTCTATCAAGGTTCTCCCGCGCCCGCGACGGCGTTCCTGGCGGTGGGTTCCAAGGCGGCCGGAATCGTCCTGTTGCTGCGCGTCCTGTTCGGGGCCGTCCCGCAGATCACCGCGCAATGGAGCCATCTCCTCGTATGGATCGCCGCGCTGACCATCCTCTACGGAAGCCTCTGCGCGATCCCGCAGCGCAGCCTGAAGCGCCTCATGGGCTACTCGAGCATCGCCAACGCCGGCTACCTGTTGCTCGGCTTCGCGAGCCTGCGCGCCGAGGGCGTCAACGGGGTGTTGTATTACCTGGCCGGCTATTTGTTCACGGTTCTCGCCGCGTTCGCCGTGGTGTGCGTCGTGCTCCGCCACACGGACTCCGACGACCTTTCGGCGCTCGCCGGTCTCGGGCAACGCTCGCCGTTGCTGGCGGGCGCGCTGGCGCTCGCGATGGCCTCGCTCGCCGGCATCCCGCCGCTCGCCGGTTTCCTGGGGAAATTCCTCCTGTTGAAATCCATCGTGCCGAACGGTGCCTATGATCCCGGCTATTACTGCCTGCTTGGCGTGGCGGTGTTCGGCGTGGTGGTTTCGCTCTATTACTATTTCGGGGTGATCCGCGCCGTGTACTGGGGCGGCCAGGCGTCGGATCTGTCGCCCATCGCGACCAGTTGGCCGGTCCGCATCGCGTTGGCCGTCTGCATTGCCGGTATTTTCTGGCTGGGACTTTTCCCCGACAACCTTCTGTCGCTCACCGGTCCCGCCGCCGGTGTCTTTGGGAAACTCGCGACGCCCGCCTCGTGGCCCGCGAACGCGCATTGAGACGGGATTGGGTGACGGAATTGACGCGGTTGACGGGATTTGGGGATCAAGCCAATCCCGGTTTTTTGACAGGATTCACAGGATTCACGGGATTTTGTGGAGCGGTTGTTGCGTCGGGTGATTCGCGCTTTTGTGGCCAGGAAAATCCCGTAAATCCTGTGAATCCTGTCAAAAATTGAGACGGGATTGGGCGACGGGATTGAGGCGGTTGACGGGATTCGGGGATCAAGCCAATCCCGATTTGTGACAGGATTCACAGGATTCACAGGATTTGTTGGAGCGGTTGTTGCGTCGAGTGGTTCGCGCTTTTGCGGCCAGGAAAATCCCGTAAATCCTGTTAATCCTGTCAAAAATTGAGACGGGATTGGGCGACGGGATTGAGGCGGTTGACGGGATTCGGGGATCAAGCCAATCCCGGTTTTTGACAGGATTCACAGGATTGTGGAGTGGTCGTGGGGACGCGCATGAAGCGTTTTGGAGACCAAGGAAATCCTGTAAATCCCGTTAATCCTGTCAAAAACCCTCTTGGCGGGGAGCCCCGTCATTCCGCGGCCAATCCGGTCACGAATCTCCGCGGAATCCCGTCTATTCCGCGGCGGCGCCGGCGTTCATCCCGCGGTCGGAACAAACGCCGCGCCGTGCGGCGGCGATAAAATCCACCAACTCCAGCGCGGGTGGGAATCCGCCGTATTCCGCGCGCACCGCCGCGAGGGCGTTCGCCCGCGTGCCGTGCGACCGGAACAGGCGATGATACACGCGCTTCAATACCAGTCGTTCCGACGCGTCGAAACCCGCGCGGCGAAGTCCCACGACGTTCAACCCGCAAAGGGTGTTGGCGCCGGTCGCGATGCAGAACGGCGGCAGATCCTTCGAGATCCCTGCGCCGCCCTGCATGAGGGCGAGGCGTCCCACGCGGCAGCCCTGGTGCACGAGGCAGGTGCCCGAGAGAAAGACGCGGTCCGCGACGGTGGAATGGCCCGCGACCAAAGCGCCGTTCGCGAGCACGTTGTGGTTGCCCACTTGGCAATCGTGGCTCACGTGGCTGCCGCCCATGAACAGGTTGCCGTCCCCCACCGTGGTTTCGGTCGAGGGCTCGCTCGAGCGATGGATCGTGACGTGTTCGCGGAAGGTGTTGTCCGCGCCGATCGACAACCGGGTGGGCGTTCCGTCGTATTTGAGATCCTGGGGTGCGTCGCCGATCACGGCACCGGCATGGAAGCGATTCCGCGGCCCGATCCGCGTGACGCCCGTGAGATAGACACCGGGCCCGAGTTCACAGTCGTCGCCGAGTTCCACGCCGCCGTCGATCACCACGTGCGGACCGATGCGGCAGCCCGTCCCGATGCGGGCGCCGGGCGCCACGACGGCGGTCGGGTGGACGAGGGTAGGGCGGGGCGACGTGACGTCGGACATTCCGGACGCAAACCCTGCCACGTCCGCGCGTCGCGGGGTAGCGGGGAATGCAGACGGGTAGGTGAACGGCGGATATCGACTTGGAGTCAGGAAGCGGTTCGCGTTTTGCCGGCTGCCCTTTCTACGAAGTTGCCCGGCGCGCGGGACGCGGGGTGGTGACTGGACCGGCGGATCGATCGCTTGCTCGAACGGAACCGTGCGCCTCCTGCCGTGATGGGGGCCGCCTAGGAGCAGCTTGAATCAGTCGGACCTCGTGGGGATCATCCAGCCATCGCATGAATCCAACCACTCATAGCCCACCGGGATCGGAGATCGCGGTGCTGACCGAGAGGCTCCGGCGGTTTCGTGATGAGCGGGACTGGGGTCAATTCCACAATCCGAAGGACCTCGCCGTGGCCCTCAGCATCGAGGCGGCGGAGTTGCTGGAGCGATACCTATGGAAGTCCCCGGCCGAGGCCGATCCGGCAAAGGTCCGCGAGGAATTGGCGGATGTCTTCGCGTACGCGTTCCTGCTCGCGGATCGCTACGGTTGGAACGTGACCGAGATCGTCACCGAGAAGATCGCGCTCAACGCGAAGAAGTACCCGATCGAGAAGTCCAAAGGGTCGGTCAAAAAGTACACGGAATTGAACCCGTGATTGTTTATCTGGCTCCCAAGTCGGCGTTTCTCGCCGATCTGGAAGAGTCCCGGATCGACCGGATGCTAGTCGACGGTTTCCGGAATCGGATGCGCCGGGGTGTTTCGCCCGCCCCGCGATGCCGGGCGTGAGGCTTTCTACGGCACCTTGCGGACGACCATCGAGGCCGGGTCGAACCAGCCGGTGCCGGATGCGGCGCGGAGTTCGCCGACGAGTTCCACGTCGCCTTCGGAATCGAGGACGAACTCGTGGCTCAATACCTGCCAGCCGGTCGTGCCCGTCATTTGGTTCGTGCGCGGGCCGCCGCTGAGACGCAGGCCCAGTCCGCGTCCGCGCTCGTCCTGGAGGGGAACTACGTCGACGGTCGTGGCCTTGGCCTCGAACTTATAATGGCCCGCCGGCAACCTCGCACGGGCCCGGAATGAACCGGCACCGCCGGTCTTCGCGCTCAGTTGCAGCACCGGGTGGCCTTCCTTGTCCGTGACCCGCGTCGCCTTCACCGGGCCGTCTTCCGAGTGGGTCGACCAGTTCGCGAAACGGAACTCGCCCTTCGCGTCGAAGTTCGCCGGACGCGGCCGTTGCCCGAGTTGCTCGCGCGCGTTGCGCACGCGGAACGCGATCCGGTTCTTCAATTCGCGCGCGGCGTCGTCGGACTCGTGGACGTCGTTGCGTCCCTTGGCGGCCGGGCTTTCGATCCGGCGTTTGGCGGCGGCATCGATCACCGCGAACATGCGTTGCGTCGTGAAGACGGTGTCCATCAGCGACGCGACCTTCTGCCAGTAGAGCTCGCGGAATTCGGCGATCTGGAACGTGCGCTCGGCCACGAGGCCCGCGAAGTTCCGCTGCAACGGCATCCCGCCCCGGTCGAACATCTGGTCCATCCCGTGCGGGAAGAACACGAACTTGTCCGAACCGGGATCGTGGTAGATGCGGTAATTGTTCCGGTTGCACGCGTAGCCATCCCAATCCTCCGTCAGTACCTGCATCGCGGTATAAGTCGCGAAGCGATCCATATCCAGGACCGCCGACAAGGCGGCCTTGCGGCGTTGGCCGTCGCCGATCGCGGCCGCGGCATGGAGCTTGTGGAGGTCGGCGTGGGTGTCGGGCCCCTCGCCGGAATCGCGCTCGAGGTCCTGGTCGATGTCGCGGAGAAACCCGCCGTCGTAAAGATTGCCGGTGCGGTTGGTGAAATGACGCGCGAGGAAGCTTTTGTTGAAGCCTTCCTTCAAAACGTAAAGGCCGAGGTCGCGTCCGTTGAGTTTGACGAAGGCCTGGGTCGCGCGGGGCGTCGGGATGCCGGCCGCGAGATATAAGTCCGAGCAAACCATCTCGGACAGGCGGGACGGATCCTGGACGGAGTTGTTGAGGTGGATCTTGTCGAGTCCCTGGAGGCGTTGGCCCGGGTTCTGTTTGTCGAAGTTCAGCGTCAACGCGGGATTGTCGTCGATGCTCCGCGAACTTCCCGCCGCGCCCTTCACGTGGACCAGTACCGACTCGAAACGGTTGGTGCCCACGAACACCGTCGCCGCGACGGGAGTCCGCGGTTGCCGGCGAAGGGAGTCCATGGCGGCCTTGCCGATGCGAAGGTCGAAGGCCTGGATCGGGCCTGCAAAGAACGCGTCGGACTCGCGGGCGTGTTTGGAGTCCTTGACGACGCTGTTGGTCGACGGGTTCGCCGTGGCAGGGGCGTTGGTCGGGGTCGCGGGATCCGCCGCAAGGATTCGGGCGGTGGCGAAGAGGGCGAAAAGAACTCCCGGAAGGATCGCCGGAAAACGAAGGAAGGTGGTCATGGGTGCTCGCGCCCGCGCGCCGCGTGCTCGGACGCCGGGTCCGGGCCAACTGTTCAAGGAGGGTTGGTAACAAAAAAGGGCCGGCAAAAATGCCGGCCCCCGATCGCATCGTTGGATCGCGATGCCGTTCACGCGGCCTTGGGAATCATCCCGGTTTCGCGGGCATAGTCGAAGATGCCGCCGGCATCGACCACCGGCCGCACCTCGCCCAGCGGCTTGAGCGGGTAAACCTTGCCCGTGCCCTCGTGGATGATGGTGTTGGCGTCGATGTCGACCGTCGCGAGATCGCCCGTCTTGAAGATCTCGCACAGTCGCTCCGGGCATTCGATCGGGTAGAGTTCGCCGGTGGCCACGCAATTGCGGAAGAAGATCCGCGCGTAGGATTCGGCGACGATGCACTCGCAATTGGCGGAACCCAGCGCGATGGGCGCGTGTTCGCGGGAACTGCCGCATCCGAAATTCCGGCCGCCGATCACGATCGGGTAGCGGCTGTCGAGCGATCCCTCGGCGATGTAGCGCTCCGGATACAGCGCGTCGGGAAGACCATGCATCGCATAGGCGCCCAGCTTCTCGTATTCCTCGGCGATCGTCGGCACGAGGTTGAGGAACTGCGCGGGGATGATCTGGTCGGTGTCGATATTGTCGCGGACCACATAGACCGGCCCGGTGAACCTGGCTTGCATCGCGGCAAAAATGCGGTGGCGACCCCCCGGAACGCAAATGCAAAGGGGAGGGAAGTAGTAGTCAGTAATCAGTGGTCAGTGGTCAGTCGCTGGCGCGGGGGGCACGGCATAGGTACGATGGGTCGCATGGAACGGTTCGTGGATACGCATGCCCACCTTGATTTTCCCGACTTTGCCGCGGACATCGATGAGGTCGTACGGCGTGCGGCCGATGCCGGCATCGATCGCATCGTGTCGATCGGGTGCGACGCGGCGAGCAGCCGGCGCGCGATCGCGCTGGCCGAGCGGTTTCCCGGCGTTTACGCGGCGGTCGGATGGCATCCGGGTTACGTCGACGCGGCGCCGTCCGATGTCCGTGCGGAGATTGCCGAACTGGCGCGGCATCCCAAGGTGGTGGCGATCGGCGAGTGCGGCGTCGATCACTACCGCCTGCCGTCGTCGGAATCGGGCGGCACGGCGGACGACGACGCGCGGACGAAGGACAAGCAGGCCGAGATTTTCCGCCAGCAACTCGAGGTGGCGGCGGATCTCGGGTTGAACGTGATCGTCCACCAACGCGCGGCGCACGCGGCGGCGCTGGAGGTTTTCCGCCCCTTCGCGTCGCGGGTGCGCGGCGTGTTTCACTGCTTCGTGGGAACGGTCGCCGAACTGGCCGAGGTGGAAGCGTTGGGATCGCTGACCAGCTTCACCGGCATCTCCACCTTCAAGAACGGCGTCGGCGTGCGCGCGGCGTTGTCCGCGGCGGCACCGGATCGGTTCATGCTGGAGACGGATAGCCCGTATCTGGCGCCGGTGCCGCATCGGGGGCGTCGGTGCGAACCTGCCTACGTGCGGGAAATCGCCGTGCAGGCGGCGGCGGCACGCGGGATCGAACTCGCCGAACTGGCGTCGATCACGAACGCGACCGTGGCGCGGTTTTTCCCGAGGATGACGTAGAGTGGCCGTCCCGGCCGCGCAGAAAGCACCGTCCCCGGTGCGTCCCGGCAAGCTGGGCCAGTAGGGCACGGGCGGGGACGCCCGTGTTTTGCGCGGCCGGGGACGGCCGCTCTACGCGTACGGCGCGTTGCGGCCGGGACCTTCCCGAGGCAATCTCGGCGCCATGCTTCGTCTCGAGGATCTGGCCGCCATCGCGCGCGCGCATGCGGCCGAGCTGCCGTCGCGGGTCGCGGCGTTCGATCTCGCCGGGCGTCGGTTCGACGGCAACGAAAAGCCCTCGCTCATGGGCGTCATCAACCTCTCGGCCGACTCGTGGTACCGTGAAAGCGTCGCGCTCTCGACGGAGTCGGCGGTGCGGATGGGACAGGTGTTGGCCGCGCAGGGAGCCGACATCCTCGACGTTGGCGCGGAGTCGACGCTCGCGCACGCGGCGCGCGTGGACGAGGCCGTGCAACGCTCGCGGTTGCTCCCGGTCGTGCGCGAACTCGCGGGCGCGGGCCACGTCGTTTCGGTCGAGACGTATCATCCGGAAGTAACGCGCGCGTGCCTCGAGGCGGGCGCGAAAGTGCTGAACCTCACGGGAACGCAGCGGACGCCGGAAATGTACCGCATGGTGGCGGACCACGACGCCGCGGTGATCCTTTGCCACGTGCAGGGCGCGAACGTGCGCGAGGTCGCGGACTTCGATTTCGGCGCGGATTCCACGGCGATGTTCCGCGAGTATTTCGAGCGCGAGATCGAGGTCGCGGTGGGGCAGGGCGTGCGGCGCTTGTGGATCGATCCCGGGCTCGGATTCTACTACCGCAACTTGGGCGATTCCTCGGTGCGCATCCGGCATCAAATGTCGGTTTTCCTGAACACGTTCCGCCTTCGCGCGCTGGGTTGGCCGACCTGCCATGCGTTGCCGCACGCGTTCGAATGCTTCGGCGACGAGGTGCGTTGCGCCGAGCCGTTCTTCGCGGTGATGGCGGCCTTGGGACGCACCGACCTGCTGCGCACGCACGAGGTGCCGCGCACCCGCGCGGTGCTCGCGACGATGGGCACCTGGTAGTCTGGTTGCGCGGCGTTGGCTGGGTCTTTCGCGGTATTGTCGGTTGGGTCGAACGATGATCGCATGCCGACCCATTCAACCCATGCAAACCTCCATTCCCACGCATCCATCGGAACCCGCGCTGCACGAGGTTCGCCCGACGCGCCAAACCCCGGCGGGGACGCGCCGCGTCATGGGTCGGTGGATGGCCGTCGTCGGACTGCTCGCGGGATCATGGGATGGCATGGGGACCGCCGACACCACGGTGCACGCGGTGATGTCGCGGCACGGGGGCGAGAGTTCGTTCGTGGACGACGACGGGCAATTGTGGGCGTGGGGCGCGAACGCCGACGGACAATTCGGCGACGGCAGCACGGTCGGAAGCGCCACGGCGATCAAGTTGCCGTTCCCGGCGGGAGTCGCCAAGTGGACGAAGTTCGCGCCGGGTTCGTGCTTTCTTGCGCTCGCGCCGGACGGCGCGGTGTACGGCTGGGGCGAGCCCGAGTTGCCGTGGGGCGCCCCGCGGGGATTCGCGCAAAACCTCGCGACGCGCCTTGGGACGAATCATTGGCGCGACGTCGCGGTGCCGGCATTCCAACTCGACCAACAGGCGTTGCCGCTCGGCCTCGGTGCCGATTTGGACGGCAAACTGCTGTGGCTTCGCGCCACGGCGCCGGACGGGACCAACGCGCCGTTCTCGAAATTCCACACCGAGGTCGCGTCGGGCGTCGGCACCGCGACCGATTTCGTCCGCGTCGTCGGCGGGCGCCGCGGATTCCTCGCGCTGACGTCGGACGGCCGCGTGTTCGCCGCGGCGGTGCCCTCGACCGGAATGCGCGGGCCCGACGCTTCGTTGATCGGAACGACGTTCGACCCGCTTTTCCGGGAAGTGCCCGCGCCGGGTCTGCTCGCGCCGTGGAACCGCGTGGCGATCGCCGCGGACTTGGCGATGGCGTGGTCCGCGGACGGCCATCTCTACACGTGGGGAACCCGCGGCCCCACGGACCTCAACCCGGACCCGACTCCGGTTGCGGTTCCCGACCTCGATGGAGTGGCGTCGTGGACCGACGTGAAGGGCGGGGGATTCGGTTCGGAGTCCGACCTTATACTGTCGCTCGACGACCAGGGATTCCTGCACGGCGGGCACACCGGCATTTTGAGTTGGTACGGCGCATTTCATCCGGGAGCGGATTTCCGGGTGGACTCCCCGGTGCTGGAAGTGCCGCCGGAATGGTTGCCGATCCTGGGTTTCTCCGAGAGTGGCCAGCACCTGCTGGTGTTGGCCGGCGACGGTTACGTGCGCGCGATGGGGCGCAACGAGGACTACCAACTCGGGCAACCCCACGACCCGGCGTTTCCGGAAGTTTTCCCACCGGTGATCCCCTCCGGGCTCGCGCCGTTTCTTTCCGGAGTCGTGGCCGACATGCCGGTGGTGGACCTGGAGGTGCTCGACGGAACGATCGTCGAGCCGACGGCGCCCGGGACCGTCGGCAGCCATCCGGGCATAGTCCGCATCACCCGGACCGGGCCGATCGATAACTACTTTCACCCCTCGTTCAGGTTCTCCACGCGCTTGAAGGACGGGACGCCGAATCCCGACGCGAAAGGGACCAACGTCATCAGCGCCTACTCGCTGGGAGCGTTCGGCTCCCTCGAGCCCGGACTGGACGCGGTCGACTCCGAGCTGACTCCGGTTTTCAACGACTTCCAGGACACCGCGTTGTTTTACGACGTCGAGTTGTTGCCGTCGGCCGACTACTATCCCGGCGATCACCCGCGCGTGACATTGGATTACCAACCTTCGCAACCGGCGAACCATCCGCCACGGATGTCCTTGGTTTGGCCGCCGTCCGACAAAAGGTTTTTCTCGGGCGACTCCATCGATCTCGTGCTGGACCTGTCCGATCCCGATGGCTACGTGAAGAGTGTCGGCATCGACTTCCTGTTTCTCATTGGCCCACCGCGAAAGGATGTTTTCGAAATCCCGGCGGCGCCCGCCGGAAGCACCAACCGCGTCCATCTTCGTCTCAAGGCACCCGCTTCCGAGACCGACATGTTCCTCTCGATCCGTGTCGTGGATGACCGTGGATTCGCCGTCGCGACGACCGGAAATCCGCCGACGATCCACAGGGGGCATATTTCCAAGGGAAAGCTTACGTTGAAAGTGGGCGGGAAATCGTTCGACCTGTCCGTGCCCCCGACGTTGTCGCGTGCACAGTTGCAGGTCTCGGAGAATCTCGTCGGGTGGACATCGCTGAAGGAATACACGTGGCAAAGCAACGGGCTCCCGGGTCTGACCGACACGGAATACAAGGTCGATCCGAACGATGCGGGCCACCGATACTATCGGTTCGTGAATCCGGATTTGCCGTGAGGCCGGCGCCGGCGTGGCCTCAGCCTGCGTGGGTGACGGCGGCCCTGCCGTCACCGGGAAGCATCGGAAGCCTGGAGAGCCTTCCATGCCGGCTTGCTCGGAAGTGGCACCAGGGCCGGTGCCACCTGCCTTGGCAGGCCCGGTGCCACCCACCGTGGCATGGCCTCGGCCTGGGTGGGTGACGGCGGCCCTGCCGTCACCGGGAAGCCTGGAGTGCGTCCCCTGCCGGCTTGCTCGGACGTGGCACCAGGGCCGGTGCCACCTACCGTGGCGTGGCC
>JANYDN010000401.1 GCA_025363585.1 Verrucomicrobiota bacterium | reverse complement strand
AAGGCGGGAACGTGTATCGGGAGCCAGAGATTGGATCCCACCGTTCGGTGAAATGACACGCCGGCGGTCTTTGCCCCCTTGGATGGCCTTGGCCCGGCTTGGCGTGAGATAATTCCTCGGCCGCTACTGCATGGATACGGCTAAGCCATGACTGCGCGCTCCCCAGCGCCGCGGTTCGGTTCATCCATCTTCACACTTGAAACCCTGAAACTTGAAACCTCATCGCAGGCGAGACGCCCGCGCTACGCTTGCGAATCCACCGCGTTACCGCGTCGGCCACGAGACCCGCCCAACAAAAAGCGCGCCCGGAGGCGCGCTTTCTTGCAGGGGACCCGCGATCACCCGACCCGACTCAGCGTCCTTCGGTAAGGGCGGACGGCAGGCCGGACTCCCAACTCTTGGGTTTGTTCCAGGGCGTGCCGCTCAGTTCGTCGTCGCTCTTGCAGCCAGCGAGCTGCATCGCGACGAGGGCAAGCAAACCGATGCCGAGCAATCTGCGCAGGACGACTTTCATCGCGCCCATCAGTAGAGGACTTGGTCGCCCTTCGCAACGGCGACATCACCCTGTTTCCAAGCCGGGAGCAGGTTCCCGATGCTGCGGTTCGCGTCGACCTTCACGATGCGGACCTTGCCGACCAACTTGTCACCGCGACGGACGAGCAACTCGCCGCGCGTCAGGACTCCCTGGGCTTCCCCGATGTCCAGCAGGACGAAGTCACCCTGGGGACCGACCTCGAGGATCGTGCCCTTCAAACCGTCGGGCAGTTTCACCTTCGTGTCGGGCTCGATGTACTTGGCGAGCTCGTTGTTGAGCCGGGCAATGTCCCGAATGAAAATCGTCTTCTCATCCTGAAGCGCCGTGCGGTCCTCGGTTGCTTTCTTGAGGTCGACCCGGATCTGCGTGACCTGACCGGGAGTGACGCCCAGCACCTCCCATTGCGCCAACGTGGCTTGGGCCGCGTTGCGCTCGCTCGTCGCCTTGCTGAGATCGGCGTCGAGCTTATCGGAACGCTTCTTCAGGTTGGCGGCCTCGGTGGAGACGGTCTCGAGCGACTGCTTCGTCGCGTCGAGGTCCTTCGCCTTCTCGTCGAGGTCCTTCTTCGTTTTGCCCAGTTCGGTTTTGGTCGTGGCCAAGGTTCCCTCGGTCGTCTTCAGCGTGGCCTCGGTCCTCTCGAGGTTGCCCCGCAGGTCGTCGACGGTCGGTTTGGTCACCAATTGGCTGAGCGCCAAGCTGCCGATGGCGGCGAGCAGTGCGAGAATCAGTGCAATGCGGAGCATGTCAGGAAATAGATTGCGGTGAACGTACGGAACCGGCGAGACAGGTGTCAACGCCCGTCACATGGACCGGTACGGTTTGCAAGTGTCACGCCAACCCTCGCGCCCGGTCCGGCCTCCCACCTTCGGCACCCTCGCGACCGGCACCGACCTTGCGAACGGCACGCTTTCTGCCAATGGTCGCTTGCCGCCATGCGCATGCCGATTACCCACCCGAGCCCCGCCGGACACCCGTCCCGGCCCCTGGATCGCGGCGTGGGGTTCACGTTGATCGAGTTGCTGGTGGTCATCGCGATCATCGCCATCCTCGCCGCGCTTCTCCTCGCCTCGATCGCCTCCGCCCGCCGCGCCGCGCAAAAGGCGGGATGCATCAACGACACCAAGCAGTTGATGCTGGCCTGGCATCTTTACTCGGTGGATAACAACGACTGGATGCCGGGCAATGGAATCGGCAGTCCCGACACGATGGCCGGCCAGCGTCTTTGGGTGCTGGGAACCACGCATCTCCAGCCCCAGGATTTCACCAACCGGATGTTCCTGTTCGACCGCCGGTACGCCCAATTCGCCGACTATATCCAGACTCCGGGCGTGTACCGCTGCCCATCCGATCGCACCAAGGTGGAGATCGGTGGGCAAAAGTTCCCAAAGGTCCGTTCCTACGCCCTGAACGTGTTCATGAACCCCATCGCCCCGATGACGGCGCCCGATTTCCTGATGCACTTCGGCAAGGGGTACATCTTCCGCAAGACCACCGATCTGGCCAACGGGAGTCCCTCGGACCTTCTCGGCATGCTCGACGTGGCGCCGGGGCATGTTTGTCACCCCGCGTTCGTGATCCACCGGGGATTTTTCACCGGCATGTTTTACCACCTGCCGTCGGGAAGCCATGGCAACAAGGGAATCGTCTCGTTCGTGGATGGCCACGTCGACGCGCATCGCTGGGGCGATCCGCGCACGCTCGAGGAAGGCAAACCCGAGTGGTTGCCCGATCACCTCAGCATCTATCACATCGGCAGCAAGGACCTTGAGTGGCTCAAGGACCACGCCACGTTGCGCGACGCGCCGTGAGGCACTCCGACGTCGCGTGGGGTGGGTGTCGGCGGCCCTGCCGTCACAAGACGCCCGTCCTTGGCCGCATCTTGACACTGCCCCCGAATTCAAAAGCGTTGAAGAAGGCGCCCTTGCGCTGGCTTCCGGGCGAACGGTGGCCGCGCCAGTGAATTCAGGGTGTTTCGCGCGGTCCTGCAAAACCGATTTCGGTTTGTTCGTTGGAGGGACCAGGATTTTAGGGGGGCGGTTTGCGGATGCGCCCGCTCGGGAGCGCGAGACCCTTTCAAGGCATCTCTGGCAACCCATCGAATCTCCTTTCCCTAGCTTTTCATGTGTTTCGTGTGTTTCGTGGTTCACCCACCCAACTTGATGCAAGCCGGGCAGGCCCGTGGAATTTGCATCCACGAAATACACGAACCACACGAAAGGTCGGGGGGCCCGCCAGGGTGCGTTCGGAATTGATTGCATCAACGTCAGGGAGTTTCGCTCGGTCCCACTTCGTCGATTTCGTTTGATCGATGGCAGCCCCGGACTTTTCGGGGCCAGTGTCCGGATGCGCCCCCCGCCCGTGCCGCCGCGTTCCGGCCATTGACGACGCACCCCCCGTATCCCTAGGGTCTCGCGGTAACTTCCGGACCGTTGCCCCGTGGTTGACGCCTTGGGGCTTTTCGTTGTCCGAAACCGTATTCTGCGATGGCAAACGTGATTCTGGTGGGCGCCCAATGGGGCGACGAAGGCAAGGGCAAGATCATCGACGTGCTCACCGAGCAGTCCGAGATCGTCGTCCGAACGGCCGGTGGCAACAACGCCGGCCACACCGTCTATATCGGCAAGGACAAGTACGTCCTCCACCTCATTCCCTCCGGCATCCTTCGCCCCGGAAAAGTCTGCGTGATCGGCAACGGCGTCGTCCTCGATCCCGTCGGCCTCGTCAAGGAACTCGATGGCCTCGACAAACTCGGCGTCAAGGTCTCCCCCGCGAACCTCCTCATCTCGGAGACCGCGCACGTCGTTTTTCCGTGGCATCGCGAACTCGACGGCCAGCGCGAGGTCCGCAAGGGCAACCAGAAGATCGGCACCACCAAGCGCGGCATCGGGCCCACCTACGGCGACAAGGCCGCGCGCGTCGGACTCCGCGTGATCGACCTCGTCGATGCGGCCAAGTTTCCCGCGCGTCTCCGCGAACGCCTCGCCGAAAACAACGAGGTCCTCGTCGCGCTCGGCGCGCAGCCCCTCGATTACGACGCCCTTCTTGCCGAGTATTCCAAGGCCGCCGACCGCCTCCGGCCGTTCGTCGCGAACACCGTCGTGCACCTGCACGAGGCCACGCGGCGCGGCGCCAACATCCTGTTCGAGGGCGCGCAGGGAACCTTCCTCGACATCGACCACGGCACGTATCCGTACGTCACCTCGTCGAGCACCACCGCCGGCGGCGCGTGCACCGGATCCGGCGTCCCGCCCAACCGCATGGACAGCGTCGTCGGGGTCCTCAAGGCCTATACCACCCGCGTCGGCGAGGGACCGTTGCCCACGGAGAACGCCCTGATCGCGGACATGCTCCACGGCATGGGACGCGAATTCGGCGCCACCACGGGACGCATGCGCCGCTGCGGTTGGTTCGACGCCGTCGCCACCCGCCACGCCGCCATGGTCAATGGCATCGACGAACTCGCCGTCACCAACGTCGACGGGCTCGACACGGTGAAGGACATCCGCGTCTGCGTTGCCTACCGCGTGGACGGAAAGCTTCTCCGGCACATTCCCAACGACTGCGAGGTCCTCGCGCGCTGCGAGCCCGTGTACCAGGAGTTCCCGGGTTGGGAGATGCCAACCGACGCCATCCGCCGTTGGGAGGATCTTCCCGTCAATTGCCGGCATTACCTGTTGAGCCTCGCCCAACTCACCGGCGCCCGCCTGACCATCGTGTCGGTCGGACCCGCCCGCGAGCAGACGATGTTCATCTGATCCCGTTCCCGCCGTGAGCACCGAGCCACGTCTCAGCCCGCAGGCCGTCTCGAGCCTGCCGCAGCACGTGGCCGTGATCATGGATGGCAACGGGCGCTGGGCGAAACAGCGCGGGCTGCCGCGCGTCGAGGGACATCGCAACGGCGTCGAATCGGTCCGCGCCATCGTGCGCGCCGCGGGCGAGGTCGGAGTGAAGTACCTCACGCTCTATGCCTTCTCGGTCGAGAACTGGAACCGGCCGAAGGACGAGGTTGACACGCTGATGAAGTACCTCGCGCGGTTCCTCAAGAACGAGATCGGCGAGCTGAACCGCAACAACGTCCGGCTCGACGCCATCGGGCAGATCTGGCGTTTGCCCGAGGCGGTGCAGGAGCAACTGGAGAAGTCCAAGGCCGCGCTCTCCAAGAACAACGGCCTCACCCTCGTCCTCGCGCTCAGCTACGGCGGGCGCACGGAGATCGTCGAGGCCGTCCGCGCCATCGCCGCCAAGACCAAGTCCGGCGCGCTCGACCCCGCCGAGATCAACGAGCGCCTCATCGCCGAGCATCTCTATACCCGGCATTATCCCGATCCCGACCTATTGATCCGCACCAGCGGCGAGATGCGGGTTTCGAACTTCCTGCTCTGGCAAATCAGCTATGCGGAACTGGTGGTGACGCAGGTGTTGTGGCCGGATTTCCGGAAGGCCCAATTGATCGAGGCCATCGAGGAATACGCCCGCCGCCACCGCCGCTTCGGCGCGGTCTAGCCATCAATCGATTTAGAGAAGCGCACCCACCGGCCGGAAATCCTGTTCCGGCTCCCTTTGCTCCGTTCCCTCCACCAAATATTTCCGTGCCGAACCCCTGTAGCCAACGTGGCTGGCGACCTACTGCGTCCAGGCCATCACGCGCACGAGGACGTTGGCCGGGATGTTCACGCTGACGGGTTGGGTGTTCGGATTGTGCCCGGCGGTGTTGTCCAACGGCACATGGAAAAACGAGGGCGGACCGCTGTCGGGGATCAGGGCCACCGTGACGTCCAGCATCTGGTTGAAGTCGCGCGCGCGCACCTCGATCGTCTGGTTCTCGGAGGCGCCCAGCGGGAGTTTGATCACCACCGGGATTCCCGTGCCCGGCACGATCGTCTCGGTACCCACCCGGACGATGTCCAATTGCGCGGTGACGGGCGGAAACACGGCCATGAGACTGCCCACGACGAGGGTGCCGGGAGCGGATGGGAAAAAATGGAGGGCCAAGGCGTCGCGTCGCACGAGGTCCACGCGGATGCGGCCATCGCCGGCGAAGTTATATCCAATTGCCGAAACCGAGCCCGTACCCGCGACTTCCGGTGCCACCAATCGGACGGCTCCGCCCGAGCCAAAACCCCATCCGGGGGTTTGGGCGCCGTTCGCCACGATCCGACCCAGCGACCGGATTTCTATCCGCGTGGTGGACGCAACCAAAATGGCGCCGCCGCCGCCGCCTCCTCCCAAGTCAGGTTGGCCTCCGCCACCCGAGCCACCGAGCAACGGCAATAGCAGTTCGGTGCCATAGGTCGCCCCCCGGTTGACGGCGCTGCCGGCGGAGGACCGTGTCCCATATCCACCGCCGCCGGCCCCTTCGGTGGCACCGTTGCCGGCCCCGCCATTGCCTCCTCCCGGCCCGTAGCCAGCACCCGGCGGCTTGCCGGCAATTCCCGGTCGGCCACCGTCGAAACCGCCGGGCCCACCGCGTCCACCATCGAAAGTACCCCCGGCCTCGCCCGATACATTCACTGTCCCCTCGATCAAGACGTCGCCCGTGGCCAACAGGTGGATCGGCGTGTTGGCGTCGTTGCGTTCGAACCGGACCTGCGCGCCCGTATGGATTCGGATGGTACCGTATTTGAACACGCCGTTGGCTCGCTTGGGAATTACTACCAAGGCGTTGGAGGCGACCTCCAGATCGCCGTCCTCGCCCCGGCTCCCGGAATCGAATGCCTCCGCGCACGCCGATTGGCAAAGCCACAGTGCGGCGGCGTGCGATAGAAAACGGAGCAGGGGAAATGGTTTCATGGCGTCATGGGTTGGCAGGCACGGATCTCGGAGGAATGGGACGATCGGAAAATTAGTTATAGCGGGCGTTGGATATAGAGATACGGCGGCAAAGCCATCGTGGTGTTCGTGCCGCCCGTTTGGTCGTCGGTCGCCGGACGTATGAGTTCGAGCGGCCGGGGTTGCGAGATGACCACCGGATTGGAATTGAGGCGGATCCTCCACGGCGGGGCCGCGATCTCCGGTCGCGACAGGTCCAGCGACGCCGGACCAGAAACCCACGTCAACCGCGGGGAGGACGTCGCGTCGTTCGGATCCGTCCCGGCGGCCACTTCCAATCGCTCGTCGTAGATGTGGTTGAATCCATCGAAAAGCATCAATTGCGCGGGCTGGCCCGGATTCACGACCGAACGCCGCGTGGCGCCGCTCTCGCCGCGCACCACCAGCGTCACCGGCGATGCCAATCCCGATCCGGTGACCTCGTACAAACGCCGGGTCAGCACCAACTCGCCCGACGTCGGCGGGGGCGCTGCATGCCAATCGTAGCGACCGTCCTCGCCGTTTCGCGACGACGGATCCCGCACCAAAATCGTCCCGTAGTTGGTAGTCGTAATCGTCAGTCCGCCCACGCCCGGAAAGCCCCCGCGGTTGGTCGTGAGCGAGGTGGGGATGAAGGCGGTGCCCAGCGTGCGGATCAAGATGTCGCCACCACTTCCCGCGCCGCCGCCGCCTCCCGAAAAACGACGCGGGGTCGGTACGGCTCCCCGGCCGGGAATATAGCTGCTGTCCTCGGAACCATTCCCCCCGTTGCCGCCCCGTGCGTCCAAGAGTCCCCCCACGGAGACATTGCCTCCGGCGATGATTTCGATGCCTTTGCCACCCCCACCGCCGCCCCCACCGCCGCCGCCGCTGTGCCCGCGGGAAAGTGCCGAGATGTCCGAAGGCTCCCCCGGGGATCCCGGCGAGCCTCTGCCCCCGGTATGGTTGAAATGTTCGATCAGATTGTTGACCCCGGCGGCTGTGGCCGCGGCGTCCGGTACCAAGGCGACGCAGGTGGTGCCGGTGGTGACACACGCCGCGAAATCAAGGGCCGAGGCGACGATCTCCCCGAACGCCACCACGATGGCCCCGAGATCATCCAGCAGGCCCCCGTTGTTTCCGGGCAATCCGCCGAACCCATACCTAAATATGAAATCCTCGGCCTGCGTCGTCGCCCCGGACCGATCCTTCGCCGGCGTCCCGATGGAGGGGACCATGTCGCGAAGACAGGCCGAGTCGTAGTCATGGGGATCATAGGTATACCCATCCGGCTCGAACGGCGTCAGCCTTGTGCCCCCGCACAGCCCCGTCCTGCGGCCGTTGCCGCCGGTGCCGCCCAGGTCGCCAATGCCACCGCCCGGACCCGCGCCGCCCGAGCCACGCCCGGGATTCCCGTTGCTTCCACGGCCGTCGATCAGGCCGTCGATCTGCACCCGACCGGTGCACTCGCGATCGTCCATTCGGCATCCGGGCTCAGGCGGTTGGCGGTCTCCAACCGGAAATCCGAGGCGTCGCCCGGCCATGCAAGGGTCAGGGCGCTACCCGTGCGGATCTCGAGCGCG
>JANYDN010000366.1 GCA_025363585.1 Verrucomicrobiota bacterium | reverse complement strand
TCGCCACTCGACTTCACGGCACGACGCGTGCTCGGCTCCGGGGCGGTGTCCTTCGTTTCCTGGCAGTACGCGGTGTTCCTCCCGCTCGTCGCCGTCCTCTTCTGGACACTCCCCACCCGCGCGCGCATCCCGCTCCTGCTCGTCGCCAGCTACGTGTTCTACGCGTTCTGGGACGTGCGGTTCATCGCGCTCCTCCTCGCGTCCACCGCGATCGACTATTGCTGCGGCCGCGCCGCCGGGGGCGACCGCGCGCGCGCCCGGGTGGTCCTCGCCGGCGCATCGCTTCCTTTCGCGTGGCTGCTCGGTTGCATGGCATGGCCTGGAAATGGCCCATCGATCCCGATGCCCGCGCTCGCCGTCGCCGCCGCGTTTCCCCTGCTCTTCGTCGGGATCCATGAACTCCTCTCCCGCTTGCCCAAGGAAAAAACCGCACGCGCGTTCGTCGGCCTCAGCATCGCCTCGAACCTTGGGGTCCTCGTCTTCTTCAAGTATTTCGGATTCCTCGCGGCAACCGTGGCGTCCGTCGCCGGCCGCCCCGAATGGATCGCGCCCCGGATCGTCCTGCCCGTCGCGATCTCGTTCTACACCTTCCAATCGATCGCCTACGTCGTGGACATTCATCGCGGCAAAATCCGGCCCGAGCGCGACTACTTCACGTTCGCGGCCTACTTGTCGTACTTCCCGCAATTGGTCGCCGGCCCCATCGAACGGCCGGGACATTTGTTGCCACAGTTCCAGGCAACCGCGCCTCCGTCCGCCGAAAACCTGCACGCCGGACTTCGCCTGTTGTTGGTCGGGCTCTTCAAAAAGGTGTTCGTCGCCGACAACTGCGGTCTCCTGGCGTCGCATGCCTTCGATCCGAAGACCGTATTGAACGCGCCGTGGGCATTGCTCGGCGCCGCCGCGTTCGCCGTCCAGATCTACGGCGACTTCTCCGGATACACCGACATCGCGCGCGGATCCGCCCGGCTCCTCGGCGTGGATTTGTCCGCGAATTTCCGGTTCCCGTTCCTCGCGCGCGGGCCGTCGGATTTCTGGCAACGCTGGCACATCACGCTCTCGTCGTGGTTCCGCGACTACGTGTACGTCCCGCTCGGGGGGAATCGCGGTGGAACGGCGTCCACGCTCCGCAACCTCTGGATCACCATGCTTCTCGCGGGGCTGTGGCACGGCGCGAGCTGGACCTTCGTGCTCTGGGGCGCCTACCACGCCGCGCTCCTGACGCTCTTTCGCCTCGTCGGCCCGCTCCGCCGACTCGAGGAACCCGCGGGCGCATCGGCGCTCCGGACCACGGGGGCGATCGCGCTGATGTCGGTGTTGTCGTTGG
Organism: Verrucomicrobiota bacterium; assembly: GCA_025363585.1. GTDB lineage: Bacteria > Verrucomicrobiota > Verrucomicrobiia > Limisphaerales > UBA9464 > UBA6176. The sequence goes on along the minus strand of JANYDN010000366.1, from coordinate 15,308 downwards.
TCGGGTGGGCCATTTTCAGGAGCGGCTCGATGGCGGAGTTGGGTCGTTGGTTCGGGGCCTTCGCGCGTTGGGACGTGCCCGCGGGCGCGCTGCCGTGGGTGCGTCCGGCCGGTTGGGGGTTGCTGCACGTCGTTCCGCTGCTCGCGCTCCAGTGGTTGTCGCGCGAACGACGCGACGAATCGGAACTCGGCGGCTTGGCCTGGCCCGTGCGCGGCGCCGTCTACGCGTTGCTGGCGCTCTGCGTGGCGACGTCCATCGTTTCGGATCAGGAATTCATCTACTTCCAATTCTGATGAACCTACGTCCCACCCGCGCCTTCGTCCTCGCCGCCGCGCTGCTGCTCGCCGGCGAATTCGTCGTGCGCGTCGGCTTCGCCCGCAACATGGACGGCCGGTTCGACTACGGGTTCGGCGGCGACTCGGGCTTCGACGAGAAATCCGATGGCACCGTGGAACTGTTTCGTTCGGGCGGCCGGCGTTTCCTCCCGCAGACGTTCCGGCTCGCGAAGCCCGCGGGCGTGTACCGGATCATGGTCGTCGGCGACTCCGTCCCCCGCGGTTCCAGCCTCGAGCAAGCCTACCCGTGGAAACTCGCCGACGCCCTCCGCACCCGCGGCATCCCCGCCGAGTGCATAAACCTCGGCGTCGCCGGCTTCGGGGCGCGGCGAAGCCAACTGATTCTCCGGCACTGTCTCCGGTACCATCCGGATCTGGTGATCCTCCACCTGAACAACTCGAACGAGTTCGAGGACGAACGCGATTGGCAACGCATGCTCGCTGCCCACGATTGGCATCCCCGGAACTGGGCCACCAAAAGCGTGCTCGTCGCGCGCCTGCACGAGATGAAGACCGAACAGGTGTTCTGGTCCCTGCTTCCGCCCGGGATCCGCAACCAAGGTGCCGTCGATGACGGGGGCGACGAGTCCGTCGCGTCGCTCGTGCCCGAAAACATCCGTCGTTGGAACGAACAGGTGGCCTCCACCACCCTTGGGGACGCGAGCCTTGTCCGCGAGGCCGGCGCCGCTTTCATGATCGTCACGCAGGCACGGTGCGAGGCCGACGCCGCCGGGAACCGGCACCTCGACGACCACGGATTGGACGCCATCGCCCGCACCATCCAGGGCGACCGGGTTGCACGACTTTCCATGCGCGAGGCACTCGGCGACGGCGATTTCAAGCGCCTGTTCGCGGACGGCTCGCACCTCAAACCGGAGGGTCATGAGCGTCTTGCCCGGGCCATCGCCGCAAGAATCGTCGAATCCGGCATCGGTAAATGACGACCGCATTCATGGGCCATGGCGGGCGGCAATGGGTCCGTTTTCGATGATAATTGCGGTTTTTGGCCGATCCGGGACCGGTCGGAGCCGGATTTGCCGGAAAACCCGCCGGAACGATTCCTTACGCCACGCTTGCCAACGGCCGTGCCATTCCTAGGCTTCGGGCTCATTTTTACAAAAGCATGCAGCACCTTGTCGCAGCCACGTCGCTTGCCTTGATGCCCCCGCCAGCCAACGGGGACCCCAATGCGGCCAAGCAGCAATCGATCATGTCGGTCGGGATGATCGTGCTCATGTTCGTCTTCTTCTGGGTGCTCGTGCTGCGCCCCCAGCAAAAGAGGGCCAAGGAGCAGGCATCGCGCCTGAAGACGCTCAAATCCGGCGACAAGGTCACCACCAGCTCCGGCTTGGTGGGCACCGCGCTCACCGTGAAGGAAACGACACTCACCCTCCGGTGCGGCGATGCCAAACTGGAAGTCCTCAAATCGACCGTGACCGAAGTGGTGTCCGGCGACGCCGGCTCCAACCAATGATTTCTTTGCCATGAATCGCTCCCACCTCTGGAAGCTCCTCATCGTCCTGTTCACGATCGTCTGGGCCACTTCCGAAATCTACCCGCCGTCCGCCCGCAACCTCATCGAACAGTTCAGCAACACCGCCGTCGTCAACAACGACGACGCGCTGACGGGAATCCTCAAAAAGGCCCGCGAACTCGACGCGTCCCAGCCCGCCGGCAACCTGCAGGCGAACATCACCTACTCGAATCTCGTCGTCGCCATCGGCACCAACGACATCCGCAGGTATTTCCCGACGAACTATATTCCCCGCGCCTCCGTCGCCGCGCCGCAACGCGCCATCCTCAACCGACTCCAGCAGGATGCCGCCGGCAAGTTCAACCTCGGCATCGATCTCCGCGGCGGCACGCAGTTCCTCCTCGAGATGGACACGTCGAAGGCCGACACGAACACGCTCCGCCTCCAGGGCACCGCGTTCATCGACCAGGCCATCGAGGTCCTCCGCAAGCGCGTCGATGCCCTCGGCGTCGCCGAACCGATCATCCAACCCGCCGGCGAGAACCGCATCCTCGTCCAGCTCCCCGGCGTCGACGAGTCGGTCAAGGACCAGGCCCGCACCCAGATCCAGCGCGCCGCGTTCCTCGAGTTCCGCATCGTCGATCCGCAGAACAACGAGCACGTCAACAGCGGGCGCATCCCGCCGGGATACGAGCGCAAGGTCATCCGCGGCGGCCGCGCCAAGAACGGCCAGGTGGACCGCGACGAGACCGTGCTGATCCGCCGCGCCGCGGAACGCGGTCTCGGTGGTTCGCACATCGAGCGTTCCAACCTCGCGCACAACGAAAACACCGGCGAACCCGAGATCCACTTCAATCTCACCAGCGAGGGATCCAAACTGTTCGGCGATGTCACCACCGAGCACGTCGGGCATCGCCTCGGCATCCTGCTCGACGGCGAGGTGATCTCCGCCCCGAACATCAACAGCGCGATCACCGCCGGCTCCGGCGTGATCACCGGGCGCTTCTCCGAGAAGGAGGCGGCCGACCTCGCCTCCGCCCTTGAGAATCCCCTCAAGGCCCCCCTCCACATCATGGAGGAACGCGCCGTCTCCGCGTCGCTCGGCAAGGACGCCATCGACAGCGGCCTCCGCTCCGCCGTCATCGGCGTGCTCGCGGTCGCCGCGTTCATGCTGGTCTATTACCTCTTCGCCGGCTTCGTCGCCAACGTCGCCCTCCTGCTCAACGTGCTCCTCCTCCTGGGCTGCATGTGCTCGCTCCAGGTCACCTACACCCTGCCCGGCATCGCCGGCATCGTGCTGACCGTCGGCATGGCGGTCGACGCCAACGTCCTGATCTACGAGCGCCTCCGCGAGGAATTGGCCGCCGGCAAATCGGTCCGCGGCGCCGTCGCCGCCGCCTATGCCCGCGCTTTCGGCACCATCTTCGACTCCCACTTGACCACGATGATCTCGTCGGTGTTGCTGATCATCCTCGGCACCGGCCCAGTCAAGGGCTTCGGCGTCGCGCTCACGGTCGGTCTGTTCGTGTCGCTCTTCACCTCGCTCGTCGTGACGCGCCTGATCTTCGACGCCTGGCTCGCCACCGGCGACCGCAAGTCGCTCCCGATGCTCCACCTCATCAAGTCGCCGAACATCGACTTCATGAAGTTCGCCAAGCCCGCGTTCATCACGTCGTGGCTCATCATCGTGGTCGGCATCGGCTACGGCGTCGGCGTGCGCGGCAAGAACCTGCTCGGCGTCGATTTCGCCGGCGGCGACACCGTCACGCTCGGCTTTGCCGCCGAGGGCAAGCCCGCCATCGAAAGCGTCCGCGGCACGATCGACGGGCTCAAGCTGGGCGATTCCCAGATCCAGTACCAAAACGAAGGCACGCGTGAATACCTGCGCGTGACCGTCGCGCACGCGCCCGACACCGCCGCCACGCGCGCCGCGGCCGCCGCCGACAAGAACGCGGCGATCGAGGCCAGCAACGGCGCCAAGGCCGAGACCGCGCTCAAGGTCGCGTTCCCCAATGCCAGGTTCGTCCGCGCCCAACTCGACACCGTCGGCCCGACCGTCGGTTTCGAGATCCAGAAGGCCGCGGTGCTCGCGTCGCTGCTCTCGCTGTTCGGCATCCTGATCTACGTCGCCTTCCGCTACGAATTCAGCTTCGCCATCGGCGCCGTCATCGCCGTGGTCCACGACGTGCTCATGACGATCGGCATCTACTGCCTCACCGGCCTGCTCCATTCGGGCGGGATGGGAAGGCAGTTCAACGCCACCTTCATCGCGGCGCTCCTCACCATCATCGGCTTCTCGATCAACGACACGATCGTGATCTTCGACCGCATCCGCGAGGACCTGCGGCTCGGCAAGCGCGGCACCTTCCGCGACATCATGAACCGCGCGCTGAACGAAACCCTGAGCCGGACGCTGATCACTTCCGGCACCGTGTTCATCGCCACCGCCGTGCTCTACTTCTTCGGCGGCGGCCCGATCAATGACTTCGCCTTCACCTTCCTCGTCGGCATCATCACCGGCACCTACTCGTCGATCTACATCGCGAGCGCGCTCGTGCTGTGGTGGAACAAGGGCGAGCGTCCGAAGCTCGGCGCGACCTCCACCGCTCCCACGGGCATCGTCGAGATCGAGGCCACCGAGAACCCGGGCTGATCCCGATCCGTCCCGCTCCACGCAACGGGCGCCGGCACCTCCGGCGCCCGTTTTACTTTCCTCGATCCAATTCGGGGGTTGTCCGCGCCACCACCGCCCGCTTCACTCGCCCCCGTGCCGGCCAACCGACTCCAGCGCAATCGACGCGCCGCGCTCGTCGGGCTCGGCGCCAACCTCGTCCTCGGCCTCGCCAAACTCGCCGCCGGCATCCTCGGCCATTCCGACGCCCTCGTCGCCGATGCCGTCGAATCGTTCGCCGACATCGTCGGTTCCCTCATCGTCTGGCAGGCCCTCGCCGTCGCGTCCCGGCCGGCCGACGAGGACCATCCCTATGGCCACGGCAAGGCCGAGTCCCTTGCCGGCGCCGCGATCTCCACGCTCCTCCTCCTTGCCGCCGCCGGCATCGGTTTCCATTCCGTCCGCGAGTTCCTCGGCGTCCACGTCGTACCCAGTCCCTATACGCTCGTCGTCCTCGTCGTGGTCATCGCCATCAAGGAGTCATTGTTCCGCTGGGTCCTCCGCGAAAGCGAGGCGACCGACAGCACCGCCGTCCGCACCGATGCCTGGCACCACCGTGCCGATGCCATCACGTCCCTTGCCGCCGGCGTCGGGATCACGCTCGCGTTGATCGGGGGCCCGAGATGGGCGGGCGCCGACGCCATCGCCGCCATCGTCGCCGCGGGCATCATCGCGTGGAACGGCTGGCGCCTGCTCCGTCCCGCCCTCGAGGAACTGATGGACACCCAGCCGCCGGCCGACGTCCTGGAACGCATCCGGAAAATCGCGGGCAGCGTGGACGGCGTGGACCAAGTTCAAAAATGCCTTGTGCGCCGCATGGGCTACCAACTGCTCGTGGACATGCACGTCCACGTCGACCCTTCGATGACCGTGGAAAAATCCCATGCCATCGCGCATTCCGTGAAGGATTCGGTCCGCAACGAAATGCCCGCCGTGCTCGACGTGCTGGTGCACATCGAGCCGAGCCGCGTGGCGCGGCCGTAGTCGCGGGCGTCTCGCCTGCGCAAACCTCGGGCGTCCCCGCCCGTGCCTTTCGACTCGCGGCCAGATCCACCGGGGACGGTGCTTGCCGCGCAGCCGGGGACGGCCGCTCTACGTAGCGCGGCGTCCCCGCCTACGGTAGCCGCGGCCGTCTCGCCCGCGCCGGCGACCGGGAGTTGCGGCGACCGTCGGCCGGAGGAATCCACCGACGGTCGCCCACTCACCCGCTCAGCCGCGACCGCGCACATCGGCCGCGTGCCCGAGCGAAATCCTTGCCCGCCGGAACGCCGTTTCCCAAACCGGGATCGGGTAGACCGCGAGGAACCGTTCCAATCCCTCCTTGATCGAACGCTCCGCTTCCGGGAACCGCGTCACCGTTTCCCGGATGAGCTGCCGCACCAATTCCGTGTGCTTCGGATCCTCCTCCGAATGGAACACCACGAACTCCATGGCGCCCGCCGGGTATCCCCGAGCAATCATCAAGGCCTTGATCCGGTCGGACACGATCGGCGTCAGCCCCTCGAACGGATACAACGCCCCGAGATACACGAACGGATCCGGCAGCACGGCGATCGCGCGCCAGATCGCCCCGACCGCGTACGACGCCGGGCTGACGCGGTGTTCGCGCCGCGCGTATTCCTCGTCGCCCCCGAGCTTGCAGTAGTCGCGCAACGCCATCTCGCCGTGGTCGAACTCCTCCGCCTGGTGACGCAACATCGCCTTGATCATGCGCACCGGCATCGACCGGGGCATGCGCGCGATCGCGGTGATCGCCCCCTCGATCGCGTGGGGTTGGTACGAGTGGATCTCGAGGTAGATCTCCTTCATGAACGCGCGGAGCAACCGCGGGTCCACGGCGGGATCCAGCACCGTGCGCGCGAACTCGGTACCGTCGATGTCGCGAAGGACCGTCCCGATCCTCGCGTCCATCCATTCGATCAGTTCGGCCCCTTCCGGGCCGACCCGTGGTTTCGACGTCTCTTCGTTTTCGGCAATCGTGTGGTTCATGGAATGATGTCAGAGGGTTGGTTTGCCTGCCGCGACCGCCGGGATCGGCGTCGCCAAAGGGGATTCGACCGGCTTCCGGGAACGCCACGCCAACGGGGAATCGATCGACCTCAAATGCGCCTCGTCGTCGATGTCCAGTCGCAGCGGGAGCACCTCGCCGTACTCGGGGTGGACGGCCTTCGGCATGTAGCGCCGGTATCCCATCCGTTCGAAGAACGACTCGAGGTGCGCGTTGCAATCGATGAAATCACGGCGGATTCCCCCGTCGCGCCCAAAGTCAAAAATTGCCTGCGCCAGACGAACCGCCAGCGTCCCCGAACGCAGGCGCGGGACGATCATCATCTTCGTCGTCAGCGAGACCCGTTCCGGGAAAGAGGCGCCGGCCGATTCCATCCGGAACAGCCCGGCATAGTATCCAAGGTCCGTCTCGCCCCCGAAATTCGTGCGGACGGTCCCGACGATTTCGCCCTCGGATTCCGCCAGGAGCAAATGTCCGGTCTCGTCGAACGGTTCCTCGATGACGCGGCGCAGCGGATCCGCATGCTTCTGCACGCGCTTCATTTCCTCGACGTAGATCGCGTACCGGAACCGGAACACGCGAAGCCGGTCCTCGCTGCTCCGCGCGAATCGGATGTTGGGTTTCATGCGTGGGTCGTGGTTGGGGATCCCCGCATCAATTCGCGGTCGCCGCGGCGGGCTTTGACTTCGCGTCGACGAAGCCAAACAGCGCGCCCAATCGATCGAGCGGCAGCACCATCCCGATGTTGAACGACCACTGGTCCGCGTGGCCCAACTGGACGATCCGACCGCCGATGGCCAGCATGAGCGAGTCGTTGAGCGGATAGAGCAACTGGGTCTCGAATGCAGGGCCGCCACGCATCGAGTCGAACTGGAGCCGGCCGCCGTCGGTCGCGATCGCCGGCGCGTTGTTGAGGGTCGTCAGATGCGGGACGTCGGTGAACGCGTACCCAATCCGCAACTGCAACATTCCCTGCGCGGTTTCCAGCCCGGGGGCCTTGAACCCCACCGACCATTTCACCGCGCCCATCGCGTGCGAATGGACGTCGAAGTTCCCCAGATCGGTGTTCATCCCACCGCTGAGATCCGGGCCAATGGTGAATCGCATCCGCTCGCCGCCGTGACGAAGCAGGTGGTACCCAAGGCTCGCGCGGATATAGAAATCCCCGCCGCCCGCGATGGTGCTGGCGTTCGCGTCCTTGTAGCCGTTCGAGTTGCTGTCGCCGAAATTGAAGCCGACCTGCGCCGAGTAATCGAAGGCGTCCGCGTGGGGCACGACTGTCCACGGGGCAAGCCAGTGTTGCGTTCCCTGGAGACCGAAGTGGCTGCCGATCGCCTCATCTTGGGTCGTGGAAGCGCGGTTGGACGGGTTCCGAACCCAGTCGTCGATGTATTGGAATTCGATGTACCCGCGCACCTGGGATTTTCCCTTGTCCAACGCGACGGCATGCGCGGTCGTGTCCTCCGCGCCCTTCGTGAGATACGGACTCACCGACTTGATGCCTCCGGTGACCATGGAGTAGTCAACCGATGGGGTCGTGGGCAGGTCGGGATTCGTCTGGGTCCGGCCCGCGGACTCAGCGGCAGCCGCCGCACCCAACGCCACCGCGGAGTCCGCGCCGCCCTCGTGATAGGAATCCTTCAACGTTTGGACGAAAGCCGCCTGGGTGTTCCCCTTGGGCGCGAGGGTCGCCTTGTCAAAGCCCGACGGGCCCGACTCCAACGACCGAACCCGTCCGGCGAGATTCCTCGCGTCGGCGGCCGGGATTCCCATCGCCTGCAGCTTCTTCAAGAGCGCGTCCACCGTGAGTTGGGACGCGGGAACATCGCCGAAGAACTTCTCGGGAAGGGCGCGCTTCGTCGCCACCGCGGGGGCAGCCGGACTTCCGAACACCATCTCCATCGCCAGACGGCGGGCATCGGCCTCGGAGAACCGCGTTTTCAGCGCCTCGAAATGGGCGATGAAGGCCGTCGCCTGGCTCGGGGCAACCGGGTCCCGCGCCATCAGCGCCGGACCGGAGAGCGCCGCGACGAGTCGCACGGCAGCGAGAAGACACGAGCGGCCACCGGGGCCGCGGGAGTGGATGTGATTGGGATGGTTCATTGGGGCGTTGGGTTTCCGAACGGTCCCGCGGAAGTGGCCACGGGAATTGGATCGGCGTTCGAGGGAAGAACCATGGGGCCCCCGGGAACCTTTCGGATTTCTCCGCGAATTTTGCCGGGGGATTGTTCGGAGCGAATTGCCGAACTTTTCCGTCAGGTCCCACCCCACTCGATGCGTTGGTCAGGAGATGAACACGCAAGCCCTCGTCTCCCACCCCGCCACCGATTCCCAAGCCACGCGGAGTAGTCTCATAGTCGACGTCGCGGATCCCGCGCGCGGCACCCGTTGGGAGGAATTCGACCGAATCTACCGCAACATCGTCTTCGGCATGGCCCGCAAGGCCGGCCTCACGCATCACGACGCCGAGGATCTCACCCAGGACGTGTTCCGTGACCTTGCGCGCAGCCTTTGCGGGTTCGAGCTCCGCGATCGCAAGGGGTCTTTCCGGCGCTACCTGTGCAACCTCGTCCGATGGCGGATCGCGTCCGCATTTGGCCGCCGGAAACCGGAAGCGGAGTTTTCCCATCGAGGAAACGCAACCGACACCGGGAACGATCCGTTCGATGGCATTCCGGCACCGGAGTCACGGGGCGAGGGAGCCGAGACGGACTTCCGCGAGGCGGTCACCCAGGCACTTTTGGTGTTGTCCCGCGACCTCTCCCAACGACACGTCCAATTGCTCGACCTCTATTACTGCAAGGAATGGCCCGCGAAACGCGTGGCCGCTGCCCTGCACATGCGGACGGCGACCGTCTTCACCATCGCCCACCGCAACAAACTCCGCCTCTTGCGGGAGATCCTCCGCCGTCTTTGATCCAGGGGATTTTTCGCGTTGCCCGCGCTCCCACCCCCATGGCCGACTTCGCCCATGGCCGATCCCACCCATTGCACCGACCCCGGTTCCGCGACGCGTGGAAGCCTGCTCGCGAGCGTCGCCAAAAACCACGACCGTTGGGGCGAATTCCACGATCGCTATCGCCCCGTGATGCTGCGGATCGCGCGGCAGGCCGGGTTGGACCATCACGACGCGGACGACGCGGTCCAGGAGGCGTTTGGCACGTTGCTTCGCACGCTGCCGGGCTTCGCGACCCGCGGCCGGATCGGGTCCTTCCGGCGGTTCCTGGGAAAGGTGGTCGCGTCCCGGGCGCGAGATCTGCAACGCCGCAACCGTCGCCTGCGCTCGGCGGTCTCCCTCGATGCCCCCGCGGACACGCACGAAAGCGCCGAGCCGGCGGCCGCGATCGCGTCGCCGGCCAATATTCCCAATGAACTCCCGGACGCCATCGACCGCGCGATGGCCGTCCTCGCGCGGCGGATGCGTGCGATCGATCTCGTGGTGCTCGAACACTATTACCTGAAGGAGTGGCCGGCCGAGCGGGTGGCGGCCGCATTCCGGCTTCGCGAAAACAACGTCCACCAAATCGCCCGCCGCCACCGGTTGGCGCTCTACAAGGAACTCGTCCGCCAACTCGGCGAAGGAGCCCCGTTGCCCAGCGACACGGCACGGGCGGATTGAAAGCCGTTCTCTGCTTGGCGACATTCGGCGACTCGGGCAATCGTCGGGCAATGAGCCACCCGGACGCCCCTCCCGTGTCGGGTTACGACCTGTTGCGGCGCATCGGCGGCGGTTCCTACGGGGAGGTTTGGCTCGCGCGCGACGTGCTCCTCGGCATCCACCGCGCCCTCAAGATCGTCTGGCTCCAGAACGATTCCGATTCCACCGACCACGACCGCGCGCAACGCCGCGGCAGGGCCGAACGCGTCCGCCGCGGGCTCGAGGAATACCTCCGCCACGCCGCTCCGAACCGTTTCCCCGCCATCGCCGTTCTGGACATCAAGCAGGATCCCGGCGGCCGGTTCTTCCACTATACCATGCCGCTGGCGGACGACGCCCGCACCGGGCGCGAGATCGATCCCGGGAACTTCTCGGTCGAGGAGTACGAGCCCCTCACGCTCGCCGAGCTTTGCCACCGCGACCCTCGACGACACCTCTCGGCCCCGGAGACCATCGCCATGGGCGCCCGACTCGCGGGTGCCCTCGCAGAACTCCACGCGGCGGGCGTCGTCCACCAGGACATCAAGCCGTCCAACATAATATTCCTCCGCGGCGAGCCCATCTTCGCCGACATCGATCTGGTCCGCTCCTTCGACGCGACCCGGACGGTCGCCGGAACCCCGGGTTACACCGCCCCCGAAGGTCCCGGAACGCCTTCGGCCGACATCTATAGCCTCGGGAAAACGCTCTTCGTCGCCGCGACCGGATCGTCGCCCCACACGGAGTGTCCGACGCCGCCCGACGACTGGGACCGCCGCGACGACGCGGACGCACTTTGCGAACTCAACTTGGTATGGCTTCGCGCCTGCGAGATTGCCCCGGCCATTAGGTATAAGTCCGCCGCTTCCCTGCGCGACGAACTGAAGCTTCTCGAAGCCGGCCAAAGCGTGGGCCGGCTGCGCAGGACCGAGCGATGGCTCCGCACCACAGTTCGCATGGCCTTGGTCGCAGTGCCCTTGGCATTGCTGGCGACCGGGCTCGCCTTCTACTACCGGGGAAGCGAGCGGGCGAAAGCGTTCGCGCTCCATCGGTCGATTCTAGCAAGAGCCACCTACAAGATTTCCCAGGGGCGGCTCAAAGACGCGAGCGAGGCACTTGACCAACCCGAGGCCGCGCTCGGGGGACCGAGCCTCGAACTGGACCTGCTCCGGCAAGAGGTCATTGGCGATCCCGCAACGGTGGCCATGGTCCCGGGCGAGGAAATAGAATACATGGCGTTCAGTCCAGACGGACGCCGTTTGGCCGCCCAAAGTTCCAAATCGAATTTGCAGGTGTTCGTTGCCCGTGGACTAAAACACGAGCGCGTGATCACCAACTTCAATGCGCTCGGGGGATGGCTCGATGACCACAGGATCATTGGCACCCGGCCGACCCCATTGGGAAAACCGCTGGCAATCTGGAACGTCGACACCGCCGTACGGTCGCCCGACCTTCATGACGGAACCAACCGGCGCGCGGGCATCCTCACGAAAGACGGTGCCTTCCCGTTCGCCGACAACGGCCGTCCCGGCGAGATCGGTTTCGTCCAAGCGGACGCGCGCCAAACGATATCGTGGGTCCGATGGGGATCACCACCTTCCAACGCGGTCCCTTGGCGTTGTTATGTCGCGCGCGACGGCCGGACCATGGTGGCCATCGAGGCGATCGGCTCCGGTGATTCCTACTCGGCACAATACTATTTCCACGATCTCGCCGATCCGTCGCCGGCTTTGCCGGAGTTCCACCCCATTGAGGAACCCAAAGCCGACGCGATGTCGCCCGATGGACGTCAGTTCGCCTATGCGGAACACAAAACAGGAAGCCTTACGGTTCGCTCGGGCCTCCACTTCAAGCAAAGCCTGGCCCGTCGGTTCGGTACACTGACATCCCTTGGCTTTTCGCCCGACGGAAACACCCTCGCTTCGGGTGGCGAGGACCAAGTCGTCCGGCTACACGACGCCGAAACTCTAGAGGTACGACTCGAATTGCACGGCCACCGGGCGTCCATCAAATGCATCGCATGGAGCCCCGACGGCCAATCCATCGCGACGGGAGACACCTCGGGTGCGATTCGGTACTGGGACCTTACGGTGTCGCCGGACCATGGCCGCGCGGTGGAAGGCCTGAAGGCTGGCGGCGGCGCATTCCATGTGACCGTTGCCCGGGATTCAGGAAAGGTCGCGGTTCCGGACAGCCGAGGAGATCTCGCGCTGCTTGACCCACGATCGCTCAGCCGGATCGGAACCGTTCCCGGCGTTCGGTCCCCGATTCACATCTCAAACAACCACGTCTGGGCCATTTCAACGAACGACGGATTGATACACGTCGACCCCGTGCATGGCCTACGTACCGAGACCCCGCTGCCTGACTTGGGAGGGAATCCAGTGGGACTCGCCAACGCGGACGGCACCAGCGCAGTGATCCTTTCCGACGACGGGATCGTCATCACCACGCTCCCTCCGACACGGCCATTCGTGGTGCATCCGGCTCCCGACCGTGTCCCTTGGAATGACGTGGCCCTCTCCGAAGATGGGGCGCTGTGCGCCGTGGTCGGTGAGGGTACCGCTCGGTTCCATGACATGAAAACCGGCGCGCTCCGCTCAGAACACAAAGTTGACCGCACGGTTTTCGCGGCGGCGTTCCTTCCCGGCAACCAACGCTGCCTCTTGGCATGCGACCGCCACACGGTGCTTTCGATCGAGATTGATCGGCCCGGGAAACACGAGCGTCTGACGACCGGTCTCGAGAACAACTACGACATCATTGCGATCCCTTCGGAGGATCGCTTCGTGACTGCGGGGAACGATGGGGAAATCGCCTTCAACCGGCTTCACGACGGAATCTTTCTCACCACGATCGGCCATCCACGGCTTGCAGCCCGCAAGGGCGCCCACCAGTTGAGGAAGCTCGCGCTCGGTCCCGACTCAAGAACCCTCTACGGAATCACCGATGCCGGCATACTGGTCCGCTGGGACGCGGGAGAAACCCGCACGAGACCCACGTCGCCCTGACGCGGCTCAATCCTTGTCCGTGTGCGGCCTATAATTCCCCGGGCTCTTGTCCGTGTGGGGCCGGTAGTTGCCCGGCGATTTCCCCCCGCCGTCCGAGGAGTCTCCCATGATCCCGTCGGCCGACTTGGACTCGTGGACCACGGTGAACGTAAATAGTCCGGCCGGAATGCGGACAAAGCTGCCGGTGAACTCCGAAACGCCGTTGGCGAATGCCAGGACCTCGCTCCTGCGATGGATCTTCACGTCGTAGACAGATCCTCCGGCCAGCTGAATCTCGAAGGATTGCGGGGCGATGAATGCCGTCGGGATGAAGAACGTGTCCACAAGTTCGGGATTGGGACAATACACGATGTCGCTGATGTTGATGGCAGCTTCGGTGTGCTCGAGGACCAATAGATTCGTACTAGAGGAGTCAATTCCGGAGCCCGCGAGATTCCTCCGCTCATTTTGGTTCGGGAACCGAAGGGCACCGGACGGCCTCGACGAGTCTATCGGCGATGAAAACCTGATCTCGTTCGATAGATTGGTGCTGCCGAAGACGAATTCGCGGCTCGGTGCCTGACCGGGATCGGTCGAACCGAGTTCGCTGACCGTGACCCGCAATGGCATCAAAGGGCGGTGATGCAGTCCTCGGACGCTTCTCCGATAGACATTGGTCCCGGACGATTCGGACTTCATCGAAGATTCTTCGGTCAAAAGCGCCGTGGATATATTAAACATTCTGCCGGCAATATACACGCAATGGGAACTGACCGGATTGCCGCCATCAAGGTGTTTCCCACCTTGGGTCACCTTGAAATTCTCTTTGTAGACCAATCTCGAGAATTCCGGCAGCCCGTCGTCGCCCTTGAAGGGACCCGGCAACGGCGCGGCCATCGACAGGGCCGCCCGCGCCAACGCCCCCGCTGCCTCGACGACCTTCGGTTCGCGGCGATAACCCACGTACTCGAGCAAGCCTTCCGGCGACGTGGTGATCTGCAGGTTGTCGTCCACCAGGCTGCTGAAATTGTGGTCGATCAGGAACGGATGCTCCGTGTCGGGAGCCACCACCGGCCGAAATCCGACCCGCAGCGTGTCCTTGCCCAGAAGCCGCACCTCATAGGCGTAGACCTGGACATAAGGCACCGGGAGATAATACCTCACCAATGCACTGCTGCCGGTTCGCTTCACATCCAAATCATGGGTCTTCCAATAGCCGGTATTTCCCTCCCGCGTCGTGTACTTGTCAGACATCTCCGTGGAACGAAGGTTTGAACAGGAGATCGACGATAGTCCGATTGCAACGGACATCAGGAGAGCACCCAAGCCGGATCGGGATTCGGATTTGGGGCTATCGATGCGGGAATCCACGGTATTAGATCTGAAGGACGGATTGGCGGTTGGCATAATGAATTGGCATTGGGATCTCGACGTCGTCGCCGGCACCCGCGGCGCCCGAACGCGGCAGGTATTCCGCGACCGGCGGATGCGACGACGACGAACGGGAACGAAGCTCTCGGAAAAAATCCGGATAGTGGGTCTCGTGGCCAGTCTCCGTGACCAATCGGTAAAATAGGCGGGTGAACACGCTTCCCACCGCGCCACCGCGGGCAGTTGCCTCGTCCCGCGCCGCGCCGAAATGGACCAAGCCGGACTTGAGATCCAACAGTCGCGTGATGAGGGTATTCACCAGCAGCTCGGTTATCCGAAGAACGGGTATAATGATGGGGTTCAAACCAGGCGGAGGAGTGCCTCCCTCGATCTGCACCGTCGCGTTTTGAATGAGATTGGGATTCGCGGCGGTGGAAAACGCCCTTTGCAGCCCGGCATCGCGAATGGCCGCCTTTTTCAAAGATTCCAGCGTCGCGTGCGCCGCCTCGCCCGCAAAGCTGCCCCGCCCCGTCTCGAGGTTCGTGCCGATGCCCGCGTGGCAGGCGTCGAACATCGTGAACAACCGGACCTTGCTCGGGATCCGGGCCAAACGCTCCAGGATTTCGAAATTGAACAAGGGTCCGTCGGAAAGCATGAGATAGTTGATTGCATTTCCCACCAGCCGGTCCGGCCGCAGCGTGGGCCCCTCCCCCAAGGTCTGTCCGTGACACGAGAAATAGAGGAACACGATGTCGCCGGGCTCGAGAAATCCCGGCGTGCCCAAGGCGGTGAGCGCGGCCAACACCGCCGCCCGCGTGGCCT
>JANYDN010000328.1 GCA_025363585.1 Verrucomicrobiota bacterium | reverse complement strand
GGCCTTCGCTACGCTCAGGCCTCCTCATGCCTCGCCACGGCGGCGGTATCCCCACAGCAGTCTCCTTTTGAACTCCCGCCAGTCTCCTTTTGCTCCCACCCCGACAAGAAAATCTGGCTGGCCAACAGTTTTCCGATCACGGCCGAAGCCGGCGTCGCTTCATCCACCGGGAATGGCTCCGCAAGGACTCCTCGGGCTGTCCCGTCGGCCGAAATTCCCGCCAACGGGCAGAACACCGCCGCAAGTACCGGCCGGGCGGCGAATACCGCGAGGTGACGTTGGACGAAATTCTCGCTGAGGAAATCGTCGTCGCCCAGAAAGACGACGAACTCGCCGCGTGCCATGCGCAGCGCCGCGGTCCAGTTGTCCCGCACGCCCACGTTTTTGTGCTGCGCGTTGATCCGGAGACGCGGATCGCCGATCGAGCGCAGCACCGCCACGGAATCGTCGGGACTCGCGTCGTCCGAAACAACGATCTCGACCCCGGGATGACTCTGCGCCAACCCGCTCCGGACGGCCTTCTCCAGCAATCGCGCGCGGTTGTACGCCGCGATCACGATGCTGCCCACGGGGCGTTCGGCAGCGGATTCCATTTTCGCCGGTGGCGATGCGTTTGCCGATTCGCGGGTGACAACGACAAACTCCAATCGGTCGCCCAGCGCCGCGATCCCTCGCCCCATGCAACCGCGATTTGCAGAAGCGTTGGGACCGGAGTCCGAGCGTCGTGGGAAGAATCATCGCCCGACACCCCAAGTCCGCGAAGTTTGGCGCCACGGACTCAGTGAGCACGCCGGGAAACGCATCTCCCGCCAAAACCTTCCGAAGGGGCACGACCTTGCTCGGGCACGCCGCGGCCTTTCCTCAGCGGGACGCCGGCTCGAGCAGCGAGCGGAGTGCCCGATCCAATCGATCCGCGAACAACGCGACGCCTGCTTCGGACAAATGATTATCGTCGATGTAGTGGAGTTTGGATTTTCCGTCCCACCAACGGATCCGGCCGTCGGGCCCGACGAACTCGCCCTCCGTTTCGAGGAACGTGAAGTTTGGATTCCCCGCAAAATGCCCGCGCAACGCCGATTCGAACCGACGTCGCCGAGCATGCTCGTTCCGCGGTTCCCGGATGCTGAGGGGTTCGAAGGATCCCGGCTTTCGCCAATATCCGCCGAACACGTCCACCGTGCATTGATCGCCGGAGTTCAGGACCGGTGGCTTTTGGATGAAGACGAGGTGCGAATTCGCGGCGATCTCGTCGAGTGTCCGTTCCATATCGGCGAACTCCGCGACGTCGCAGCGCATGACCATGATGCAGACGCGAAGCTTGCGATGGATCGCGTCGAGACGGGCCCGGTCGAAGGCAACCAGGGCCTCGTGCGGTATCCGTTGCGAAGCAAGCCGAGCTCCAAATGAAAGAACACCACCGAGAGCACTGCGAGCGCACGAAGCCCGTCGATGTCGGGTCGATATTCAAGGGGGCGCACTTGGCGCGACGAACGAACAGAACCCGCCACCCCATGCAAGCCATCGCTCCCTCATCGAACCCGGCGGGGCGCATCTTGACACTGCCCCGATCATCAGGAAACGGACCGAGGAAATTTTTTACAGGAGGTAACGGAGGCAACGGAGACCGAGTCATTCGGGCTATCGCAGCAACCCACCGGTGCACACCTCCGTTTCCTCTGTTACCTCCTGTAACAAATTCGGGTCCCCTTCCCAGCGATCCAGGGATAGTGGCAAGATGTGCCCAACCCGGCGTCTCCCCAGCGAATCGCGACGCGGGCCCTTTCTCCCACGGCAGGATCCTCCGAGCGCCCGGGTCAACCTCGATACGCGTTCACCGCGGCGATCACCGCGTCCGCCTCGGTGTCCGTCAGCGCCGGACCCATGGGGAGACTGACCACCTCGCGATGGATCGCCGACGTGATGGGAAGGTCCAGTCCATGGAACGCCGGATAGCATTCCTGGCGATGCGGCGGGATCGGATAATGGACCATCGTCTGGATGGCGGCGTCGGCCAGATGCCGGACGAACAGTTCGCGCGACGCGACGCGCACGACGAACAGGTGCCACACGTGGCTTGACTCGTCCCCGCCGCACCACGGCAACGACACGAGGGGATTCGCTATGGCGCCACGATAGCGCCGTGCGACGGCCCGGCGCCGCGAGTTCTCCGCGTCGAGATGCGGGAGTTTCACTCGCAACAACGCCGCCTGCATTTCGTCGAGCCGGGAGTTCGGCCCCTGGCAACGATTCTCGTATTTGACGTGCGACCCGTAGTTCCGCAGCGCACGGAGGCGTCCGGCCAAATCCGGATCGCGGGTCACGATCGCGCCGCCGTCTCCCAGAGCGCCGAGGTTTTTGCCGGGATAAAAACTGAACCCGGCGGCGTCGCCCCACAGGCCGACGCGGCGTCCCCCGACCGTGGCCCCGTGGGCCTGCGCGCAGTCTTCCAGAATCCGCAGGCCGTGCCGCGACGCGAACGTCGTGATCGCCGGCATGTCCGCCGCTTGCCCGTAAAGATGGACCGGCAACACCACGCGAGTGCGCGGCGTCCACGCGGCCTCGAGGCGCGATGGATCGAGATTGAAGGTCCGTTCATCCGGCTCCACGAGTACCGGGACCAAACCGTTCTCGGTCACCGCAAGGATCGACGCGATGTACGTGTTCGCCGGGACGATGACCTCGTCGCCGTCGCGCAGGAATTCTTCCTGCTTCCACGCGCGCAGCACGAGGGTCAGCGCGTCGAGTCCGTTGGCCACGCCAATGGTGATCCCACCGCCGAGCCACGCGGAAAATTCCTGTTCGAACGCCTCGTGCTCGCGTCCGTGGACGAACCAACCGGAGTCGATCACCCGCGTAGCCGCGGCGACGAGCGCGTCCCGATACGGCGCGTTGACGTCCTTGAGATTGAGAAAGCTTACCATGGGATCACGACGGCGTGACGGTCGGCGCGTTCGTTCCGGGAACCGTGCCAATCACCCGCGCGGGCACGCCACCGACGATGGAATTCGCCGGAACATCCGCGACCACCACGGCGCCGGCGGCGATCACGGAGTTGTCGCCCACCCGGACTCCCTTCAGCAACATCGCGCGGGAGCCGATCCAAACACGGTCGCCGACCGTCACCGGGAGCGTCGGCGGATTCGGCGCATTACGGGTGACGGGATCGAGGTGGTGGAAATCCGAATCGAAGATGACGACCTGATCACCGACGAGACAGTCGCGACCGATGGTCACGGACGTCACGGCGATGACGGTGACGTTGTTGGACAAGTGGGTACCCGAACCGATCCCGATCCGGGAATCGGGATATCGCGCCTGCAGGGTGACCTCGCCGTCGGCAAGCCGCGGTGCCAGCGCGAAGCCCAGAGCCACCGAACGCCCGAGGAACACCTTGCCCGCGCCGTCGCAACGAAGGGGCACCTCGATCGACGGCTCGCCTTCCCACTCGATTCCGCCCAGCCAGCGCTTCCAGCGGGCAAGGACCAACCGGCGCCACCGAGCGTTGCCGGCGAGCGCTGCGCGAACCCGTCGCAGGATGTTCCGGACCCTTCGTTTCATTTCGGTTCCGTCGGCGGCGGGAACTCGTCCCGCAACAACCCGAAGACCTCGACGTCGTGCCAACTTCCATCGCGATGCACGCGCGAGCGAAGCGTGCCCTCGTGCCGGGCGCCGAGTCCCTCGGCAATCCGCCGGCTTCCCGTGTTCCCCAACTCCACCTGGATCTCGATACGCCGGAGGCCGAGCGTTTCGAACGCGAACGCGCACATCAACTTCGCCGCCGCCCGCCCGAATCCGCGCCCGGCGACCCGTGTCGCGATCCAATATCCCAGGTTGCCGCAGCGTGCGTCCCAATCGATCCGGTTGATCGCGATCCCTCCCGCGTGCGCCCCGCCGTCGGTCGCGTCGAAAACCCCGAGCGAATACGCGTCCGCGTGCGCGCCCGCCGGGAGCGAGCGGCGGATGTACGCCGCCGCCCGGTCGACGTCGAAGTCGGGTCGGCACCACGCCAGCCAACGCCCCACTTCCGCCGCCGACTCGATGGCCGACCGCGAGAACGCCGCGGCGTCGCCGGCACGGTACGGTCGCACCAGGATCCGGCCGTCGGTCAGTGCCAACGGCATTCCGCCCGATTGCCGCCAAGCGAGGAACGCCCCAAAGTCCCGGAGATAGTCCGTCTCGTCGTACGGCGCGCTGGCCAACGCGGTGATCACGGATCGTTCGTCGAGGGAAACCAGCGACACCCAGATTCCGGCGGGGATGTTCAGGCCTTGGTCCGGACGCGACAGCATGAACGTTTTCTCGGCCGATCCATCGTGGAGCGTGATTTCGAAGCGCCCTTCCTGCGCGATCAGGAATTGCTGGCACTCGCGGTGCGCGTGCCCGCCGCGACGCGTGCCCACCGCGAATCCATACATGTAGAACAACCTCGCGATCGCGAAAGGACAGTGCCGCCCGCCCTCGACGAAGCTGAGCGAACCCCGGGCATCCTGGACCCGCGGCAACCCGATGACGGAACACTCGTCCAACGTGGAGAACATGATGGCGCACCCCGCGGCGGCCGGCCCTGAGCCCGTCCTCGCCGCGGCGACGGCGACGGCGACGCTAGGGATCCGCTTCCGCGAATGTCGAGGACCAAGGCGGGTCCGACGGCTCGGCCGGAAGCAGCCAGTGGCGGCCGCGGAATTTTTCACGCCAAGCCGGACCAAGCCCATCCAAGCGAGGCAAAGTCCGCCGGGATGGAATTTCATCGGACGTTGGAATTCGACGAGGGCATCCCGATCCGGCTTCATGGCGCCTGGGTCGGACTTGGTCCCCCTTGGCGTGGGGAATTCCCGTTTTCCGAACGAACCGTTCCGGCTCAGCCGGCTCGGTCCACGGAGCGCACCGCCTTCACCAACGCGCGGATTTTGGACGCGTCCTTCTTCCCCGGCGCGGATTCCACGCCGCTCGAGACATCGACGGCGTACGGCCCGACCCGCGACACCGCGTCCGCGACGTTTCCGGGATTCAGGCCGCCCGCCAGGATGAGTGGCACGCCGCGGACCGACGCCTCTACCGCCAGATCCCAATCGAATTTCGCGCCGGTGCCACCCGCTTTGCCCGCCACGAACGCATCGAGAAGCCACGCGTCCACGTGGCCCTTGAACGCGTCGAGCGACTCGAGCGACTCGGCCCCACGGATACGGAACGCCTTCATCACCTTCGAGCGCGCCCGCCACCGCGCCGCGAATTCGGGCGTTTCCGCGCCGTGCAGTTGGACCGTGTCGATGCCCGTCTCCGCGATGGTTTCCGCGATCGTCTCCGCGTCGGCATCGACGAACAACCCGACCGTCGAGACGAAGGGCGGCAGGCGCAGGATGATGCGGCGTGCCGCCGTGGTCCCGATGTGCCGGGGCGTTCCCCCGACGAAGACGAAGCCCACGGCATCGACGCCCGCGTCGACCGCCGCCATCGCGTCGTCTTCCCGCGTGATGCCGCAGATTTTGATCCGGACCCGGTTCACGCGACCACACTAGCGGCATTGGCAAGGCCGCCCCACGCCAATTTTCCGCGGCAGCGCTGCTCATCACGCGCCGCGGAGACACTCGCGCACGCGGGCATCGACCACGGACACCGGCAACCGCGCCAAGCCGCCGGCGTGCCGGAGCGTCAGGAATCGGTCGCTGAGCGGACGCCACACGGTCTCGTTGGTCGGGCCCCAAAGTACGAGCCCGCGCGCGCCGGCCGCGGCCGCAAGATGCGAGATGCCGGAATCGTGCCCGACGAAAAACGCGCACGACGCAAGGTCCGACGCCAGTTCGGTCAACGGCCGGTTGAACCAAATCCGGCGACGTCCTTCGGGCAACGCGCGGCTCAGGCGCTCGACCCGCTCTCCCTCGCAGTCCCCGCCCACCAGCACGATCCGCCAATCGGTCTGCTCGATCCACGTCGCCAGAAGCTCCGCCCAATTCTCCTCCGCCCAATTTTTCGTCTCGGATCCACTGCCCACGTGCACGGCCACGAGTCGGGGTGCATTGGTCGCCCCCGCTGCCTGCATTCCAAGACGCGGGACCGGATCCGCATCGAAGATCGCGAACCGTTGCAAGGGCACCATCAACTGTTCGGTCGCGTGCGACGCGGCCCCCTCGTTCGGCCGGTGGGGTCCGGCGACGAATTGCGCCTTGGTGACCCGCCGCACGTTGTCGCGGAACAACCCGTCGGGATCATAAAGAAAACTCACGATGACATGGAACCCGGCGAAGTAGTCCGACCACTCCTTGGAAAGCTCCCCGCCGCGCGCGAAGAACCCGGCGAGGGCACGGGATTCGAGGGCCCTCACGCCGTCCGCGATGCCCGCTGCCACGGCCAGCGACGCGGGCTTCGGATATCCGAGCACCTCGAGATGCGCGTCGGGAAACGACCGTTTCAACGCCGCCAGCACGGGCATCGTGAGGATGAAATCGCCGAGCGCGCCGCCGCGGATGACGAGGATACGCCCCTTGCCGCGGGCCGGCTCGGTTTCGCGTCCCGTGTTCACGCGGCTCTCCGTTCGCATCGGAGTCCGTTGCCATCGCGCATTCGGCCATCGTAGCCAAACCCCGCGACGAATCCCAATCCGGGTTTCGTGGCGCGCGTCCCTTCGCCCCGCTTCGTTCGTAGCGCGGGCGTCTCGCCTGCGGTAGTCGCGGGCGTCCCCGCCCGCGCTGGGCTTGGGCGAGCGCGGTGCTTGGCAATGCTCCACCGTCTCACGACGGCGGCCACGTTTCGGAAGCGTCACGGTCCGCGGAAGCCGCTCCCTGCTCTCGACCCTCGGCCCCCGCCCGCGCAGGATGCGTCCGGTGCGCGCTTGCCGCTTCATGCTGATCGCCGGGGAACCGAGCGGGGACCAATTGGCCTCCGAATTGGTCGCTTCCATCCGACGCGCCGCGCCCGGTCGTGACATCGAGCCAACGTTCGTCGCCGCCGGCGGAGAACTCCTCGCGCGGGCAGGCGCGGAATTGCTCGTCGACCTCACCCGTCATTCCGTCATCGGACTTTGGGAAGCGCTTCGTAAATACCCGGAGTTCCGTCGGATCTTCGACGACCTGATGCAACGGGCGCTCGAATTGCGCCCCGATGTCGTCGTCGGCGTGGACTACGGCGGCTTCAACCTGCGCTTCGCGAAGGCCCTGCGCCGACGGACGCGTGGCACGGACTGGAATCCGCGGATCGTCCAGTTCGTGTCGCCTCAGGTCTGGGCATCCCGCGCCGGACGCGCGCGAGTCTTCGAGGAAGTCCACGATCTCCTGCTCGGAATCCTGCCTTTCGAAAAGGATTGGTACGCCCGCCATGCGCCGCGGGCTCGGTTCCGGTTCGTCGGACACCCGTTGGTCGATCGTCATGGCGGCACCGCGCCCAAGCCATCAGACATTCCCGGTCCGCGGCGGATCGTCCTACTCCCCGGAAGTCGTACCGGCGAACTCGAACGCCATCTGCCGGTGCTGTTGCGGGCCTTGGAGCACATCCGTGCCGGGCATCCGGTCGAGGCACGGCTAGTCCTTCCAAACGAGTCGCTGGCCACGCGCGCACGCGTGATCGCACGACGCGAGGGACTCGACGGCCCGACGCCGGAGGTCGGCGGTTTGTCCGAAGCGTTGTGCGGCGCGACGCTCGCGCTCGCTTCGACGGGCACCGTCACGCTCGAATGCGCGTGGCACGGGGTTCCGACGATCGCTCTCTACCGCACTTCGTGGAGCACCCATGCGATCGGGAAACGGCTGATCCAGGTAAAGTATCTCGCGATGCCCAACCTGCTGGCCGACGCGCCCGTAATGCCCGAGTTCATCCAGGATGCGGCGACCCCGGACGCGATCGGCGACGCCGCGCTCCGATGGTTGCGGGATCCCGACGCGCTGCGTGCGAATCGCGCCGCGTTGGAAAAAACCGTGGGATCGCTTGGGCCACCGGGGGCTTGCGACCGCGCCGCGGCGTTGATCCTGGATTTGATCGCCCCGGACAGCCCGGCTTAGCCGTATCCATGCAGTAAGAACTCGATTGGGTAACACGCCAAGGCGCCAAGACGCCAAGAATCCAAGCATTCCCGACCGAGCCGGGACGGAACCCTGCGGTCGCGGCATGGGAATTCTCTCACGCCAAGGGGGACCAAGGCCGGCCAAGAAGGCGGGACCGTGTATTGGGAACCAGAGATTGGATCCCACCGTTCGGTGAACCGACACGCCGGCGGTCTTTGCCCCCTTGGATGGCCTTGGCCCGGCTTGGCGTGAGATAATTCCTCGGCTGCTACTGCATGGATGCGGCTTAGCCAGAAACGATTTCGGGGGGGCAACCGGAGGAAACGGAGAAAAAAGAGAGTGCCGAATTCCCCGCGTCCGGAGGGAGTTTGGCCCACTCGTCGCAGCCATTCGGAGGCGCCCCACATCTCCCTTGTCTCCCTTGTCTCCCTTCCTTGCAGCAAAACCCAACGGGGAGTTTCCCGCGCCCGATCAGTAGTAATAGTGGAACGTGAAGGTGATCTCGCGGGCATCCGCGCCCACCAACCGCCGCATGTCGGCGGGCCACCGGGCGAACGGGGCCTGGGTGAGGACCGCGCTTTCGCAAAGGAACCCCCAGACATCGCCGACCTCGGATTCGATTTGCTCCATGTCCGCGATCGAGCCGTCGGATCTCAGCTTGAACTTGAGCGTCACTTTTCCGCCGCGCTCGAAGGCGAAATGGTGCTCTTGCAAAAGCGAATACCAGCGTTGCTGCACCGCCGCGATGAAGGCCCGGTCATAGTCGCCGTAGGGCGATTTCCGGACGTCGAACGACGCGTCGATGGAGAGGCGTTCCACGCCCCCCTCCTGTTTCATTTTCTCGCCGACGATGATGCCCTTTTGTTGCCGGGCATCGGCGAGGCGCTTGATGGGCCTGCGCACGGGCTGCAGTTCGGGCGGGGCTTGCTCCTGCTGCGCCGCCTGCGCCTCGCGCGACTCACGTCGGGGCTGCGGACGCTCCACGACCGCCTCCGGATTGGCCTTCGCCAATTGCGTCTCGCCCGCCTTCAACCCACCCGGATCGAGTTTCTCGGCCTTCTCCTGCGGGACGCGCGACGGCTGCGGAGTGGCCTCGGTCGAAGGTTTGACGGCGGCCGTTGCAGGCTCGGGCACGGGGGGTGAGGGTGCCGGTGCGGGTGTCGGCGGCGCGGGCTTCACCACGTCGAAGGTGCGCGCGATGTCGGGCCGCTGGCCGTCGATCCTCGGCACGGGGGCAGTGATCTTCGGCGGGTTGGGATTCGCCGCGAGGGTGTTGTCGGTCGAATAAAACTTCGCGGACTTCGGCGTCTCCTTCGCCGCGAGCGAGGGATCCACCTCGATGAAGGTCAGCGGGATCTCGACGTCTTCCTCCGACGGCGGGCGAACCGCCGGAGTCGGCCGCAACTCGTCGCGTTTGACGGTCTCGGTCTTCGGCAACAACGCGTCCTGAACGGATTTCGGGAAGAGCCCGGGAAAAGCCCGGGCAATGATCCGCGCGCCTTCCCAACCGACGATGCCACCGACGTGAAGCGCGACCGAGATCAACAACGCCCACGCCAGCGGGGAATATCGTCCCCGCCGCGGATCCTCTGGCCATGCGTTGGCGGTCGCGCCGTTCAAGGTAGTGACTTTGAGCGACGCGACGGCCTTGGGCAACGGAGACTTCGTTCCCGCGCGCCGCGTTTGCCACGACGACCCTCGCCGCGTACGGTGTCCGCTCTCGCAGCACTATGGCCAACACCGACACGCGCATTCCGGTCACCGTTCTCACGGGTTTTCTTGGAGCCGGAAAAACCACGCTCCTCAACCGCATCCTCACCGCGCGCCAC
This sequence comes from Verrucomicrobiota bacterium, assembly GCA_025363585.1. GTDB lineage: Bacteria > Verrucomicrobiota > Verrucomicrobiia > Limisphaerales > UBA9464 > UBA6176. The sequence goes on along the minus strand of JANYDN010000328.1, from coordinate 14,436 downwards.
GGCAAGCGCATCGCCGTCATCGAGAACGAATACGGCGAGATCGGCATCGACAACGCACTCGTGATCAATGCCGACGAGGAGATCTTCGAGATGAACAACGGTTGCCTCTGCTGCACCGTGCGCGGCGACCTCATCCGGATCCTCGGCCAACTCCTCAAGCGCCGCGATCGGTTCGACTACATCCTGGTGGAGACGACCGGATTGGCTGATCCCGGCCCCGTGGCGCAGACGTTCTTCACGGACGACGAGGTCAAGGCGGGGTTCCGTCTCGACGGCATCGTCACCGTCGTCGACGCGAAACACATCGCGCTGCACATCGACGACGCGCCCGAGGCGAAGGAACAGATCGCGTTCGCGGACAGGATCCTCCTCAACAAGATCGATCTGGTGGGCGCGGACGAACTCGCGCGTTTGGAACAACGGATCCGGTCGATGAATGCCGTCGCGAAGATCCACCACACGACCCAGAGCGATCTGTCGGTCGATCTGGTCCTTGATATCCACGCCTTTGATCTCGACCACAAGTTGACGTTGGAGCCGGGGTTCCTTGACCGCGACCTGCCGTTCGAATGGAGCGGCGCGTACCATCTGGACGCCGGCGAGCACATCCTGCGACTCGAGTCGGGTCCGGATCCCGTGATGGGAGTGGTGCTCCTGCAACTCGACGCGCACGAACATTCCCACGACGAGGCCCAAGCGAAGTGCGACCACGAGCACGGACATGGGCACGATCACAAAGACGAGCACGCGCACGGGGACGGCCACGAACACGGCGGGGAGAAGTGCGACCATGATCACGATCATGGCCACGGGCACGGGCATGCGCACGGCGAGGGAGACCATTGCGACGGCGGATTGCACGACGCGCTCCACGACGCGGAGAGCGTGGCGGCGCAAGCCTTCGGGCAGATCGCGATGGGCGTCCGTCCGGGCGGCGTGATCAAGCCGGGCAAGAAGCCGCACAAACTCATGCTGGGCACGGATCGCAGCGAGTTCCGGATCGCGATTCCCGAGCACGGCAACTACGCACTGTTCACCCAACACGCCATCGCTGAATTCGAGGGAGCCCTTTTGGTCGGCGGCAAGAAACTCGAGCCCGTCCACGAGCACACCCACGGCGGACACGGGCACGACCACACGCACGACGAGACCGTCACCAGCGTCGGCATCGAGGAGGCCCGCGAGCTCGACCCGAAAAAGCTCAATGCCTGGCTCAGCGAACTGCTCCAGACCAAGGGACAGGACATCTTCCGGATGAAAGGCATCCTCAACCTCAAGGGCACCGCCAACCGGTTCGTGTTCCAAGGCGTCCACATGCTGTTCGAGGGAAAGGCGGATCGTCCGTGGAAGGACGACGAAACCCGCCGCAGCCAGATCGTGTTCATCGGGCGAAACCTCGACCGCGAGGCGCTCAACACCGGTTTCCGCCGCTGCCTCGCCTGATCCCACGATGCCTCCCGCGACGTCGATCCCGCTGCGCGCGGCGGATTGGATCCACAAACTGCCCGATGCGGTCGCATCGGTTTCCTGGTCGCCCGCGTCGGACGAATTCGTCGTCGCGGGAGTCGAGGGACGCCTTTGGATCGCCGGACCGGGACGTCCGGACCCGCTTGGGATGGCCGGCCACGACGGCGGGGCCTTTCGGGCGCTCTGGAATCCCGCGGGCCCGCGCATCGCCAGCGTGGGACAGGATGGGAAGGTGCGGTTCTGGAATCCGGCGGATGGTTCGCCCGCGGGGGAATTCGACGCGGGATCGGCTTGGGCCGAACAATTGGCGTGGTCGCCGGAAGGCGAATGGCTGGCGGTAGGCGCGGGCAAATCGCTGAGCCTTTGGCACGCGCGCCGCGGATGGGTGGGCCCATTCAAGGATCACAAGAGCACGCTCACGGGTTTGTCATGGCGACGCGACGCGACGCGCCTCGCCGTCGCGTGCTACGGCGGGGTGCATCTCTACGAACTCGAAGGCCCCCTAGCGGTCGGGTTGTTGCCCTGGAAGACGTCCGTCCTCTCCGTGGCCTGGTCGCCCGACGACCGCTGGGTCGTGGGCGGAACCCAGGACAACGCGATCCAAGTTTGGGAACAGCCATATCGTCCGGGCGAGGAGCTCGCGATGTCGGGATACGAGGCCAAGGTGCGCGAACTCGCGTGGCACCGCACGGGTCGCTATCTCGCGACCGGCGGGGGGCACGCCATCATGGTGTGGGATTGCAGCGGCAAGGGACCCGGCGGGACCACCCCGCGCATTCTGGACGGCCACGTGGGAAAGGTGACCGTGCTCTCCTACCAGCGGTCCGGACACCTTCTGGCCAGCGGGGGCGAGGACGGAAACGTCCTCATCTGGAACGCGGGAAAATCGTCGCAAGCGCTCCGTCAAGTCCGCCTCGGCTCCGCCGTCAGGGACCTGTCATGGTCGCCCGACGACCGGGTCATTGCGGTGGGTTGCCACGACGGAACGGTGGCCACGATCGCGCCGCCCGCGCTCTAGGACGGATCGATGTAGTCGCGGTAGAGGAATTATTTCACGCCAAGGCGGACCAAGGCCATCAAAGGGGCCGAATCCACCGGAGTATCCTCTCACCGAACGGTGGGATTCGATGGGGGCCTCCCAATCCACCTTCATGGCGCTTTGGCCGGCCTTGGTCTCCCTTGGCGTGAGAGAATTCCCATGCCGCGACCGCAGGGTTCCGTCCCGGCTCGGTCGGGAATGCTTGGATTCTTGGATTCTTGGATTCTTGGATTCTTGGCGCCTTGGCGAGATACCCAATCGAGTTCTTACTGCATGGATACGGCTTAGCCGGATCGATGCCGGCGGCGTGATCCGCAAAATGCCGGCGGCGACACGAAAGGAAGTGGCGGCTGGGCCGCCGCCACCCACGTCAACCACCCGGTTTTTACCGCTTGAACGTCGTGCGCGTCCGGAGCCATTCCAGATCGGGCTTGCTGGCCGTGCCCGGGACGCCGGTGGTGTGGACCGAGTGGTAGTCCCCGTTGTACTTGGGATTGTTGAAGGACCCGCTCACCCACCGATGCGCCTCGGCATGGCCGTCGGAAAACGAGAAGTTCGACGACGCGCCATGGTAGTTGCCGGGCACGTGGTATACGCCGTTGACACCGGGGCTCATGTCGACGCCGAAAAACGGTCGGCACACGCTCTGCGGATGGATTTCCGCAAAGGTGAAAATATCGGAAGGCGACCCCACGTCGGTCGTTTTGCGGAAATTCACGTACATCGGGTCTCCTTGTCCGGAGTACGGCGCGGGGTCGGACCAATTGATCCAGGAATTGAGGCCGTAATCCCGCGCGTTCTTCACCGTCTTGCCGTTGACCCTCGTCCCGGTTTCGCCGGGGCAATTGAAACTGCCCTTCGCGGGAAGGTAGCTCGCGAGCAGCGACACCTTCGGGTTCACGAGGCCCTGCGCGGTGTTCTCGACGAGGTTGTTCCCATCGCGACCCTCGGCCCAGTACTGCGGGACGAAGCCCGGCGGCGGGTTCGTCATGACCACGGTCGCGTTGCCCTCGCCGTTGGGCGGGAAGTAGTCGCGGAAATCCGCGGCGTACGTGAGTGCCGCGATCATCATCTGCTTCTCGTTGTTGAGGCAGGAAATGCTGGTGGCCTTTTGTTTCGCCTTGGCCAAAGCCGGCAACAGCATGCCGGCGAGAATCGCGATGATCGCGATCACGACGAGCAACTCGATGAGGGTGAAGCCTCCGCGACGAGGGCGTGGGTATCGATGGTACGGCATGACGGTTGGACCTGCGTGTGGTGCGTGAACAGTCTCGTCGGTATCCGGATTAAGGCAACGGCGAACTCCTCATGAACTCCGGGAGACCAGGGCTCGCCCGGAGTCGGCTCGCGCAAACCCACCCACCCACCCCGCCCCTCGATCACGGACGGCAGGCGGCGACGGAGTCCGCCATCGCGACCTCGCGTTGGATGCGATCGGCAAGGCTTTTGACGAGGACCGTGGGACCCGTGGGCGTCGACTGCACCCGGAGCGTCACCCGCGCGCCCAATTCCAGGGCCCTCTTGAATTGCTTGTCGCCCTTGGTGGGAACCAATGCGAATTCCACCGCGCGCCCGTCTTCCCTCAGGCGCTGCACCAACCCGATCGATTCCGCCCGCATCGCCTCGTCTTCCACGAGCACCACGACGTCCACCGCGCCGGCGAAGGAGGGCACCAAGCCCCGGGACTTCAACAGTTCCGCGAGGACCACGTCGCCCATGCCGAATCCCAGCGCGGGGAGGTCGGCCTTCCCGCCACTGACCAACTTGACGAGATCGTCGTATCGACCGCCGCCCGCGATGGCCCGGAACTCGCCTTTGCGGTCGAAGGCCTCGAACACGATCCCGGTGTAGTACGCAAGCCCGCGGATGACGCCGTAGTCGATGCGGGCGAACTCGGCCAATCCGCGCGCCGAGAGATCGGCGAGGACCCTCGCAAGGTCCGGGGTGGGTTCGCCGGCGGCGATGAACGCGCGCACGTCGGCGAGATCGATCCCAACGGAACGGAGTCGTTCGGCGGTGACCTCGTCGCGCTCGCGCTCGATCTTGTCGATGACTTGGTAGAATTCCTGGGCGCGCGCCGGATCGCCGCCACGGCCGTGGAAAAAGCCCTGCCACGCCTGCCGGCTGCTGAGTCGGATGACAAAGTCGGCAGCGGTGAGACCGAGCGATCGAAGACCGTCGATCAACAACGCCAGGACCTCGGCGTCGGCGGCGGGATCGGTCTCGCCGAAGAGATCGCAATTCAACTGGAAGTGTTCGCGGAGCCGGCCTTTCTGTTGCTTTTCGTACCGGAAAAGCTGGGGAATGGAGAACCAGCGGACCGGCTTTTTATAGGCGCGTTCGGCGGTGGCGATCATGCGCGCGACCGTGGGGGTCATCTCGGGCCGCATGGAAACGTCGCGCCCCCCCTTGTCCTGGAAATTGAAAAGCTGCGAGACGATCTCGGCGCCGGACTTGGTCGTGTACAGTTCGAGCGGTTCGAGGGGCGGGCCGTCGTATTCGCGGAATCCGTAGCGGCGCGCGGTCTCGCGCCAACGCGCGAAAATGTGCTGGCGGAGGTCGCAACTCCAGGCCTCGTTGGCCGGGAGCGGTTCCGGATAGAAATCCCGGAAACCGGGAAGGCGTTCCATAGGGCCGGCGACCGTAGGGGAAACCCGGGGAGAATGGAAACGGGGAAACCTCGGGAGCGGAGGACGAACCCGGAGGAAAATACGGCACCGGGTTTCATGAAACGGGGCCGCGGAAAAGCCGTTTGACCGCCGCGGGCCGTCGTGATTGTTTCAACGCGACCGATTTCAGCACGCAGTGTCGGCGTCACGGTGACGGTTTGCTGAGGCCACTTTCGGTTCGCGCCCAGCAATCCGAGTTCTGCCCGGGGCAGATTCCCACGCGGTGTTTGAACCGGCGTTCGTGTTATGGAAAATCAGAATCGTCTCTTCGTGGGCAACCTGTCCTACCAGACGATGGAGCGTGACATCCAGGACCACTTTGCGGCCGCTGGAGTCGTGCTGAACGTCAACGTGATGCTCGACAAATTCACGGGACGTTCCCGCGGGTTTGCCTTCGTCGAATTGTCGTCCTCCGAGGAAGCCCAACGAGCGGTGGAAATGTTCAACGGCAAGGAACTTGGTGGCCGGGCATTGACCGTGAACATCGCGCGCCCGCGTGAAGATCGTCCTCCCCGCGAAGGCGGCGGTGGTGGTGGCCGCGGCGGGGGCGGCGGGGGATTCCGCGGCGGGGGTGGTGGCGGCGGCGAACGCGGTGGCGGTGGCGGCGGATGGCGCGGCGGCCGCGGCGAAGACCGGGGTTCCCGCGGCGGCGACCGTTACTGAACCGTGCCGAACCGCCCGATGTTCTCCCTGCCGGCCGCGTGCCAAATACGCGGTCGGCATGTCAAACCGTTTGACAGTCCTGCGCCCGAGTTCCTAGCGTCGCAACAGGCACCGTTTTATGTCCGACAACAATCCCGCTCCTTCCCCGGCCCCCGGTTCGGAACCCCCGAAGCCGGCGGACGCCACGCAGAAAAAACAAACGGTCCGCATCAGTCTCCCGCCAAAGCCCGCGGGAGGACCTTCGATCCGGATCCCATCGGCGGCAGCTCCCGCGGCTCCTGCTGCTGCCACGGCCGCACCCGCTGCACCCGCCGCGCCGAGACCCGCCCCGGCGGCCCCGTCGTCGGCCATGGCCACGCCGGCCCGTCCGGCTCCGGTGGCTGCCTCCCCCCGCCCCGTCCCGGCACCCTCGCGCGCCCCATCGGGCCCCAGTGGTCTCGATGTCGGATTGGGATTCGCCGTCGCACTGCTCGGCATCGCGGCCGTGGCTTTCCAGTGGTACGTCGCCCATCCGCTTTGACGGAAGTCAGTCTCGGTCTACCTATTTGCCCATGGCAGCGAAAAACATCGTTACTCTCGACGCCCAGAATTTCGGCAGCGAGGTCCTCAATTCCCCCCAGCCCGTTCTGGTCGACTTTTGGGCGGAGTGGTGCGGCCCTTGCAAAATGCTGGGGCCGGTGCTCGACGAGTTGGCCACCGAATACGACGGCAAGGCGCGCATCGGCAAGGTCAACATCGACGAACACCAGGATCTCGCCGTCCAGTACGGCATCACCTCGATCCCGACGTTGCTTCTCTTCAAAGGCGGCCAAGTGGTCGGACAAACCGTCGGCCTCAAGCCGAAGGGCGCCCTGAAGCAGGCCATCGACGCCGTGCTCAAGTAATCGCCCGACGGACCGGGCACCGGTCATGTTGGCTTTCCATGCGCCCGTTGGCTCCCGCCACCGGGCGCATTTTTATTCACAGCTCTCCACCATGCTCGGCGCCGGGCTTCCGGTTCTCAACGCCCTCGAACAACTCGGCCGCAACCCACCCTCCGCACGCATCGGCCCCTTCAGCCACCACCTTCTCGACAGCCTCCAGCGCGGACTGAGTTTCACAGACGCTTTCCAGATACTCCCCGGAGGCACGCCGGATTTCGACCTCGCGTTGATCGCGGCCGGCGAACGATCCGGGCGCCTCGACCAGACTTTCGCGCTGCTCGCACGCCATCTCGGCGAACACGTCGCCAACGCGCAGCGGATGGTCCAGGAGGCCGCGTACCCGATCCTTGTCCTGCACCTCGCTGCCTTCGTCGCCCCGCTCCCCGCCTTCGTCCAATCGGGAAACTTCACCCGCTACCTTGCCGGCGTACTTGGCCCCCTGCTGGTCGCCTACGGCGCCGTGGGACTGGTCGCGTGGAGTTTCCGGCGCGACAGCCCCGAACGATGGCGCGCGCTTCTGGAACGCGTCGTGATCCGCGTGCCCGTCGTCGGATCCGCCCGTGCCGATCTGGCTTTGGGCCGGTTGGCGGGAGCCCTCGAGGCGCAGTTGTCGGCCGGGATCCTGGTCACGGAAGCCTGGCCGGCCGCCGCCGCTGCCAGCGGATCCCCCCTGCTCAAGCGGGTGGTCGACGGATGGACGACGCATCTCGCGAACGGGCACACCCCGGGGGAACTCATCCGTTGCAGCGCCGCCTTTCCGGAACTCTTCTCCAGCGGATACGCGTCGGGAGAAATCTCGGGTCGCCTCGAGCAGGAACTCCGCCGACTGGCCCGCTACCACGAGGAGGAGGGATTCCGCAAACTGCGTCTCGCGAGCCAGTGGGCGCCGCGACTTTTCTATGGATTCATCGCCATCTGGATGGTGGGACAAATCCTGATGATCGCGGGCGGCTACGCCGCGGTGCTCCACCAGTTCCTCGACGAATAGACGGGTAGGCCTAGACGACGGTTGTCTTTCTTCCGGAAGGGTCCTCGGCCCCGGCAGGTGCCTCCTTCGTCGCGCCACGCAGCAAAGACAGCACCGCCATGCGGACCGCAAGGCCGTTGCTGACCTGCTCCAGGATCACCGACTGCGGCCCGTCCGCGATCTCGCTTTCGATCTCCACGCCCCGGTTGATCGGGCCCGGATGCATGATCAGCGCGTCGGGCTTGAGCAATTTCAAACGGGCTTGGTTCAACCCGAATAGCGACGCGTATTCCCCGATGCTTGGGAACATCGACTTCCTCTGCCGCTCGTGCTGGATGCGCAACAGGTTGACCACGTCGGCATCGCGGATCGCCTCCTCGATGTTCCACACCACGCGGCAGCCCAGTTTCTCGAACACCCGCGGGACCAACGTGGGCGGCCCGCACAGCGTCACGTCCGCCCCGAGCTTCAGCAACGCCCAGATGTTCGATCGGGCGACCCGGCTGTAGAGGATGTCGCCGAGGATCGTGACCTTGAGTCCGCGGATCCTTCCCTTGCGCTCGCGGATCGTGAACACGTCGAGCAAACCCTGGGTGGGATGCTCGTGCGCGCCGTCCCCCGCGTTGACGACGTGCGCGCGGGCGAAGCGGGCCAGGAAATGCGGGGCGCCGCTCGCGCCGTGCCGCATGATGATGAAATCCGCGTCGAGCGCCTCCAGATTGCGGATGGTGTCGCGCAGGGTCTCGCCTTTCTTGAGCGAGGACGCCTCGGCCGTGAAATTGATGACGTCCGCGCTGAGACGAAGGGCCGCGAGTTCGAAACTGATGCGCGTGCGCGTGCTGGGCTCGACGAAGAGATTGACCACGGTCTTGCCGCGAAGGGTGGACGCCTTCTTGACGTCCCGTTCTCCGAACGACCGAAAGTCACGGGCCGCGTCGAGGATCAGGGTGATGTCCGCTTCGGACAGCGACTGGAGGTCGAGGAGATGCTGGCGGTTCCAATTCATGGTCGGGCGGACGCGGGGACAAAAAAAACCGGCCCACGGTGGGCCGGTTTCATGATCGGGTTCAAGAGTCTGTTGTCCACAACGCGCGTTCCCGGGCCAGGCGCCCGTTCACGCCGCAAGCATCGTTCCCGGCTGTCGCGCGCGACGCCAACCAGCCCGATGCTTTGTAACCCAGTCGATCAAGGCGGCGTCGAACCCGATGTCCTTGCCCGCCTTTTCCGACTCGATCCACTTGTGCCGGAGGATCTCGTCGCGTTCGGCGAGAAATTCCCGGTACAAGGTCGTGTTCTGCAGCAATGCGTGCGCTTCGCGGCGCTGCTCCGGTTCGTTTGCCATGGTGTCGTCGACGTTGAGAGAAGGTAACATTCCGGCGTCCCGAGTAAACCGGCAAAATCGTTGGTCAGGGCTTGGCCAAACGATAAAATCTCGGCGCGTCGGTGGGCGTGGACGAAAAGACATTCAGGCCGCCCGTCGATTGCACCGAAACATCCGATGGCGTCCAAGGCCCCGTCGGCGAGTCCGATTCCTCCACGACGAAACCCACGGCCGCCAACGGCCACGACACCTTGACACTGCCACCCGTCGCACCAAGCGACACGACGGGCTTCGTGATCGGATTGAGCAACGCCTGCAACCGCAGACCGAACTTCAAATCGCTGCTGTCCACCGCGGACTGGTGGACCTCGACCGCAAAAACGTTGTCGCCCGCCACCAGGAGGTTCGGATCGATGTCGGTCTCGAAGATCGTCGACTCGTCCGTTCCGCCCACGGTCGTCGAGGCCAGCGTCGCCGCGCCGATGGTGCCCGTCGGAAGGTTGCTCCGGAGCAATTCCTTTCCGTTCAGGTACACCACGGCGCCGTCGTCCCGAACCAATCCGACCGTCGCGGCGATCATCGCCTTGGGATCCTCGACACGGAACTTCAACCGGAACCACGTGGTGATGAATTTCTTGGCGGCATCCGGCCCGAACCCGACCGTGGTCACGACGTCGGGATCCCCGTACCCGAGCAAGGCGGGCCCTTCGTTCCAGGCGGAATCGTCGAACGACGGCGTTTTCCAGAAGACCGATGGCGCGGCGCCGCGGTCGAGATAGCGCCACACGGCGCCCATGGGCACGACGTCCAGTTGCGCCAGCTCGCCGCGCAGCGAGGCGTCGAAATCGATCCCGGCACGATTGGCCTGGAGGTTCAGCGGGTTCACGAACGCGGGATGGGTGAAAAGGAGTCCGTCCGCCGCCGCCTTGATCGAATAGTTCCCCTTCGCCAACCCGGCCAGGATATAGGTCCCGTCGGAGTCGGTGAACGTCTGCTTGGTGTTCGAGACCGAGACCCGCACTCCCTCCTCGGGCTGGCCCTCGCGCGTCACCTTGCCGGTCACGTGCACGACGTTCGGCGAACCCGCCTTCACGAGCACGGATGCCGATGCCGTCATTCCGCGGAGATCGGACACGACGCAGCGCGCCACGTATTCCCCGGCCACGGAGTATGCCTTCACGACGTGCGCCGCATTGTCGCCGAAGGTGCCGTCGCCGAAGTCCCACGCATACGCGAGATCCGTGTCGTCGGGATCGCTCGCGGTGGCGTCGAACGTCACCGCCACTCCCACCCCGACCGCGGACGCACTGGCCTTGAGCGTCACCTGGGGCGGCAGGTCGTTGGTCGGTTTTCCGAACCGGACCGCGACGTCGACCCAAATCGGGTCGGTCCCGCCCTTGGCGATCGGCGTGACGTGGACCCCGAGCGCGCGATCGGAATAGGTGCGCCCGACGACGACCGCGGAATCGTTCTTGCCGTCCGCCGATCCGGGCGTCGTGTCGAGCAACAGCGTTGGCGACGCGTCCGTGCGGCCCCAGCGCAATCCCACGCCATTCCGGAGCCATTGGTTCGAGGGGAACTTCTGGCGGACGTCGATCCAGTAATTGGTCTTGAGGTTATACCGGATGGTGAGCGCGCGGACCGACGTGGGCCCGTTGGTGCTGTCCATGGCGAACACGCGGTAAGTCCCGGTGGTGGTGACGTTCTTCACGTAGGTGTTCGGCAACCAATCGAGGAAATTCTTGCTGCGGACGTTGAAGTGACGTTGGCCCGCGGTCGCGTTGCCCATGGTGTCGAACGGATCCCCGTATTCCACGCTGGCACCGGCACCCGTCACGCTCTGGCCGCCCGTGTCCCAATAGTTCGCGTGGAACAGCCCGAGGTTGTGTCCCAATTCATGGGCCGGGACGCCGCCGGAGGCATCGAACGCGGAGCGGATCCACACGCCCGGTGCCCCGATATAACCCAGGCCCGCCCAGCCGAACCCCGGCACCGCACCCATGCACGTGAGGTCGAAGTCATAGCTCGAGAGCACGTATCCCTTCGCGGTGGCGGCGGACCGCGCCGCGGTCCTTAGAATCGAGGCGTCCACCGACCCATAGTACGCCGCGGTATTGGGCATCCTTAATACCGGCGTCATCGCGGAGCCCGCGGCCGCGAACGGTTTGAAGCCCGTTTTTCCGTACGATTGCTCGAGATAAAAGGTGTTAAGGCCCGCCAGCATGTTGGTGCCCAGCGCATCGCTGAAAGGCGCACCGGCGAGATCGCTGAAATCCACGCGGATGAAAATGAGCCGCTTGCTGCCCTCCGTGTAGGTCCTTCGCAACTGGCGCGCGCCGGTCGCATCCGTGGAATCCGTCCCGTACGCCGCCGCCAGCAACCGGTCGTGCAGCGCCTCGGCGTGGGCGTTGCCGCAGAGGAAAAGGCGTTGGTCGCCCACCGCTGCCTCGAGCGGGGTTCCATTGGCCAAGGCCGACGCGCCGGAAACGGCGCAACTCGGATCGCTCGCCGAAGCGGCCGCGGAAGCCGCGACCAGCCGGACCGGGCTTTCCGCCAACGCCAACCGGGAGTCCAGCGCGATGCCATGCAGCGGCACGCCGAAGAAGGTCGGTTGGGCCAAGCGCTCGCCGTAGACGAACGCGCGGTAATCCTGGCCGTCGATCGAGACCGTGCGATCGACCGCGGGTCCGTTGGGTTCGACGCCTTCGGGCAAGGTCGTGGCGCGGACGAGAATGTCGCCGGTGCCTTGAACCCGCGTTTCCAGTTCGGCCAGGACTATGGGAGAAAGGAGTTCCCGGATGGCATCCGGCACCGCCAACTCGAGGGCGCGGCGCGGGTCGGCCTCGATCAAGTCGGACATCTTGCCGCGACGATCCTTCGCGAGCGCGATGCCTTCGGCTTCCAAGGCCGAGCGTTGGGCCGGCGTCGCGCGTTCGAGGCGCGCGGCCCAGTCCTGGAAGCGGGCGAACGCGGGTTCGACGGGATGGGTTTTCCAAAGAGATTCCGTGCTGGGAAGTACGCGTCCGGGGCCGGTGCGGACGGACGGTTCGGAAGCCCGGGGCGCGGCGGGGATTGGCTCCGCGGCGGTTGGAGCCACGACCGCGGGCTTCGGAACGGCGGCGGCCACGGCGACGGCCGCGCGGTCGGGAGACGGGAGCGTCACGACTACCGGTTCGTGGCGGCGGGACCCCAGCCAGACAATTCCGAGCGCCACCGCTGCCGTGCCGATCAACCAACGAGATAGCTTCATGGGCGGCACTGTGGTGGCAGGTCCCGTGCCAGAAGTCTGCCGGGAAATGCGTTGTAAATCGGGCGGGGACGGCGAGGATGCGGGCGCGGCGCATTACACCGTCCGACCCCACTTCCCATGATTCCTTCCCTTGCACTGATCGGTACGACCGAACTGATCCTGATCGTGGTGGTGGTCGGCGCGCTGGCGCTAACCGGGCTCGGGACGGTCGCGATCGTGGTTTGGGCGGTGACGCGGTCGAAGTCGGGGACGACGGCAAAGGTGGAGGGGCTGCGGGTGGACGGGCGGTAAAGGCGAACGGCGCGACGTGGCGGCCGTCGTGAGACGGCGGACTTGGCCGGGTCACTTCCTTGCAAATCCGACCGGCTAACGCACCGCCCAACGCAGGCGAGGACGCCTGCGCTACGTCTTGCCGATCCGCCGTCTCACGACGGCGGCCACCATGAGAATGCCCGCGCTCCAGAGTTCGCGCTTTCTGTGGCGGCGGCGCTTTGACATGCTGGCCGGCCCATGGGCAAGCGGTTCTATCTGACGACGGCGATCGATTACACGAACGGTTCGCCGCATCTCGGCCACGCGTACGAAAAAATCGTCACGGACGTGATCGCGCGCGCGCACCGCTGCCTCGGCGACGACGTGTTTTTCCTGACGGGACTCGACGAACACGGGCTCAAGGTCCAGCAGGCGGCCGCGGAACAAGGCCTGGCACCGCAGGCGTATTGCGACGGGCTCGCGGTCCAGTGGAAAGACATGGCCCGACAGTTGGGACTTTCCATCGACGATTTCATCCGCACCACCGAACCCCGGCACAAGGCGGTCGTCTCGGCCATCCTCACGCGCCTGCACGCGTCGAACGACATCTACAAGGCCGCGTACACGGGTTGGTATTCGGTGCGCGAGGAAACGTTCCTCACCGAGAAGGACCGCAACCCGGACGGGACCTGGGACGCGCGTTGGGGACAGGTCGTGCCGCTCGAGGAGGAGAATTGGTATTTCAAAATGGCGCGGCACCAGGAGTGGCTCGTTGCCTTCCTCGAGCAAAACCCGTCGTTCGTCCAACCGGACTCGCGTCGCAACGAGGTGTTGGGTTTCCTGCGTTCGGAGAAGCTCGAGGACCTCTGCATCTCGCGGCCCGCGGCGCGGTTGGCGTGGGGCATTCCCCTGCCCTTCGCGCCCGAATGGGTGACGTATGTTTGGTTCGACGCGTTGACGAATTATCTCACGGTGCCCGCGTCGCTCGGCGATCCCGTCGTCACGACCGCGCTCGGTCCCGACTATCAACCGCCCGCGCCGGTCGCCGACACCTCGCTCTGGCCGGCCAACATCCACGTCGTCGGCAAGGACATCGTGAAGTTCCACGCGGTCTACTGGCCGATCATGCTGAAGGCGGCGGGACTCCCGTTGCCCGGGCAAATCCTCGTGCACGGTTGGTGGCAGAAGGACGGTCAGAAGCTTTCGAAATCCACGGGCAACATCGTGGATCCCATCGCGGTGATCGGCGAATGGGGACTCGACGCGCTGCGTTACTATGCGGTGCGTGAGTTGGCGATCGGGCCCGATGGCAATTGGACCGACGAGGGATTCCGCTCGCGTTACAATTCCGAGTTGGCGAATGGGCTCGGCAACCTGTTGAACCGCGCGCTGAACATGCTGAACAAATACCGCGACGGCATCGTGCCCGCGGTGTCGGACGAACTCGCGGGCGACGCGCGCGCGGCGGCCGCCGAAACGGAACGCCTGCTGCGCGCGCATGATCTCCAGGGCGCGCTCGTCGCGATCTGGACGCTCGTGAACCGTGGCAACCTTTACGTGGAACAAACCCAGCCGTTCAAGATTGAGAAGGATCCGGCGCAGGCCGCGCGACTGGACGAGGTGCTGTATAACCTCGTCGAGACCTGCCGGGTTCTGTCCGTGTTGCTGGCACCGTTCATTCCGACCACATCGGCCAAGATCCACGCGCAGTTGCGGCTCGAGGAAAAGCCCGACCGGTTGGCGTTGGCGGCATGGGGCGGCATGAAGCCGGGGCACAAGGTCGGGGCGCCGGAGCCGTTGTTTCCGCGGAAGGATTTGGTGAAGAAGTAAGGGGGGCGCGCTGGGTCCGCGATCTGATGATCGCGCGCCGGTGTGGCGGCGGTCG
>JANYDN010000326.1 GCA_025363585.1 Verrucomicrobiota bacterium | reverse complement strand
CGCTTGCTGCCCTCCGTGTAGGTCCTTCGCAACTGGCGCGCGCCGGTCGCATCCGTGGAATCCGTCCCGTACGCCGCCGCCAGCAACCGGTCGTGCAGCGCCTCGGCATGGGCGTTGCCGCAGAGGAAAAGGCGTTGGTCGCCCACCGCAGCCTCGAGCGGGGTTCCATTGGCCAAAGCCGACGCGCCGGACACCGCGCAATTCGGGTCGTTGACGGAAGCAAGGGACGCGGATTCGAGCAACCGAACCGGGCTTTCCGCGAGCGCCAGCCGGGCGTCGATGGCGATCCCGTGGAGCGGCACGCCAATGAACGTGGGCTGCGAGGACCGTTCGCCATATACGAACGCACGGTAGTCCACGCCGCCGATGGAGACCGTGCGGTCGACCGAGGGGCCTCCGGGCTCGACCCCTTCCGGCGCGGTGGAAGCCCGGACCAAGAAATCCCCGGTGCCTTGCACCCGTGTTTCCAACTCGACGACGACCGAGGCGGGAAGCATGTCCCGGACGGAATCGGGCACCGCGAGTTCGAGCGCCCGCCGTGGGTCGGCTTCGATCAAGTCCGACATCTTTCCCCGACGCACTTTTGCCAATGCGGCGCCTTCGGCTTCCAAAGCTTGCCGATCGGACGGACTCGTGGTCCCGAGGCGTTCCACCCAGTCATGGAAACGACCGAACGCGGGCTCCTTGGGACGGGCTTTCCAGAGCGCTTCGGAACTGGGCAGGATGCGAACCTCGCCCCGGTTTCCGGAAGGTTCGACGGTGTTGGAAGGGACCGAGGCGATGGCGGGGGCCGGTGGCTGGGCCGCCGACACGGTTTGGCTCCGCTGCGTCCCGACGTCGCTTGCCTTCGGATCGGAGACGATCGCGGACTCCCGCCCGTGGCGAACGGACGCAAGAAAAAGGACACCCAGTCCCACAGCGGCCGTTCCGATCAACCCCCGAATTTGCTTCATGGATGTGGGTTTGATGGCAGGTCCCGTGCCATAAGTCTTCCGGGAAATCCCTTGTCGGGCCGAGCGACGGGCGCAAGGATTCGACGTCGACGCGTGAAGTTCCCTGCCCCATCGCCATGATTCCATCCCTCGCCTTGATCGGAACCTCCGAACTCATCCTGATCGCAGCGGTGGTTTGCGTGCTTGGGATCATCGGGATCGGAACGGTCGTGCTCGTGGTTTGGGCGGCGACGCGGTCGAAGTCGGGGACGGCGGCGAAGCTGGAAGCGCAGCGGTCGGACGAGCGGTGAACCGAGGGGTGGCGGCCGTCGTGCGACGGCGGACTTGGATGGGTCTTTTGCTTGCAGGTCCGACGATACCCACGGACGGCTCGCGCACCGTCCAACGCACAGGCGGGACGCCTGCTACGCCTTGACGGTCCGCCGTGCCGCCACGGCTGCCACGATGGGCGCATCCGGACACTGCCCCGGTTCAGCCGTAGGAACTCAAAATATTTTACAGGAGGTAACGGAGAAAACGGAGGTTTTGGCTCGCTTGCCGACACGGTGGCGCCACTCGCCTCTTTCGCTTCCGCGCGGGGACACGTCGCGGAAGACCTTTGTCTCACGGTCGGAGTATGACTCACGCGAAGCCGCGAAGGGCGCGAAGTGCAAGCCTCCCTTTACTCTGTTACCTCCTGTAAATAATTCCTCGGCCCATTCCGTGGCGATCGGGGACAGTGTCAAGATGCGCCCTGCCACGATGGGTCGCGGAGTTCGCGCTTTCGATGGCGGGCACGCTTTGTCATGTTGGCCGACCAATGGGCAAGCGGTTCTATCTGACGACGGCGATCGATTACACGAATGGGGCGCCCCATCTCGGCCACGCGTACGAGAAGATCGTCACGGACGTGATCGCGCGTGCCCACCGTGCACTCGGTGACGACGTATTCTTCCTGACCGGACTCGACGAACACGGCCTCAAGGTCCAGCAAGCCGCCGCGGAGGAAGGGCTGACGCCGCAGGCCTACTGCGACGGACTCGCGGTCCAGTGGAAGGAACTGGCCAAACGGCTGGGGCTTTCCATCGACGATTTCATCCGCACCACCGAACCCCGGCACCAAGCGGTCGTGTCCGCCATCCTCTCGCGACTGCACGCGTCCGGCGACATCTACAAGGCCGCCTACACGGGTTGGTATTCGGTGCGCGAGGAAACGTTCCTCACCGAGAAGGACCGGAATCCGGACGGGACGTGGGACGCGCGCTGGGGACAAGTCGTCCCGCTTGAGGAGGAGAACTGGTATTTCAAGATGGCGCGTCACCAGGAGTGGCTCGTCGGGTTCCTCGAACAAAATCCCTCGTTCGTGCAGCCGGATTCGCGGCGGAACGAAGTCGTTGGATTTCTTCGCTCCGAAAAACTCGAGGACCTCTGCATCTCGCGGCCCTCGGCCCGGCTGGCGTGGGGAATTCCCCTGCCGTTCGCGCCCGATTGGGTGACGTACGTGTGGTTCGACGCGCTGACGAATTACCTCACCGTGCCCGCCTCCCTGGGCGATCCCGTTGCGACGGCCGGACTCGACCCGTCCTACCGGTCTTCGGCGCCGGCCGACGGGACCGCGCTGTGGCCCGCGGACATCCATGTCGTCGGCAAGGACATCGTCAAATTCCACGCGGTCTACTGGCCGATCATGCTGAAGGCCGCCGGTATTCCGTTGCCGCGCCAAATCCTCGTGCACGGCTGGTGGCAAAAGGACGGCCAGAAGCTTTCGAAATCGACGGGCAACGTCGTGGATCCCGTCGCGGTGATCGACGAATGGGGACTCGACGCGCTGCGCTACTACGTGGTGCGCGAGTTGGCGATCGGGCCGGACGGAAACTGGACCGACGAGGGATTCCGCTCGCGTTACAACGCCGAGTTGGCGAATGGGCTCGGCAACCTGCTGAACCGCGCGCTGAACATGCTGAACAAATACCGCGACGGCATCGTGCCCGCGGTGTCGGAGGAACTCGCGGGCGACACGCGCGCGGCGGCCGCCGAAACGGAGAAACTGCTGCGGGCGCACGACCTGCAGGGCGCGCTCGTCGCGATCTGGACGCTGGTGAACCGCGGCAATCTCTACGTGGAGCAAACGCAACCGTTCCGCCTCGCTAAAGATCCGGCGCAGGCCGCGCGACTGGACGAGGTGCTCTACAATCTCGTCGAGACCTGCCGCATCCTGTCGGTCTTGCTGGCACCGTTTATTCCCGGGACCTCGGCAAGGATCCACGCCCAATTGCGGCTCGAGGAAAAGCCCGACCGGCTGGCGCTGGCGGCATGGGGCGGCATGAAGCCGGGGCACAAGGTCGGGGCGCCGGAGCCGTTGTTTCCGCGGAAGGATTTGGTGAAGAAGTAAGGGGGGCGCGCTGGGTCCGCGATCTGATGATCGCGCGCCGGTGTGGCGGCGGTCG
>JANYDN010000312.1 GCA_025363585.1 Verrucomicrobiota bacterium | reverse complement strand
GGGAAATTGTTCGCGGCGGGAGTGCTCATGACGGGAAAAAGGTGTCGGCGTTTAACTGCCGGAAAGACGGCGTGGCCGCAAGCGTCGAAGGGGGGGAAGAAGCAGGGAGCAGGGAGCGGTGTAGAGCGGGCGTCCCCGCCTGCGCAAATCACGGGCGTCCTCGCCCGTGCCTCGCACGCCCAGCAAAACCAGACGCACCGGGGACGGTGCTTTCCTGCGCGGGCGGGGACGCCCGCGAGTTGTGCAGCCGGGGACGGCCGCCCTACGTCATGGGCGCGACAGGCGGAAGTATTCGGTCGACGTGGGATTTGGAACGACGACCCGTTGCTTGCCGTTCACGCTCGCCGGCACCGCGGCGGACGGAACCCACGCAGCGCTCGTGCCCACTCCCGCGCCCGTCTCCAGCGCGCAGTCGATGCAGTCGACCGGCCACTCGAGCACGACCGATTCCCCGTCGAGTCGGATCGTCAGCGCGAAGGAACCTTCGGCCGCCGGCGCGAGTCGGAAGAATTCCGTCGGCGCGTCCATCGCGAACGGCGGGAGCTCGGTCTTGAGCGTGTCGAAGACATGCGTCGAGAGATCGCCCCACGGTTCGGGGCCGTCGAGGTGCGGGCGATGCTGGAGCCGGTACCGCGACGCGGGGCGCGCGTAGACGGTGAGCGTCGCGGTGCCGTCGCCGGCGGTCGATTCGTCGAGGATGGGTTGGGCGCCGACGACGAACACGCGGCCGTGTCCGGCAGCGCCGTTGACGGGCACGGACGTCGATCCCCGCGTGCCGACGAGTCCCGTTCCGTCGAGTTGGGTGATGGCCGAGGGATCTTCGGCCGCGGTGTCGAACACGAGTTGCGCGAGCGTCAGTTGGCCTTGGAGCGTCGTGTCGGCGCGGCTCGCGAAACGCACGTCGAACCGGTTCGAGCCGGCGGCGACGAACGCGACCGACCCCACCTCGGGCGCGAGCGACTCAATGCCCGGATGCCCAAGCCGGCCGCCTTCGATCGTGATCGCGAGGGAGAGATTCGTCAGGTCGGTTCCCGAGGACAACGCGAGCGGGACGCGGCCGGCCGTTCCCGCCAACAGTTGCGTCGTGCCGATGCCGAGTCGGAAGTCCGGATGCGTGTCGCGCACGATCACGACGAATGATTGCGCGGCGTCCAACGGCGGCGTCCCGCCGTCGGTCACGATCACGTCGATCCGGTTGGTCGTGCCGCCCTGGAGATCGGTGGGCCGCCATGCGAATTCGCCGGACACCGCGTCGATCGCCGCGCCCTTCGGAGCGCCGGTGCCGAGGCGGAACCGCAGTGTTTGCACCGGAAGGTCGGTGTCGTTCGCGACGGCCACCAACGCCAGCAACTGGCCCTCGTTGACCGCGCGGTCGGCAATGGGCGCGAGCGTGGGCGCGACGTTCACCTCGGTGACGACGACCGAGAACGATCGCGTCGAGCCGAGACGCGGCTCGCCGTCGTCGACGACGCGGACCGTCACCGCGTTCGTGCCCGGCCCATGGCCTTCGCCGGTGATCCAGGTCAACCGGCCGGTCGCGTCGTCGATCCGCATTCCGGGCGGCGACGCGAGCAACTGGAACCGCAGCGCGTCGCCGTCGGGATCCGTCGCGACGAGTCCGATCGAGAGCACGGTTCCCTCGGGGATCGAGACGTCGACGACGGCGTCGAGGACAGGCGGACGATTGGTCAAGGAGACGTGGGTGAACGCGTCGGGCGTCGCGGGCGCGGGCTCGCGGTTGCCCGCCGCGTCGATGGCCACGCTGTAGAACGCGTAGTCGTGACCGAGCGAGCCCGGGAACGTCGCGCCGGTGTCGGGCACTCCCAAGAGCCAGCGTTCGAACGACCCGCCGTCGGTGCTGGCGAAGACGTCGTAGCGCGCGACGCCGCGATCGTCCTGGCCGGACCAACGCACGGGAATGTTCGCGCGGCTCTGCGCGGGCAACGCCGCCACGACGCTCGTCGGCGCGGTGGTATCGGCGTCGGGAACCGCTTCGTAGCGGAGCGTGTAGTGGCCGGTGGAATTGTAGTCGAGGAGGTGCAGGACGTTCTCGCGCACGGGCGCCTTGCCGAGGCCGTGGAAGGTGCGGTCGGTCACCCACGCGTTGGTGTTCACCGCGACGGCGATTCCGTCCGAACGCCTCGCGCCGACGAGGCGGAACTTGCCGGTGCCCGGGTCGGGAATCTCGAGGTAGGCCCATCCTCCCGGCAACGCGGCGTTCAACGTCACCTCGAGATTCACGGGCGACAGCGTTCCCGTGACGGTGCCGCCGATCACCGCGGCCACGCGTTGCGTCGACCCGTCGCTGAGCCACAGCGTGTCGGGCAAATCACGGAGGTCGGCCACGTCGTTCACGAGGAAATCCGGACGCCCGTCCTCGAACGTCCCGCCCGCCTGGACGAGGTGGATCATCTCGTGGATCTCGACCGATTCCACCAGCGACAGCTTCGGGTTCCCGAGATCGTCGAGGTGTTCGAAGGTCGCGTGGTAGTCGGTGAACAGGCCCTGCAACGTGGACGCGAACAGCCAGCGCGCGATGCCGTTGGTGCCCGGCGCGATGGTCCCGAAATCCGCGGTCAACGACGGCACGAGGTTTTGTCCGGCCACCTCGGTCGCGAGGATCTTGAAGTCGATCGCGAGTCCCTTTTCGTTCTCCACGATCTTCGGTTGCGCGGACGCGATGCGGAAATCGTGGGCCGCGCCGCCGCCGATGTTCTGAACCATCACCGCGAGATTGTACGGGATCGACGGTTCGATCGCGTCGGTTCGCGGATCATCGGCGAAGACGTCGCGCTCGTGGAAATAGCGGAGCTTCAGGCGCGGCGACGGCAACACCGCGATGGCGGTGGGCGCGAGCGGCACGGTGATGAGTTCGCCGTCCTGCCGGTATTTCAACGTCCCGCCGATGCGGTAGGCCGTCGCGACGAGCGGCGCGGCGTCCGACGTGGGAATGATCGTGAAGGCAACCCGTCCTGTGGCGCCGACGACGATCGTGCCGGAGCCGTCGATCGAATCGACGCCGGCGAGTTCGGGCGGGCGGATTCCGAACAACCCGGTCCGGTCCGTGCCCGACGCGTCGGTGGCGACGATCTCGACCGAGACCGATTGAAGCGGGACGCCGGTGAGGTTCGCGACCTCGAGCGTGGCGCGGAAGGCGTCGCGGGTCAGGACGGCCTGCTGTTCGATGCGCAGCTTCACCTTCGCGCACACGCCGCCGGAGCCGCCGCGGAGGGCGTCGAGGAGGTCGGTGACGGCCGCGCGCCACGGCAGCCCATAGTCGGCAACGCCCTCGTTGGCGAACGATTGCTCGGCCTCTGCCGATTCCTCGAGCGCGGTCTGCCAGAGATCGATCGCGAGGAAATCGCCGTTGCCGTCGACGGGCGCCTGCGTGGAAAGGAACACGCCCGCGCGGTAATTGGACACGCTGCGGTTCCAGCGGTCGAGGAACGCGGCGACGTCGGCGGTTCCCAACGGTGCGGGCACGGGAAGCGCGAGCAGCGCGGCGCGTTCCGTCGCGTCGATGGATTCCGCGCCCGGCGACGCGGCGTCCGTCGCGAGGCGGAAACGGTCGAGGAGGGCTTGGAGCGCGTTGGTGTCCTTCGTCCGCAGCCAGGTTTCCGATCCGAAGAAATACACGACGGGCGAGATCACGCGCTGGAGCCGGTCGCTCTCGGCGAAGAGCGGCGCTAGGACCGAGTCGCCGACCGCGCCGAGCGTGGCGCCGTCGATGTGCGAGCGGCCTGCGCGTCGTCCTGCCAATCTTGCCGCAGGATCCTTGGGCAGACCGCAGGTTCCCTCGTGGCCGGGGATGCCCTCGCAGGCATTGCAGATGCCGTCGGCGCAATCGATCGCCGTCAGCAACGTGCCGAGCCCCGGGATTTTCTTCGCGAGCTTTTTCCCGGCCGCGCTGCAATCGAGCAACGTCTGCGTGCAGGCGGTCGCGGTCCCGACGGTGAGTCCCCCGGTGAGGTTGTCGTGGAGGCAATCGAGCCCGTTTTGGACGCAATCCTTGAGGTCCGGCGGCGGCACCGGAAGGAAGTTGATGCCGCAGTCGAGGATCGCCTTGGCGCGGGCCTGCAGGCACGGGTCGCAAAGGTCGGGGAGACTGAGGTTCGGGAAGTTCGGCGAGTCCACCGTCGGCTGGTCGTCCGGCTTGGGCGGCCGGCTATCGAAGAGACTCCCGATCGTCGGTATCCGGAACGGGACGTGGATCGAGAATCCGCCTCCTCCTCCACCACCGCCTCCGCCGCCCCCGCCACCACTGCCGCCGAAGCCACCGCCGAAGCTCGGGAAGCCGTCGCATGCCACCGCGTTCGGCAGCGAGATGCCGGTGATCGCGCGGTTGTCGATCAAGCCGCATTGGTAGTGATGGATGGCGCGTCCGGAAGCGGCGCACGAGATCCCGCCGATTTGGAATCCGGCTTCCGCGGGCCGCGCCGAGCGGGCGTTCGCGACGGGCGAAGCCCCGGGCACGACGCGCTGGATGACCAACGGGATGGTGAAGGTGCTCTTCGCGGGAAGCGTCCCGAGGCGGCGTACCAGCGGTTCGAAGCGGTACAACGGATGGTCGTCGAACTGCAGTTCGAAGTTCTGCGCCGCGATGAGCCCGTGGTTCGACACGGTCAGGTCGATCTGCCACGTGTCGCCCACCATGTCGGCGAGATCGATGACCGACGGTTCGACGGTCACGACCGGCGCCGGCACGTTTGCCTCGAACGTCGTCTCGACCACGATCCGGTAGCGGTCCGGAATTTTGGTGGGAACGACCGTCCACGAATAATGGACCGTCTGGCGCGAGAGGAACGCGGTGGCTTCCGTCGCCACGCCGGCGCGGACCAATTGCGTGCCGCGGTACGAGTCGTGTTGGTCGGCCGTGATTTCCACCGCGTAGTAACCCTCGGGCAATTGGGCCGCGACGAAGCGTCCGTCCGCGCCCGTCGTTCCCTTGGCCACCACGCCGTCGTCAATGGCATCGCGGACGGTGACGGCGGCGCCGGCGAGGTTCGGCGCGCTCTCGGCGTAATACGTGAACTCGTCGACGGCGGTGATGCGGAGATCGCCCTTCGCCTCGGAGAGCGCGCGGAATTCAAACGGCACCACGGCGTCCGTTCCCGACGCGGAGAGCCGGACCGTTCCTTTGTACACGCCGATGGGAAGGTCCGCGGATGGATCGAGACGCAGGGTGACGACGTTGGTCGCGCCGGGTTCCACGGACGGCTGCGGGTTCGGCGAGGCGAGCGAGAGCCACGGCACCGCGGGAAGCGACAAGGTCAACGGGCCGGTCGCCGAGCCGCCGAGATTCGCGATCTGGAACGGGACCAGCGTCTGGAAGCCCACGCGCATTCCCGCGACGAGATCCGAAGGTGAGACGACCAAGCGGGGTTGGAGCGATTCGACGGTCACGGTCAGCGGGATGTCGGTGGTGGCACCCTCCGCAGACGTGATCCGCAGAACGACGGACACCGGATTCGCCGGCACGGCCGTGGCCGTGACCACGCAGTCGATCGAGCCCGTGCCGAGGGCGTCGAGCGCGTTGGTGCGGAGCGTGGCGACGATCGCGAGGGGCGATGGATCGCCGACGATCTTCGCCACGAGTCCGGTGAGTGGCAGGTCGGCCGGGTTGGTCAGAGTGAGGGTGTTGGTCGAGGCCGATTGTTCCGCGAGATGGATCGCGACCGGATTCGGGTCCGCCTCGATTCCATGCAGGCGAAACGTGTCCTGCGGCGCGGGATCGACGTCGCCGGGATGCGCCGCCGCGATTTGGTAAAGCCCCGCCTCGCCGGGCAGCGGCTGCCACGCGATCGCGAACGCGCCGCCGGCATCGGTGATCGCGGAGACCACGCGCCGGGTTCCGCGGACGACGACATGGATGCTCACCGGCACGAACGGCACCGGCGCTCCGGTCGCCGGACGGAACGCGCGTCCGGTCATCGGCACCGCCGTCCCCGCGGGCGCGTCCTCGAGCGTCGTCGCCACGACGGCCTCGTACGCGGCCGACACGTGGATGGGCACGGCGGCGATGCGCGTGTTGTTGTCCTCGCGGATTTCCGTGGCGACGCCGGTGGCATCCGCGGCGGCGACGAGCCAGTAGTCGCCGGCGGCGAGCGGCATGCGGATCGAGAAGGTCTGGCCGAACTCGCCTCCCGAAGGCAGCGCGCCGCCGAACGTGAAATCACCGAGCGGCAAATCGTCGCCCACGACCGCGTCGCGCGAGAGCCACAGGCGCTGCACAACGGTGTTCGAGGGCATCGTTCCGGGTCCTTGGTTGCGGACGCGGAAGCCGAGGTTCACGAAGGCCTCGGTGTCCGCGGATGCGGGCGCGGTCGTGGCGGCGACGATCAGGTCGGGAAGATCGAGATCGCTCACGACGAGTTGCGACGCGGCGTTCGCGAATCCCGCGGCGCTCGCGGACATGGCCACGGTGCGGTTGCCAATCGTGGTGGCACCGGCCGGCGAGGACACCGCGAAGACCGCCGACGTCGCGCCCGCGGCAAGCGTCACCGTCGGTGGAACGACGAGGATCAACGGATCGGAAGAAACCAATGCCACCGTCGCGGCGCCCGCCGAGTTCGCGTTGCGTGTCAACGTTGCCATCGCCGCGGGATTCGCGCCGCGGCCCGCCAGGTCGCGGTCGAACGCGAGGCGCAGCGAAGGGCCGTCGTCGTCCGTCACGGCGAGCGCCGCGGTCGCCGGCGCGCCGATCGGGAGTCCGGTGAGGCTGCCCTTCGGCCACGCGCGGATCTGCACGTTGCGGGTGCCGTCAAGGATCGCGTTGTCGATCGCGGCGACCGGGAACGTGGCGGAGGACAATCCCGCGGGAATGGTGACGGCCGCGGGAACGACGGCGGAAGCGGGCAGCGAACTCTCGAGTGCGACGTCCAACGAGCGCACGCCGGCCGGTTGGCGCGTGACGGTCGCGATCGCGGCCTGCGATCCGTCGTTCTCGCGGACGGTTCCCGGCGAAAGCGTCACCACGAGCACGGGGACATCGTCGTCGTCGATCGTCAGGCTGGCCGTTGCCGCCGCGTGTCCGGGCGCGCTGGCGGTCAGCGTGTATTCGGTCGGTGCCTCGACGAAGGCGTCGTCCAGCGCCACCAAGGCCACGCTCGCGCTCGCTTGCCCGACGGCGAGCGTGACGGGCGCGGGCGGAAGCAATTGCCGCGGATCCGAACTCGCGAACGTCACGGTCACGGCCGTGTCGAGGCCCGCGTCGCGCGACAACGTCGCCGCCACCGAAAGTCCCTCGCGCACGTGGCCGGCCGTCGGCTGCAACGAGAGCCGCGGTTGGTCCGCGTCCACGAGGGTGGCGTCGAGCGCGGCCGCGGCGAACCCGGCCGCCGAGGCGCCGACCTGGACGATCCGGTTGCCTGTGACGATCCCGTCGGGCAACGCGCGGATCGGGAACGAGGCGGACGCTTGGCCGGCGGGCACGATGACCTGCGCCGGGACCGACAGGTGGATTGGGTCGCCGTGCGAGAGGTTCACCACGAGCGGTTGCGAGAGGCCGCCGTTGCGCGTGACGCTCGCAAGCGACGGTTGCGCGGCGTCCTCGCGGACTTCGAGCGCGGCGGGTTGGAGCGACAACTCCGCGGGAACCGCCGTGACGGTCGCGGACACGCCGAGGTTGTTGTTCTCGTCCGACTCGAGGAGATCGCGGCGACTGTCGGTGGCGACGGCGATCCAGCGGTTGCCCACGATGGTTTCGAACGGGACGAACACGTGCTCCGTTCGGGCGAAGGCGCCACCGGGCGGAAGCGCGTTGGTCGAAATGAATCCGGCGAGTTCGACGGCGCCGCCGCCCGACGCGTCCGCGGCGAGCAGGACGGTGTCGGTCCAGGGACCCGTGATCGCGGCGACCCCGCGGTTGGTGACGGTCCACGAGACGTCGATCCATTGGCCGGGTCGCGCGATCGGCGGCGCGACAACCTTCGCGACGGCGAGGTCGGGCAGGGGAGGCAACGAGAGCGAGATGGGCGCGGAGGCGAGGTTGTTCGATTCGTCGGATTCCACGACGGCGCCCGTGGCGTCGGCTTGGATCACGAGGAAGTAGGCTCCGGGCGGGAAGTCCGCGCCGAGCGGCAACGCGATCGTGGCGCGGTTGGTGACGAACGCGCCGGCGGCGAGCGGCGCGTTGGTGACGGAGACCGAGGCAAGCGGCGTCGCTCCGGACAGCGTGCCCGCCTGCGAGTTGAGGAACACCCGGTCCGTCCAGACGGAGGGCACGGGGCCGGTGCCGCGGTTGGTCGTGTTCCATGTCACCACCAGATTTGCCCCGAGAACCGCGTTGGTGACGGGCACGTTGTTCGCGCCGCGCGCCGCGACGTTTCCGGGCGCGAGGTCCGGCGAGTGGATCGCGATCGGGTCCACCGAGACCGACGTGTTGTTGTCGTCGTTCGCCTCCTCCACCACTTGGTTCGAGCTGTCGGCCGTGACGACCAGATGGAATTTTCCCTCGAGACCGCCGGGAAGAATGAACGCCTGCGTGCGGACGGCGGATTGTCCGGGCGCGATGTCGGAGGCAATGGGGAACGTGGCGAACGGAACGTTGGGAATGCCGGACGCATTCGTCGAGAGCGCGAGGGTCTCGGTCCACGGCGCGACCGCGGGTTGGTGGCCTTGATTCAGCGTGCGCCACGTCAGCGTGGTCGATTGCCCCGCGAGCGCGTCGGCCGGATGCCCGATGTCGGCGACGACGAGATCGGCGACCGGGCGGACGAGGAGCGCGACGGCGAAGCTCGACGCGGAACCGGCGGAGTTGGAGGCGACGACGCGGTATTGACCCGACTGGTCGGGCCTCGCGTGCGCGAGCACGAGGGAGAAGCCGGTCGCACCGTCGATCGGCGCGTCGTTGAAAAACCATTGGTACGACAGCGGCGCGGTGCCGTTGGCCGTGACTTGGAACGTCGCGGTCTGGCCGTTGACGATCGTCTGCGGCGACGGTTGGGTGGCGATGGTCGGCGCGGTGACGAGGATGTTGGTGGCGGCGACCGACTTGAGATCGAGTCCGTCGGTCGCGTAGTTCGGGACGAGCGAGCGGTTGGCGAGGATGTCGAGACCGTCGAACGCGGAGAATTCCCCGGAGCGCGAATTCCACGACAGCACGCGGAACACGTCGTCGACGGCGGGCACGTAGTTGCCGGTCACGCGTGCGGCGAGCGTGCCGGCGAGCGTGGCGGAGCCGTGGATGACGAGGGGATCGAAGCCCGTGCCCGGCGCGATGCCGCCGAGGGCAAACTCGATGCGGCTGGACGGGTGCGCGACGAGGTTGCCCTCGAGCGTCAGCGTGCCCGGCGGCGGCCCGGGACGCAGAATGCCGAAGTTCTCGATCGGACCGCCGTTGATCGTGCCGGTGCCGGTGACCAATCCGTCGGGGTCGTTGAAGAATGTTCCCGCGGACAACGTGAGTTTGCCGCCGTTGATCTCGACGGTGCCGCGGTTGGTGAACGTGCCGGCGATCGTTCCGCCGGAAACGGGGCCGGGATTCACGCGCACGATGCCGTCCGGTCCGTTCACCATCGCGATGCCGACGGGAATGGAGAGCTGGCTCGAATAACCGGAGGCCGAGGGACTCTCGAGCCGGACGATGCCGTGATTGGTGAGCGAACTCGCGGGTGCGAGGATGGCGTGGCCATGGGTGTCGCTGCCCTCGATCCAGAGCGTCACCACGGGCGAATCGTGGGCAACCAAAGTGCCCGACGGGCCGACCACGCGCAGGGTCGACGGAAGCGCGACGGAATTCCCGACGGTGATCGCGGAATTCATGGCTCGGACAACGCCCTCCAGACGGCCACCGAGAAACGCGAGGTCGGCGGATTGATGGATCACATCGCCGTCGCCCCGAACGACGCCGTCGAGCAGCCGGAGGGGCGTGAGAATGGGGAGGATGGCTTGGTCGTCGGCGACGATCGTGCCGTGGTTCTCGAGCATCCCGGTGCCCCGGACCTGGGTGTTGCCGGGTTTGCTGACGCCGGCGCGGATCGTTCCCGTCGCGGTGTTGGTCAACACCCCCGCGCCGTCGAGCACGAGGTGGCTCGCGTAGCCCGCCACGGTGGTGCTTTGCAGGAGGATCGTGCCGCGGTTCGCGATCGGGTTGGTGATCGTGCAGAACGCGTGCGCGTAGGCGTCGTTGCCCTCGATCCAGAGCGTGACGGCGGGGGAATCGTTGCCGGCCAAAATGCCGGCGGTGCCGGCGATGCGAAGCGTCGAGGGTTGGGTGACGGTGTCGGCGACGCGGACGAACGGGTTGTTGAGACGGACCAATCCGACGGTCTGGCCGCCGATGAAATCGAAGCGCCGGGAATTCTGCACCCACTCGCCGTCGCCGCGGACGACGCCCCCGAGTTGGCGGACGTCGGTCTCGATCAGGAACTTTGTCCCCGCGGCCGCGAGGAAGGTGCCGCGGTTCTCGATGCTACCGGTCCCGACGATCTGCGGCGCCGCGACCGATCCCGGTTCCCCGGTGATCGTGGCGCCCGTGGCGTTGGCGAGCACGACGCCGTCGCCGAGGAAGAGGCGACTCACGTAGCCCTGCGCGGACGCGCTCTGGAGGCGGAGTGTGCCGCGGTTGGTCGCGGAATTCGGGACGCCCAGGAACGCGTGCCCGCGGAGATCGCTGCCCTCCACCCAAAGCGTGACGACGGGCGATTCATTGGCGACCAACTCCGCCGTGGTGCCGGTGACCCGGAGCGTCGACGCGTCGCTCACCGTGGACGCGACGGCGATCCGCGAGTTGAAGGCGCGGACCACGCCGGACAACCGGCCGCCGCGAAAGCCGAAGTCGCCGCCTTGCTGGAGGATCTCGTCGTTGCCCTCGAGCGACCCGCCGTCGAGCGCGACCGCGCGGAGTTGGATCCGACCGTTCGCCCGTGTGGTTCCCGCGGTTTGCCGAAATGCGATCTGCACGTCGAGCACCGCGTTGGTGTCCGACTGGATCAGTCCGCGGTTCACGAGCGCGCCGAGGCCCGAGACCACGCTGGTCGCCCCGTTTTCACTCGCGCCCGTCTCGAGGCGGGCCGCGTCGTCGATCGAGAGCGTGGCACCGGGACCGACGTCGAGTTTGGAGAAGTAACCGCCGGCCGAATCGCCGAGGCGAAGGACGCCGCGATGGACCACGTCGGCTGGAACCTGCACGTAGGACTGGCCGAGCGCGGGATTGGCATCGAGCCGAAGGGTCACCGCGGGAGAGTCGCTCGAGGCGAGGGTCCCGGCGGTCCCGGT
>JANYDN010000306.1 GCA_025363585.1 Verrucomicrobiota bacterium | reverse complement strand
GGGCAAACCGCGGCGATCGCTCGCAACCAGCAGGTCCCGATCTACGCCGTCGCCTTCGGCGGCGAGGGCAACGTGCGCGACCTCTCGGTGCGCATGACCTCGTACCAGCCGTTCCACTACGCGCGCCAGGCCATCCGCATCACCGCCGCCATCCGCGTGCTCGGTTGCCCGTACGAGACGCTCGACGTCACCCTCCTGCGCGAGGGCAAGCGCGTCCACGCGCGCAAGGTCGCCGTGCGCGAGGAGGCGCAGGTCGTCGTGCAGTTCGACGTCACGGAGGAGAAGGCGGGCCAGTTCGAGTACCGCATCGAGGTCGCGCCGCTTCCCGGCGAGGTCGAGACCGCGAACAACGGCGCGTCGATCTACTGCAACGTCATCGACAAAAAGATCCGCGTCCTCGTTCTCGAGGGTTCGCCGTATTGGGACACCACGTTCCTCCTGCGGTCGTTGCGCCGGAACAACAAACTCGAGGTGGACTCCGCCGTGCACTACGCAAAGGACCACACGAGCGTGATCCGGACCACGGAAGCCAAGGAAGCATTCCGCATCCCCGCCACGCCCAAGGACTGGAACGCCTACGACCTCGTCGTGCTCGGCAAAAGCGTCGACGCGCTGCTCGACGCGTCGCAGGTCGCGGCGCTGGAGAAGTGGGTGGAACAGACCGGCGGCGCGCTGGTGTTCGCGCGTGCCGACGCGTTCGCGGGCAACACCGGGGCGTCGCTGCAACCCGTGGGCTGGGGCCGCATGGTCGCGCGCCCGGGTCCGGTGAAGGTCGGACGCGACGGGCAAGGCATCGCGCCGCTGCGGTTGTTCGCCGGCAACGGTCCCGAATCGCCGCCGTTGCCCGCGCCGCTCGGCGTGCAGGAATCGACGGGTCGCAAGACGCTCGCCGCGGCGCTCGCGGTGACGGAGACGCAGTCGGAGTTCCCGGCAATGGTCCACCGGCGCGTCGGCGCGGGACAAGTGCTGGCGGTGGGCGTCGACGGACTCTGGCGCTGGGCCTTCGACGCGCGCAGCGACGGGCGGACGACGGTGTACGACCGGTTCTGGGACCAGATGGTTTTGTGGCTGATGAGCGGGCGCGACTTCATGCCCGACACCGCGTTCACGTTCCGCTCGGACACGGGGAACGTGCCGCTCGGCGACAAGATCCAGTTCCGCGTGATCCCGCGCGATCCCGCGACGATGCCGCGTTCGGTCCCGGTGACCCTACGACGCGAGGGCAAGGAGATCGCGCGGCTGACTTGTTCCCCGGTGCCGGGTTCGGGACGGCTCGCGTCGGAATTCCTTCCGGAACAAGCGGGCCGCTACGAGGCCGTCGCCGACATGCCCGACGGCTCGCATCCCGTCATCCGGTTCGCCGCGTTCGCGGACGATTCGGAGGACACCGAGGTATCGGCCGATCCGTCGTATCTGCGGCGGTTGTGCGAGGCCTCGCGCGGGCGCTTGCTGAAGCCGGCGGAGTTCGCGCGGACGCTCGCCGAGGTGGCGGCGAAGCCGGAGGACGGGACGCCGCGGACGCGGAAGGTCGCCCTATGGGATACGGCTTGGATCTTCTGGCTGGCGGGAGGACTCTTTGGAGCCGACTGGTACCTGCGTCGGAGATGGGGCCTATGCTGAAGGAAGTCCAATCCCTCTTGTCCCGGCTGGCCGAGGCCGACGGCGCCTGGCAACGGGAGAAAGCGCGCGCCTTGGCGTGGCGTTTGGTTCCCGCGTTCCTTGCGGCCGCGGTCGTCGCGGTGGCACTCGACGCCTTCCTCCAGTTGCCCGCGGCCGCGCGACTCGCGCTCCTCGGCATCGCCGCCGTCGCCCTGCTCGTCGCGGCGGGCATCGTGGCGTGGATCGGATGGCGCGCCCGCAATCCGCCCGAGCGGGTGGCGCGGCATCTCGAGCAACGCGATCCTCAACTCGGGTCGAGCCTCATCAACGCGCTCCAACTCGCCGGCCAGGCGGAAGACGCCGCCCTCGCCAACCTCACGCGCCGGCTCGCCGCGGGCGCCGTCCAGCAATACGCCGACGGCCTGTCCGGCGTCGGGCTCCGGAAACTCGCGGTCACCGGCGACGCCCGGAAACGCGGGCGCGTCGCCGCGTGGACTGCCGCCGGATTCGTCGCATTGCTCGCGCTGTTTTTCCCCGTCACCTCGATGGTGGTCCCACGTTTCGTCGATCCGCTCGGCGACCATCCGCCGTATGCGTTCACGCGGCTGGAACTCGTCGATCCCGGCGAGGCCGGGACGAACATTATGTACGGCGGGTCGTTGACGGTCCGCGCGAGATGGAGCGGGCACGAGCCCCGCGAGTTGTTCCTCACTTTCGCGCCCGCGACCAAGCCCGGCGCCAGCACGACGCTCCCGATGATCCGCGCGGCGGACCACCTGTTCTCGCAGGAATTGCCGGACATCCGCGAGGATCTCGTGGTGACGGCGCATTCGCGTGGCCGCGGGTTTTTCAGCCGCAAACACGCGGTCGGCGTGATCCTCGTCCCGAAGATCGAGAAGGGATTCCTCCGCGTCGCGCCGCCGGCGTACACGGGTTTGGCGGCCGAGGAACGGCCGTTCTCCTTCGCCGCCACCGCGTCCGCGCTCGTGGGCAGCGAACTCCGCGCGCGCCTGCGCTCGAACCGCCCGCTGCGCGAGGGCGTTGCCGAGATCACCGGCACAGACGACAAGGTCACGCGCGTCCCGCTCGCGCTCGTTTCCACCAACGAGGTCGCGGGCGCGTTCGTGCTCTCGGCGTCCTCGCGCGTGCGGTTCCGGGTGACCGACGTCGCGGGCTTGCCGTCGGAGTTCACCGCGGAATCGCTGCTCACCGCGACGCACGATCTCCCGCCGACGGTGCGGCTCGTGTCGCCGGCGAAGGACGGGTTCGTGGCGGACGATTACCAACTCCCGTTCCGCGCCGAGGCCTCCGACGACTACGGCATCGCCACGCTCCGCCTGCACCGCGCGGTCAACGGGACGTTCACCGATCCGAAAACTTTCCAGATCGAAGGCATCCGCCGCGATGGCGGTGCCAGCGAAGTCCTCGAACTCTCGAAGATGGGACTGGAGCCGGGGGACAAGCTCTCGTTCTTCGCGGAGGCGATCGACAACTGTCCCGAGCCGCATCTGGCGCGGAGCCAGACGGTGACGCTGCAGGTGGTCGGCGCGGAGGAGTACAACCAATTCCTGCGCGAGGAACGCGACGTGGCCGACCTCGCGGCAAAGTACGACGAGGTCCTGGCGAAGTTCCGCGAACTGCGGGAGGAACAGGTCCAGCTCGCGGAAGCAGCGGCCGAACTGGCGAAGAAGGCGGCGGCGGGCGACACCAACGCGCTGCGTCCCGACGCGCTCGACCGACTGATGGCGCGGCAAAACGAACTCGACCAACGCCTCGCCCAGACGGCAAAGGCCATGGACCAACTGGTCCGTCCGCAACCGCTGTACGACTTCGAGAAGGATCTCCAGAAGCAGATCGCCGACGAGACCGCGCGCATCCGATCGAGCACCGCGACCAATTCGGCGGCGATGGACCGGATCGCCGAGTCGACCTCGAGGTCCGACGGGAAACGCGCGGTGCGGCCGGCGGACGTGGCCCGGCTCGAAAAAGAAACGCGCGAGCAAGCCGAGCGCCTCGGCGCCCAGGAAAAGGAGCTCGAGAAAGAGGTCGCCCAACCGCTCGAGGACCTCTCGCGGCTCCACGATCTCGTGAATGATTTCAACGCGTTCAAGGCGTTGCTCGACGCGCAGCAGTCGATCGCCGAACAGACCGCGGCGTACGGGAACAAACCGGGGCCGGCCGGCCGCGAGGACCAACTCGCGCTCAAGGAACTCGCGTCGCGCGAGAAGGCCGTGCGCGAGGCGTTGGACGAATTGCCGGGCATGCTCCGCGACCACGCCAAGGCCGCGGGAGAGAAATTCCCGAAGGCCGCCGAGAGCGGGAAATCGCTCGCGGACGCGATCGAGAAGCAGCGCTTCTCCGCCACCGCCGGCAACGCCACCGACCGCATGCTGGACGGCGACGGCGGGCGCGCCGCGCCGCTCGCGAAGCGCCTCGGGGACGACATGGCCAAGCTGTTTTCGGAGTGCAAGGGAAACACTCCCGGCGAACCCGGCAACGAGCTCGACCAATACCTCAAGCTGTCGATGGGCGGTTCGCGCAAGCAGTCGCTCGCGCAGATGCAGCAGTGCCGGAAGTTCGGCTTCTCGCAGGGATTCCTTCCCAAGAAGGGCAACGGCCGCGGCCAAGGCAGCGGCTCGGGAACCTCGCAAAGCACCGGTCCCGAACTCTCCGTGCTCGGCAACGAACCGCTCGCCCAACGCGGCCCGAAGGAATCGTCGTCGAAGCCCGGCGCCGGCAGTGCGTCCGGTTCGCCCGCCAACGGCAGCGGGATCGCCGCCGCCGGCGAGAAGGGCGACGTGCTTCGCGGGCTCAACGCGGCCGACCGCCGTTCCGACGCCGTTTCCGGCGAGAGTTCCATCGAGGCGTACCGGCCCGTCGTCGACGAATACTTCAAGGCCATCACCCGCCGCCCATGAAACGCATCCTCGCCTTCGCGCTCCTTTCCACCGCGCTGCTTTTCCCCCTGCCACTCGGCGCGGAAGGGAAAAACAAACGGCCCGACCTCGAGCAACCGCCGTCGGCAACCACCACGCAGCTCGAACCGGGCGTGGTGCCGTGCGGCAACCTCATCTACGCCGGCACGCGCAGTTCCGTGTGTTTCGCCGACGCGTTCCTCGGAACCGTCGCCAAGGACACCACGCTCCGCGTCGAGAAATCGCTGCGCCACGTGCGCCTCGATTCCGACGACCTCTTCAACCTCCCGTTCTGCATCTTCTCGGGCGAGGAATCGTTTTCGCTCAACGACCGCGAGCGCAAAAACCTCCGCGCGTATCTTCTCGGCGGCGGGTTCATCCTCTCCAGCCCGAGTTGCTCGAACGGCGACTGGGACAAATCGCTCCGCAAGGAAGTCGCCCTCGCCGTCCCCGAGGCGAAACTCTCGAAGATCCCGATGACGCACAGCGTGTTCTCGACCGTCGGGAAGATCTCCGTCCTCCGCTGCAAACAGGGCAACTCGGCGTTGCTCGAGGGCCTCGAGATCAACGGGCGACTGGTGATGATCCACTCGGGCGAGGGTCTCAACGACGTCCACAACGCCAAGGGCTGTTGCTGCTGCGGCGGCAACGAGATCCTCGATTCCGCGCGCGTGAACGTGAACATCTTCACCTACGCGCTCCTTTACTGAGCCGGAACGAAGGCGTCGACGCGGGTGACGGCGGCCCGCCGCCACGGTCCGACGAGTCGCCGCCAACCATCGATCACCATGGCAATGACACTTCGGCCGGGTGTTCCGGTTGCCGGGAAACCCAGCGCGGCGGGCTGCAGTGACGGCAGGCTGCCGTCACCCACGGTTTCCAATCCATGAACCGCGCCGCCGCCCGATTCCTCGCGCTCCTCTGGCTCGTCCTCGTCGCCGGATGCAAGCGCCACGCCGACGAACCCCGCGGCCTCGACCTCGTGTTCACCGCGCAGACGCACGGACGCCTCACGCCGTGCGGATGTTTCTCCGGGCAGTACGGCGGCGTGAGCCGGCTCAAGACCGCGCTCTCGACGATGGCGCTCACGAACGCCGTCGGCCTCGACGCGGGCGACGCGCTCGAGGGCACGGAGGATTTCCACCGGATGCGTCACCGCCGTCTTTCCGAGGCGTTCGCGGGCATGGGATTCGCCGCGATGAACGTGGGCCACGCGGAGGCGAGCCTGGACGTGGCGGGACTCCGCGCGTTGGCCGCCGCATCCGCCGTCCCGATGGTGGGCGCGAACGTGCTGGATCGCGCCACCGGCAAACCCGTCGTGGCACCGTGGCGGATCCTCGAGCGCGGCGGGCTCCGCGTGGCCATCGTCGGCGTGTGCGATCCAAGGGGGTTCGACGACGGCCCCGGCGACGGCATCGTGGTGGAACGGATGGAGACCTGCCTCGGACGCGTCCTGCCCGAGGCGCGGCGCGGCGCGGATCTGGTCGTGCTCCTGGCGCACACCGACGAGGCGACGCTCGCGGCGTTGGCCCGCGAGTTCTACGAGATCGGCGTCATCCTCGGCGGGCGCGTCAGCCAACCCTCGCAGTCGTTGGTCCGCGAGAACCACAGCCTCCTCTACCACACCGGCAACGAGGGCAAGTCGTTCGGCGCGCTCCGGCTTTCGGTGCCCGCGACCGGGGACGTCGGCGTGCGGCAAAGCGCGATGACGCTGTTGACCGACACGTTCCGCGAGGATCCCGGCGTGCTCGCGTTGGCCGCGACGTATCGGCGCGAGGTGCGTGGCGCGAGGCTTTCGATCGATGATCCGGCGCGAGCCCAAGAAGGCCGAGTTCCGGGAACGGGTCCGACGAATCTGTTTGCCGGAAGCGCGTCGTGCCTCGGATGCCACGCCGCCGCGGCGAAGGTCTGGGGCGCGAGCGGGCACGCGCACGCGTTCGAGGCGCTCGTGCGACGCGATTCCGACGCGGATCCCTCGTGCATCCGCTGCCACACCGTCGGGTTCGGAACGACCGGCGGCTACCGGCGCGCGGACGGGAAATCAAGGTTGGCGGACGTGGGATGCGAGAGTTGCCACGGGCCCGGCGCGGTGCACGTCGCGCAACGGCAGTCGGGCGCGGCGCCGACGTTTCGTTTCCGTCCGCTCGGCGCGGGCGATTGCCGCAAATGCCATCAAGGCGAATTCAGCCGGCCGTTCGACTGGGACAAGTTTTGGCCCGCGGTGCGGCATTGAGGACGTAGAGCGGGCGTCCCCGCCTGCGCAAATCACGGGCGTCCTCGCCCGTGCTGGGAAGTTTCAAGTTTCAAGTTTCAAGTTTCAGGTTTCAAGTTTGAAGCCGTAGAGCGGGCGTCCCCGCCTGCTCAAATCACGGGCGTCCTCGCCCGTGCTGGAAGTTTGAAGATCAGGTCTCAAGCTTGAAGCGCACGTGCGCGACGTGGGCGCCTGTAGCGCGGGCGTCCCCGCCCGTGCCCCAGAAGCCAGCACCACACGCACCGGGGACGGTGCTTGCTTGCGCAGGCGGGACGCCCGCGTCTACCGCAGCCGGGGCCCGCCGCCCTACCTCTTTTTCCCGTTTGTCTCCGCGACGCGAGCCCGCCTAGCGTCGACGCGTGACGCGTTTCCCCCGCCCTGCCTCCCTCGCCCTCGCCCTCGTCATCGCGTGCTTCCCGGCGAACCTCGCCCTTGCCGACGACGCAAAGCCCACGGAATCCAAACCCGCGGATCCGAAGCCGAAGGATACCAAGGATTCGCCGGAGAAATCGGTCGTGACCGAGCACAAGGCGACCATCGGCGGCCAGGAGGTTCCCTATGTCGCGACGGCCGCGACGATCCTGCTCCGCGACGCCGAGGAAAAACCCACCGCGTCGATCTTCCACATCGCGTACACGCGCAAGGGCGTCGCCGACCCCGCGACGCGGCCGATCGTTTTCTCGTTCAACGGCGGCCCGGGATCGTCGTCGGTGTGGATGCACCTCGGCTTGCTGGGGCCGCGCCGGGTGCGCCTCGAGGACGACGGCATGCCGTTGCCGCCGCCGTACCAATTGGTCGACAACGAATGGTCGCTGCTCGACGAGGCGGACCTCGTGTTCATCGATCCCGTCAGCACCGGGTTCAGCCGCGCGAACAAACCGGAGGACGCGCACAAATTCCACGGCGTGCAGGCCGACGCGGCGTCGGTGGCGGATTTCATCCGGTTGTACATCACGCGCAACAAACGCTGGGCGTCGCCGAAGTTCCTGATCGGCGAGAGCTACGGGACGACGCGAGCCGCTGCCCTCTCGACGGAACTCGCGGAACGCCACCGGATGAATCTCAACGGCATCCTGCTGGTCTCGACCGTCCTGAATTTCCAGACCATTCGCTTCGCCGAGGGCAACGACCTGCCGTACGTGCTGTATCTTCCCACGTACGCGGCGACGGCGTGGTACCACAAGCGGTTGCCGGCGGATCTCCAGGCGCTGCCGTTGGCCGAAGTGTTGTCGCAGGCCGAGGCGTTCGCCGCGGGCGATTTCAACGGGGGACTCCTGCGTGGATCGTCTCTGGACGCCGCGACGCGCGACAAGCTGGCGAAACAGGTCGCGCGTTTCACGGGGCTCACGGCGGAGTACGTGGAACGGTGCGACCTGCGCGTACGGATCGATCGTTTCACCAAGGAACTGCTGGGGACGTCGAGCCAGGTGATCGGTCGCTTCGACGCGCGGTACAAGGGACACGTGCGCGACCGCGTGGCGCCGGGAATGGAATACGACCCGAGCGGCGAGGCGGTGTTCGGCGCGTTCGCGTCGACGTTCAACCAATACGTGCGCGGCTCGCTCAACTACGAGACCGACCAACCGTACGAGATCCTGACGGGCGCGGTGAATCCGTGGAACTGGGGCGAGAGCAACGGCTATGTGAACGTGGCGGACAACCTCGCCGACGCGATGACCCACAATCCGTTCCTGCGCGTCCATGTCTCGAGCGGCTATTTCGACCTCGCCACGCCGTACTTCGCGACGCGCTACACGTTCAACCATCTCGGCGTGGACGCCGCGTTGCGGAAGAACGTCTCGATGGACGAGTACACGGCGGGCCACATGATGTACCTGAACCTCGCCGACCTGAAGAAGCAGAAGGGCGATCTCGCGCGGTTCATCCGGTCGGCATCGGGACATTGAGGCGGAAACCATGGGTGACGAGCTGTAGCGCGGGCGTCCCCGCCTGCGCTGGGTAGTTTCAAGTTTCAGGTTTCAAGTTTGAAGCCGTAGAGCAGGCGTCCCCGCCTGCGCAAATCACGGGCGTCCTCGCCCGTGCCCCACAAGCCAGCGCCAAAGCGCACCGGGGACGGTGCTTGTTTGCGCAGCCGGCCTGCGCGCCGAAGCTCGGCGAAGGCGGGGGACGGCCGCCCTACATCCTGTCTTCTCAAAGACGCCCCGTGGCAGCGATCGTGAGATCGCGGACCTTGCGCCGCCTCCGCCGACTCACCTCGGCCGCCACACACGCCACGCCGGCCGCCCCGGTCTACCATGCGCACCGGGTCGGTCATCGCAGTCAAGGCGCACGCGCCAAAAGCAAAAACGGCGGGCCGGGGCACGAGTGCTTCCGGACCGCCGCGATGATTCAGGGATCGGTTGGCGCTTACTTCTTCAGCGCGCCGCCGACGTCCTGCATGGCTTTTCCGGCGCCGTCCTGGGCTTTCTTGAGGGCCTCCGATGCCTGGTCCCCGGCCTTCGAGAGCGCTTCCTTGGCCTTGTCCTCGATCGAGGCAAGCAGGTCCTTCACGGACTGCTGCTGGTCGGGCGTCAGCTTCGCGTTGGACGCCAGTTTCTTGAGCGAGGCGGCGGCACCGGCGTAGTCGGCGTTCTTGACGGCCGAGACCGCCTTGTCGACCTCCGCCTTCACGGTGGATTCGGCGGACGAGAACGAGCTTTCGACCTTCGAGGTGTCGACGGAGCCATCTTTGTTGCAGGCGGTGAGACCGAGGGCGAGGGCCGCGAGCAGCGCGGCGAGAATCGATGTGCGTTTCATGTGCTTGCTGGTTGGTTTGCCGGGTAGACCGACGCCCCATGGCACATTCCTGCGGTCTCCGCGTCAACAGCGCATTGGGACCCTTCCACTCACGACTTTCGTGCCCCATGCTCGGGCCGTGGCGAAGACCGATCATGTGGAACTGCCGGGTGGAATCCGCGTCCCGATCCTGTTCGAGGACCGGAGCGTGCTCGCCCTCGACAAACCCGCCGGCTGGATGCTCGGGCCCGAGGACGAGGAGCACGCGCGTCGCAACCTCCACCTAGCGTTGATGGCGGGGATCGGCGAGGGCGCGTGGTGGGCCCGCTGCCGCAACCTCCGCTTCATCCGCTTCGTCCATCGCCTCGACGCGCCCACCACCGGCATCCTGCTGATGGTGAAAAGCCCGGGCGCCATCCGGCCCTTTACCGAGCTGTTCTCCTCGCGCGGCGTCGAGAAAACCTACCTCGCCGTCACCGACGGCGTGCCGACCGCCGAACAGTGGCGCTGCCAACTTCCGCTCGGACCCGTTCCCGAGGAGCCCGGCCGCCACCGCGTCGATCCGGTCGAGGGGAAGGAATCGGACACGGCGTTCCGTCGACTGGAAGTCCGCGGGAACCGCGCGTTGGTCGAGGCCCGTCCCCACACCGGACGCACCCACCAGATCCGCCTCCACCTCCTCGCGGCCGGCGCGCCCGTCGTCGGCGACGTGCTCTACGGCGAGCCCGATCCCGCCGGATTGGCCCTGCGCGCCGTGTGCCTCGAGTACCGGGATCCGTTCACCGGAAAACCGATCCGCATCCGCGCGGCGATCGACGGTTTCAAAAAGAAATTCGGCTTCGAACCCACCGCCGCGCCCGCGGGATCCGCACCGCCGTCGACGGGAAAACCGTCGTCGCCGAAGCCGGCCAAACCCGCCGTGCCGGCAACAACGGCCGATCCGAAAACAAAAACGGCAGGCCCGGCCCAACCCGGGCCAAGACCTGCCGTCGGACGGGACGGGAAGCCCCGTCGTCCGTGACGCCCGTCACTTTTCGGCGAGCATCTTCTCGACCTTGCCCGCGAGATCCTCGCGCGCTTCCTGGTCGCGGAGATTCCCCTTCTTGTCGACGAGCCACATGCGGGGAATCGAGTTGATCCCGAATTCCTTCCCGTACTTGTTGCCCCAGCCCTCGCCGTCGAAGAACTGCGGCCACGGCATCTTCCGCTTCGCGACGAACTTCTCGAGCGCGTCCTTTTCCTGGTCGAAGCTGATGCCGACGATCTCGAATCCCTTGTCGTGGAGTTTGTCGTAGGCGGCCTTCACGTGCGGGAGTTCCGCGACGCAGGGACCGCACCAAGTGGCCCAGAAGTCGACGAGCACCACCTTTCCCTTCATGTCGGCGAGATCGACCTTCCGGCCGTCCACCGCGGTGAACGCGATCGCCACGGGATTGCCGATGCGATCCATGTTCTTGAGCATCGCCGCGGCTTGTTCCGTCAGGCTCGTCTCGGTCTTCGCCGCGACGATTTCCTTGGCGATGGCCCGGGCCTTCTCGGGTTCTACCATCCCGGCGATCTCGAACAAGGCACCGTAGATTTCGGAACGGTCGGGATATTCCTTCTGCAATTCGCGGACGGATTTCTCGAACGCGGCCACGACGACAGGGGTGCCTTCCGACTGTTTCTCCTGCGCCTTCTTGACCGCGGCCTGGAGTTTTTGCGCCAACGGATCCGAGGCCTGCGCCGGTTCAACCTGCGGGTCGCCCGCACCCGGCGCCCCGCCGGCCGCTTTCAGTGCGGCCTCGCGGGTCTCGTCGCCCAATCCCACCGCGGTCGCCAGCATGCGCCGTTCATCGTCCTTGGCTTTCGCGGCCCGGGGATCGTCGGCGAAACGCGTGTGGAATTCCTTCGCCTTGTCCGCCGCTACGCCTGCCAGCGTCGCCGTCTGCTTCTTGAACTCCGCTCGTTCCTCCGGCGTGGGCCCCTTTTGGTTCCACTCCTTCGGGGGCAACGGTGGATTCATCGCCTTCCTTACCTCGGCCCAGGCGTCGTCCGCCTTGTCGGGAAGCAGGTTTTTCTTCGCCTCGGTGGCGGTCTCCTTGGCAGGCGCCTCCGCCGCGAACACGGTGGTCGGCAGCGGCGCGAGGATCATCGCGGCGGCCAGGATCGGGATCAATCGACGAGTCATGGGATGTTGGGACACGAATGCTGCGGCCGGCGTTCGGTTTCGGACGGGACCGCGCGGTCCTACGCCTTTTCCGGCGGGGCCATGGGCCCAACCTGCCGGCGAAGTTTCCCCAGAAGCAACCGCAAACGCCGGGGGTTGGCCGGGTGCGCCATGTCGCCTTCCCGCACCCCGTCGGTTCCCGGGGCCGACGTGGATGCGATGGCCAACGCCGCGAGCAAAGTCCCCGTCTCGCCCTCGGCGATTTCGAGCGCGCGTCGCGGTTCCGCCGCCAGCGCGGCCGCGCGACGCGCGAACTCGAGCAACACCGCGCACGGTTCGAGGCACGGCACCTCGCACTTTTCCGGACCGTCCGCCTCGAGCCCCGCCACCGCCCATTGCCGCCGCTTCAGGCAGGACACTGCGTCGCACCCCGCGCGCACCACCTCCGCCGCCGCGGCTTCGTCCAAATCCCGCACCGTCGAATAGATCCCGGTCTGGCGTTCGACGAACGCGCGGAAACCGATCGGGCGCGCCGCAGCCGTGCGCACCGCGAACCAATCCGCGAGACCGCCCGGATACAATTGCCCGAGCGCCAATTCCAGTTCGTCGGCCGAGGCCACGAGGCATCGCCATCCGCCGGGAAGGTTCGGCGCGCCGCTCAACGGCCGGAAGGCACCCGTCGCCGTGTGGCGCCCGACCGCGCGAAGGCCGTCGACCGTCGACGTCCGGAGCTCGCCGGACGGACGCGCCGCGTCGGACGCATGGCGCAACTCATGGCGCGGCCCGAGCGGAAGCACGCGGACCTGCCCGAAGTCCCGACCCGCGCCGATCCAGCGGACGAATTCCACGATCGCCGCGGAAACGGGGGCATCCATCGGCAGGCGTGCGGCGACGGACGCCGCGGTCAGGGAAGCAGGCGACCCACGACGGCGCTGAGCGCACGCCCGTCGGCACGGCCCGCGGCCGCCGCGGTCGCCGCCTTCATCACCGCGCCCATGTCCTTCTTGGACGTGGCGCCCGTCGACGCGATCGCCGCCTTGACGATCGCCTCCACTTCCTCCGGCGTCAGGCCGACCGGCAGGTATTCCTCGATGATCCGGAGCTCGCCTTTTTCCGTCGCGGCCGACTCGGTGCGCCCGGCCTTCTCGTACTCGACGATGGAGTCCTTCCGCTTCTTCGCTTCCTTCTGGAGGACCGCGAGCACGTCGGCGTCGGCGAGCACGTCGGTCTTCTTCTCGATCTGGAGATAGCCCATGGCCGCCTTGACCATGCGGAGCGTGCCCGTGCGCTCGGCGTCGCGCGCGAGCATGGATTGTTTCAGGGCGTCGACGATGCGTTGTTGGAAACTCATGATCCGGAAGTCTGGCGTTTTTTGATTTGGTCGCGGACCCGCGCGGCCCGCTCGTAGTCTTCCGAACGGATGGCTTCCGCGAGATCGAGCTCGAGGCGCTCGACCTCGGACATGGGACGCCGCGAGGTGATCTGCGACAGCCAATCGCGGAGCGAGGCCAACTCCGAGCTGCCCTCCATCATCTGGACGCGCTCGTTCTCGGTGTAAAAACGCTCGAGCTCGGCGATGCCGTCGCCGATCAGCATGATGGCGTCGTCGAAGTGCTCCTGCTTGAGGGCCGCGGTGCCGCGGGCCCGCGTGCGCATCATCAGCAATTGCGGGATGAACTGGAGCAACGACCACGCAGCCTCCTCCGTCGGCGCGTGGAGCGCGACGAATTCGAACACCTTCAGGTTGCGCTCGCAGTCCAACTCGACCCCGGCGAAGTCCTCCAACTGGAACAGGCAGATGTAACGGTGGTGGTACTGGATGCACTCCTGCTGGAGCTTGCCGCATTCCTCGGGCCCGACCTCGAACTCCTCGTCCGACCCCTCGTGGGCCTCGCGGTGCTCCTTGAGCCGCGCCTTCATGACATGGAACCACGATTCCATCCCCAACGGCCGTTTGCCGTCGGGTCGTCCCTCCGCGTTCATCTGCAGGACACCGAGATCAACGCGCAGTTGGATCTTCTGCTGCCCGTCGCGTCCCTTGAACCTCTTTGCGGCCACCTGCCCCGGTTGGTAGGGCCACGACTGGAGGAGTCGCGTCAGGTCGTAGTTCATCTCGGCGGCAAAGTGGCAATGGCGTCGGGCCAAGTCAACGCACCGGGCGGCCCTTCGGAAAATCGCTGGCGCGGGCCGGATGCGTCGTGCGCGGGCTGGATTCCCCCGCCCTTCCCGCCGCATGCTGCCGGCCGCCACCGCGTGCCGGCGGTTCCCGATATGGCTCCTTCCCGCGTCCCCGATTCCATGCGCGCCGTCGTCTACCGCGGCGTCCGCGATCTCCGCGTCGAGACGATTCCCGTCCCGCGGATCGGTCCGTCCGAGATCCTCGTCCGCGTCGCCGCCTGCGGCGTGTGCCCGACCGACATCAAGAAGATCGTGCACGGCACGGTCGCGCCGCCCCGCGTCTTCGGCCACGAGACCGCCGGTACCATCGCGCGGGTCGGTGCCCGTGTGCGCGGGTTCCGAGTGGGCCAACGCGTGGGCCTGCACCACCACGTGCCGTGCATGGATTGCCATTTCTGCCGGCACCGCGCCTTCGCGCAGTGCCCGACCTACAAGCGCACGGGGATCACCGCCGGATTCGAACCCGCCGGCGGCGGCTACGCCGACTACGTCCGCGTCATGGCCTTCTGCCTGCCCGGGGTCGTTCCCATCCCGCGCGCGAACACCTTCGCGGAGGGCGCGATGCTCGAACCCGTCAACACCGTGCTCAAGGCGGTCCGGCAACTCGCGCTGCTTCCCGGCGACACCGTCCTCGTCGCGGGACAAGGCCCGATCGGACTCATGTTCACGCGCCTGCTGGCCCTCGCGGGCATGCGCGTCGTCGCCACCGATCTCCTTCCGGAACGCCGCGTCCTCGCCCGTCGATTCGGCGCGTGGAAGACCCTCGACGCCTCGCGAAGCGACGTCGTCGACGAGGTGCGTCGCCTCACGCGCGGGCGTGGGGCCGATGCGGCTGTCCTCGCCGTGCCCGTCGACGCGCTCGTGGCGCAGGCCCAGGCGGCGGTCCGCGGCGGCGGCACGACGCTGCTCTTCGCGCACACCGTCCGGGGGCACGAGGCACCCGTGGATCTCGGGGCGGTCTGCGTGGACGAGAAAGGCCTCGCGGGAAGTTACTCGTCGGATTTCACGCTCCAGCGCGAGGTGGCGCGGATCGTCTTCGGGCGTCGCCTCGACACGCGCGCGTTGGTCACGCACGAATTCCCGCTCGAACAAACGGCCGACGCCATCGCGCTCGCCGAGAAGCCCACGCCCGACTCGCTGAAGATCGTCGTGCGGCAGGATCTTTTGATCGCGTAACCCCAACATGGGTGGGTGACGGCGGCCCGCCGTCACTTCCGGCGGGCTTCTTTGAAGGGTTCCGAAGGCCAATACCACCCTCGGGGCTCAACGGTGGCGGCGGGCCGCCGCCACCCACCCAGGTTTGGTCAATACCGCGAGGGCGGCGTGGCCCAGCGGCCGGGAAACGGATCCGCCGACCGACGGCGCTCGGCATCGCGGTTGGATTCCACGAACACCGCGATCCCGATCACCCCGACGTTGCGCGTCGAGCCGTGGCGCAGCTTCGCGTACGACTCGGGCACGGAACCGAATTCAAACGCCGCGACGCGGTCCGACGATTTCCGGAAACCCTCGACCGCGAATTCCTCGCCCGGATCCAGCACGTAGCCGCGGCAGCGGGTCGTCGCCGGCGCGCCGTCGAGAACGTCCAGGCCATCGACGCTCACCACGACCTCGCGCCGCACAGCCGTGGCGTTGCGGAGCACGATCGCGTAGCGCTCTCCGGAGCGTCCCTCGACGAAGTAATCCCCGGCCTGCAACCACGCCGGCAACGCGTCGCCGTTCCCCGACCGCAGGCGGCATTCGATCCCGGCGATCTCGCCCATCCACGCGGCATGGATCCGCGCCGGCGTGCCGTAACCCTGCGCCCACATCGCGTCGAGCCCGGCGCGGTTGTTGTAGAACACGCGGCCTTGCCCG
Source organism: Verrucomicrobiota bacterium (assembly GCA_025363585.1). Lineage (GTDB taxonomy): Bacteria > Verrucomicrobiota > Verrucomicrobiia > Limisphaerales > UBA9464 > UBA6176. Next base: position 6,333 of record JANYDN010000306.1, on the reverse strand, counting down.
CCCGGGTCCGAATCGTGGCGGCGGAACGACACCGACTCGACGCGCGAATCGCGGTCATCGCCCCACCGCGTCGCGAGCCCGGGTCGTTCGTCGCGCGGTCCCGGCGCGAAGGGCGTCGTCCCCGCGGCCCGGCCCGGGTCCGTCCGGGTGGATCCCGGCGCGGCGACGGCGCGCCCGGCCCCGCCGGTCTCGCCGGAATCATACGGTCGCATGCCCACGGGCGAGGAGGCGCAACCGGCGATCAGGAGCAGCGCGGCAAGGGCGGCAAGGAGGTTTGGCTTCATGTGCTGGAAAAACAGCATATCGCCGGGACCCCGTCAACCACGGACTGCTGGAAAAACAGCATATTGTGTTTGCCCCGGCCCGGCCGGGCGCGCACGCTCGCCCCGATGCCCGATCCCGTCCCCGATCTTTCCCGGCGCGAGCGCCAGGTGATGGACATCGTCTGGCGCGCCGGCGAATCCACCGCGGCCGACATCCAGGCGGCGTTGCCCGACCCGCCCTCCTACTCCGCCGTCCGCGCGCTCCTCGCCGTGCTCGTCGGGAAAGGCCACCTGTCCCAGACCGCCGACGGGCGACGCCACGTCTACCGGGCCACCGTGCCGCGCGACGACGTCCGCGGCCACGCCCTCGGGCGCGTGCTCTCCACGTTTTTCGACGACTCGCCCGAGGCGCTTCTCTCGACGCTGCTCTCGCGGCGCGAGCGACGCCTCAAACCCGACGAGGTCGCGCGACTGCGCAAGCTCCTCGACGAACACGGGAAGAAACGATGACGACCCCGCACTGGACCGCGTGGGCGATGCGGCTGGCGCTGGGAATCCCGGTTGCCGCGACGCTGCTTTTCGCCGCGGGCCGAACGGGCACCGCGGCGCTCGGCCGATGGCGCGCCTGGGCCGTCACCGCTTTCCTGATCGCGTTGGCCGTGCCGTGGGGTTGGCAGGGAGCCGGCCCGCGGTGGATTCCCGAACTTCCCGACGCGCCCGCTTCCTCGACGCGCTGGATGTTGGCGGTCTGGGCTTCGGGCGCGGTTGCCGTCACGTTCCGCCACGCGCGGATCGCCCACAGACTCGGCGCGTGGAGGAACGCGGCCGAATCCCCGGACGCGTCGTGGACCCGCACCGCGCTCGGATTGCCGTCGCCCGCGCGCACCGCCGCCCGGTGGCGTTTCCGGTTCGTTCCCGGCCTTGCCACTCCCGCGGTTCTCGGCGGACGCCGGCCGGTGCTGTTCCTTCCATGCGGGGCCGAGTCCTGGAACGCCACCGCGCGCCGGCATGTCCTGCTGCACGAGGCCGAGCACGTTCGTCACCGCGACCATCGTCTTCTCGCGCTCTGGACGCTCCTCGACGTCGCGTGTTGGTGGCATCCAGCGTGGTGGGCGACGCGACGCCTCATGGCTTTCGAACTCGAACGCGCCGTCGACCACGCCGTCGTTTGCCAAGCCCCGCACGAACGCGGCGACTACGCGCGTTTGCTCGTCGGACTCGCGTCCGGCGAGGCGGCGCCGGGACTTCCGGGACTCGCGGCCGGCGCACTCGAACGGCGCGTGGCGGGAATCCTGCGGGACGCCGTTCGCCCGCCGGACGCCGCGGCTTGGAGCGTGTTCGCGGCGTCGCTACTCGTGCTCGGCTTGCTGGGCAGCGTGCTCGTCCGGACCGCGACGACACCCGATCCGCTCGCGTCCGAGGCACGGCTCCGTCTTTCCGCCGACCCGTTCCCGGGGCGCTGAATCCCACCGTGGGGATCAGCGCGGTCCACCGATCGCCCACACGTTCGACTCGGATCGGAGATAAATCCGTCCGTCGGCGATTGCCGGCGAGGCCTGCACTTTTTCCCCGATCGGATTCCGCGCGATCACCTTGAACTCCGGTCCGGCCGCGAGCACCACGGTCTCCCCGTTGTCGCCGACGAAAAACAACCGGCCGTCCGCCGCGACCGGCGACGCGGAGAAGTTCCCGCCCACCCGTTCCTGCCACACGATTTCCCCGGTCGCCGCCTTCATGCACGTGGCGATGCCGCCGTCCGTCATGGCGAACAGGTGCGGCGAAACCCAGATCATCGACGGCACCTTGGGCATTCCCTTCCTTTGTTCCCACGCGAGGTTCGTCTCCTTGAGTTCGCCCTTCCCGCCGAGGCGGAATGCCTTCACCGATTCGCGTCCGCCCCATCCGCCCGACGTGAACGCGAGGCCATCGCCCACCACGACCGACGGCACCTTGCCCTCGCCGATCACGTCGCTGCTCCAGATCCGCTCGCCGGTCGCCGCGTCGAATCCCTGCACCACGTCTCCCGCCTCGCTCACCACCTGCGCGTGGCCGTCCGGCGCGGTCCAGATCGCGGGCGCGCCGTGCGAGATCCGCGACATTCCCCGCGGCGCTTTCCACCGTTCGCGGCCGGTCTTCGCGTCGAGCGCGACGAGATACGACTGGTCCCACGGCTTCTGCCAACCGAGGCCCTTGTCCGCGCCGTCGCTGCTCCCGTCGCGCGCCATGACCAACAAATCCCCGTGAAGGATCGGCGACGAACCCAATCCGTGCTGGCCGTAGAATTTGTGGTCGCGGTTGGTCCAGACAACGGCGCCCTTGAAATCGAGCGCCGCGAAACTCCCGTCGCCGAAGCACGCGTACACGCGCTCGCCGTCGGTCGCGGGCGTCGGCGTGGCGTGGCTGTTCCGTGCCTCCTTGCGCCGCGGCAACTGCCGGAAAACCTCCGTGTTCCAAAGCACCGCGCCGTTCCGCGCGTCGATCGAAACCACGCGGCAGGACTCCCCGGCATCCGTCGCCGTCGTCACGAACACTCGGTCGCCCCACGTGATCGGCGACGACCATCCCTCGCCCGGCACCGCCGCCTTCCACGCGATGTTTTCCGTCGGGCTCCACGCCGACGGCAAATGGGTTTCGGTCGAATGTCCCTGGTGGTCGGGACCGCGGAATCCGGGCCAGTTTCCCGCCCACACGGAGGCGGCGCCCAAGGTCGCGGCGAACATCAAGAGGTGATTCCCGGCCTTCGAAACCCGGCGTTGCATGCGTTGTTTCTAGACCGTTCCCCGATGGCGCGCTTGGAGAATCCCGTCGCGAGGATGGAGGAATCCGCCGCGGCATGGGCGGAACTTGTTGCGGCACGCCAAGGCGGGTCTCGGTCCACCGTCCCGCGACGACGGCCACGGTTTCGGGTCCTTGTGGCCGCCGCGGTGACGCGGTGGATCAGCCGTGGTGGGCAGCCGGGGGCCGGGGCTATGCCGTCGCCGGCTCCGGCTCGGTGAAATGCCCAAAGGCGCGGAACTTCGCGTAACGCGTCCGCAACCGCTCCTCGACCGTCATCGCGTTCAACTCGCCGATGTGCCGCAACAGCGTCGCGCGCAGCGTGACCGCCGTCGCGATCGGATCCTGGTGCGCGCCGCCGAGCGGTTCGATGACCACCTCGTCGACGAGCCCGAGCCCGCGAAGATCGTTCGCCGTGATCTTGAGAGCGGCCGCGGCCTGCGGCGACGCCTTGCGGTCCTTCCAAAGGATCGCCGCGCAGCCTTCCGGACTGATCACCGAGTAATACGCGTTCTCCATGATCAACACGCGGTCCGCGACGCCGATGCCCAGCGCGCCGCCCGACCCGCCCTCGCCGATCACGCACGCCACCACCGGCACCTGCAGCAGCATCATCTCGCGCAGGTTCACGGCGATCGCCTCGGCAATATGCCGCTCCTCGGCTCCGATGCCGGGATACGCGCCGGCCGTGTCGATCAACGTCACGACCGGAAGCCCGAATTTGTCCGCCATGCGCATCAGGCGGAGCGCCTTCCGGTAACCCTCGGGATGCGCCGAACCGAAATTGCGGAGGATGTTCTCCCTGGTATCGCGGCCCTTTTGCGTGCCGATGAGCATCACCCGTTGGTCGCCGAGATACGCGAACCCGCCGACCACCGCGTGGTCGTCGCCGAACAAACGGTCCCCGTGCAGCTCCTCGAAATCGCGGAACGCATGGTGGATGTAGTCGAGCGTGTACGGGCGGCGCGGATGCCGGGCCATCTGGACGCGCTGCCAGGGCGTGAGGTCCGAGTAGACCTGCCGCTTCAGGGCGGACAACTTGATCTCGAGCGTGCGCATCTCCTCCTCGAAACTGATTCCCAGGGAATGCGTCTCGGGGTGCATCTTCAGTTCCTCGAGCTTGCGCTCGAGTTCCACGATCGGTTTCTCGAAGTCGAGATGGTGCTTCATCGCCGGATGCCGGGCACGGACGCCCGACCGGATGGGACGCTAGCGTCGCCCACGCCACGCGGGCAACGCCGGATTTGTAGCGCGGTTGAGGCGTGGCGTAGAGCGGCCGTCCCCGGCTGCGCATACCACGGGCGTCCCCGCCCGTTGCCGAGGCATACCTTGTCCGGAACTGGTCTGAATCAATCGGAACGCACCGAGGACGGTGCTGTCTGCGCGGCCGGGGACGGCCACTCTACATCTTGCTGCCCTTCCGCGGCGGGGGCGGGCCCTACGGCACCACCGGCCGCGCCGGCCCGTCGTACGCCCGCGCCCCCATCCCTGCGTCCAAGCTGTGTTCCACCATCAGCACCGCCGGATCCGTCGCGGTCGGGGCGTCGATCAACCCGTGGTACCGGCCCATCCAATAGGCCAGCAACCAACTGCTCGGCTCCACCACGTCCCGTCCGTCCGTCCCGCCGTCCGCCTGCATCGTCCACGCGTCCCATCGCATCGGCTCGCGTTCCCGCGGCGAGAACGCGCGGACTCCCGACTTCAACGCCACGTACCCGACCGGCGTCCGCAGGTCCGCGCGATGCGAGTTGCGGTACGACCACACCCTCAGGTCGAGCGGCCACTCGCGGAGGTGCGCCGCGGACGGCCCGAGTTCCCCCGCGTCGCCCGAGACCACCGCGTGCATGAAATTGTACCACGGTTGTTGCTCGACCCGCAGCACCTCGTACGTCCGTTCGAAGCTCCGCCGATACCGCGCCTTCAGGTCCGGATCGGTTTCGTACCGCAGGAGATTCCAGTAACTCCACAGCGCCAACTGGTCCTCGAAATGCAGCACCGCCTCCGGTGGCGACGTCTGCCGCTGGCGCAACACGTGGTCCGGATATCCCAGCGCGCGCAGCTTCGCATGCGCGTCCTCCATCGACGCCTCGCCGCCCAACACCTGCGCCGTCCGCACGAACGACAACAGCTCCAGGCATTGCAGACCGCGGTCGAAATGGCCCTCGTCCGTCCGGAAATACTCGGGATCCCAACGACCCCAGCGCGTCGGTTGCCCGTCGACGTCGACCAATTGCCATCCATGCCCGACGACGTGCAGCGCCATGCGCCGCAGGTGTTCCTTCCCTTGCCGCACCTCGTCGCCTTCGGCCGCCAGTTCCACGAACCGGCCCACGGAATAAAAATGCGCGCACAACTCGTCGCTCGACGTGTCTCCCTTCCACTCGAACGGCGCGCCGGCCACGTCGTGCCACTCCGCCGGATAGCCTCCGGATCCACCGGTCGACTTGTGCCCCTTCGCGCCCTTCGGCCAGATCGCGCGCGCCGGAAATCCGCGGATTCCCGACATCACCTCGAGCCAACGCATCGCGTGGAACGTGTTCGTCGCCTCGCGCCGCGCCGCGGGATCGCGCGTCGTCGCATACCGGTACGCCTGCGCCGCGAGGTAATCGCCCGAGTACCCGCCGTCGTTGTCGCCCGCCTCGCGCACGTAGGCCTTCTGCGCGTCGTCCCATTCCAGTTTGTGCACGAGCCCGAGTTCCTTCTGTCCCCATTCCTCGAGGTGCCGCTCGTAGTACGCCGCCTTTTTCAAAAGCGTGTACGGCTCGTAGCGGATGATCCCCAGCCCGCCGTCCGTCGCGAGGTAGACCGTCTTGTCCGCCGACGCGATCGCGTTGACGTGGTCGTCGGGCAACCATCGTTTCCCGGCGAAATACTGGAACGCGCCGTCCACCCAACGCACCGCGCCGTGGCCCGTCCCGATCCACGCGTCGCCCGCGAACCCGCGTCCGAGGCACCGCGTGTCCTCCACCGGCAATCCCTCCGCACCGCGCACCGCCACCATCGACATCCCGCGCAGCACGCCGAGTCCGCGCTCCGTCGCGAGCACGATCCGCGAATCGAGCGCGAGCGCGTCCGAGGTCGACGGCGCCGGCAACGCGCCCCAGTCCCACGCTTGGTCCGCCGGAAACCCATAGACATCGAGACCCGCGTACCGTCCCGACTCGACCGTGGTCACGCGTCCGTCGCCGTGGACCCAGAGCGAGTCTTGGTGCGAGAACACACGGGTGACGTCGAACGGCGCTTCGTTGGTCGAGAGCGCCGTCCATTTCCCGGCGTCCAGACGAAGGAGTTTCTT
>JANYDN010000289.1 GCA_025363585.1 Verrucomicrobiota bacterium | reverse complement strand
CCGCGGAAAAGGATACTCCGCCGCCTGGACCTCTCACCGACCATCGCCGTCCCGCTCTTCGTGCTGGCTGCCTTGGCGAGCTTCTTCTTCGCGCTCGCCGAGTCGGCTTTGTTCTCGTTGGGACGTTGGCGCGCCGCGAGGTTGGCGGCGGAACATCCCGTCCGCGGACGCGCCGTCGCCGCCTTGCTCGAGCACTCGCAGGACGTCCTGGGCGCCCTGGTCCTCGGCAATTCCACCGCGAACGCCTTCCTCGTCGCGCTCGCGTTGCTCTCCGCGATCGGCGGTGGACAACCGGTCGCGATCGTCAGCCTCGTGGTGATCTCGCTCACGCTGTTCGTCTGCGAGGTCGCGCCGAAGGCCCTCGGCGTCCGGCAACCCGACCGCTGGTCGCTCCGCGTCGCCGCGCCGCTCTCCGTGTGGGTCGACGCGACGCGTCCCGTCCGTTGGGTGGCCCAACGGATCGTCGACGCCTTCCTTTCCCTCGCGAACCCGCTCCGCATCCGTCCGGTCCCGACGCTCTCCGACGACGAATACGCGGACCTCGTGGAACTGGCGCACCAACAGGGAACGCTGGAGGCGTCGGAGAAGGAGATCCTCCTGCGGATCCTCGCGTTGGACCGCCATCTGGTTCGCGACGTGATGCGGCCGCGGGCGGACATGGTGATGCTGCGGGACGATTTGCCGCCGGACGAAATGCGGGCCATCGCGCGGCGCGAGCGGCACCATCGGTTGCCGCTGTACGACGAGACGCCGGACACGATCGTCGGCATCCTGAACGCGCGGGCCTTGCTGTTGAACCCGGGCGTGGACCTTTGGGAAGCGATCGAGTTCCCGTCGTTCGTTCCGGAGACCATGAACCTGCTGCGTTTGTTCGAGGCGTTGCAGCGGCAGCAGCGCGGACTGGCGATCGTGGTGGACGAGTTCGGGGGCGTGGCGGGAATGGTGACGCTCGAGGACATCCTGGTGCAGGTCGTCGGCAAGATCCGCGCGGACGGCGAGCCGGAGGGCTTCGTGTGCGAGAGGCTCGGGCCGGGACGCTGGCGCGCCAACGGCTCGATGCGGATCGACGATCTGCGCCGCGAGCATCCGGGCCTTGGCGCGGTGGACGACGTGGACACCGTGGGCGGGCTGGTGCTGAAGCTGGCGGAGGTGGTGCCGCCGGTGGGCGCGGTGTTCCACGCGCGGGGGCTGCGCTGGACGGTCCAGGCGGCGGACGAGCGGCGCGTCCGCGAGGTGTTGGTCGAAACCGCGCCCGGTGGGGGTGGCGCGTGAACCACTGGTGGCATTGGATCGCGGTCGGCGTCTGGCTGCTGCTGTCGTTTTTCATGTCGGGCATGGAGGCGGGCGTGCAGGTGCTGAGCCCGCTGCGCATCCGCCAATGGGTGCGTTCCGGACGCCCGGGCGCGGGCCTGTTGCTGGGTTACCTCCAGAATCCCGAGAACTTCCTCTGGACCATTCTGGTCGGGAACACGCTGGCGAATTTCGCCGCGGTCTCGCTGCTGGTGGTGGACCTGCAGGTGCTGACGTCGACGCGGCCGTGGCAGTTCTGGTGCGGGTTCGCGGTGATCTGCGCCGGCGTGTACGTGTTCGGCGACCTGCTTCCGAAGACGCTGTTCCGGCGGTTCCCGAACCGCCTGTGCCTGCGCCTCGTGTTCGCGTTCCGGCTCGTCCACTTCGCCCTGGCGCCGCTCGTCGCGGTCGCCGAGCACTTCGCGCGGCTCCTCCTGTGGATGTCGGGCGGGTCCGCCTTGACGGGCCGCCTCTTCGGCAACCGCGACGAGTTCCGCGCGCTCATGCAGGATTCCGAGGGATCGCTGAGCTCGACGGAACGCACGCTGATCAACCGCGTGCTCGACCTGCAGAACGCCACGCTGGCGCGGTTGGCGCGGCCGTTGGAATCGGCGGCCACGGTGGACTCCGACACGTCGGTAGAGAAAATCCTGGCGATGTGCCGGGAACGGGAGTTGAACCGGCTGCCGGTCTGGCAGGGATCGGGAAATCGGCGGCGCATCGTCGGCGTCGTGCGGTTGACCGACCTTCTGTTCCGCGCCGAGGCGGCGTCGGGCACCGCCGCGCAACACCTCCGTCCCGCGTTGTTCCTCGACGAGGGACTGCCGCTCGACGAGGCGCTGCGGCGGTTGCAACGCGGCGGCGACCAGTTCGCGATCGTCGTGGGTCCGGGCGGGCGCGAGACCGGATTGGTCACGCTCTGGGACATCCTGCGCGCGATGTTCGGCGCGGGCCGCGCGGGCAAGGGCGGCGAAAACCCGAGGGCGACCTCCGCATGAACGGGGCCTGGATCATCGTCATGAAGTTGGCGGCCGTGCTCGCGCTGGTCGCGGCGAACGGCTTTTTCGTGGCGGCGGAATTCGCGCTCGTGAAGCTGCGCGATACCCAACTTTCGCCGCTCGTCGCGCGGAAGCACCGGCGCGCCGTGCTCGCGAGCCACATCCTGAGTCACCTCGACCCTTACCTCTCGGCCTGCCAGCTCGGCATCACCCTCGCGAGCCTCGCGCTCGGCTGGATCGGCGAGCCGGCGTTCGTCGCGCTGATGCACCCGGTGCTCGACCTGCTCGGCGTGGAATCGGAGGCGATCCGCCACGGCGTGGCGCTGGTGGTGGGCTATTCGTCGATCACGTTCCTCCACATCGTGGTGGGCGAACAGGCACCGAAATTCATCGCGATCAAACGACCGTTGCCGACCTCGCTCTGGGTCGCGTACCCGCTGCGGTGGTTCCACGCGCTGACGTACCCGTTCATCTGGACGCTCAACCGCGCGTCGTTGCAGGTGTTGCGCTGGCTCGGGATCGAGGCGGCGTCGGAACACGGCACCGACCATTCCGAGGAGGAACTACGGCTGATGGTGGCGACCCGCGGGCCGCGCGAGGGCGAGTCGACGGTCGGTCGCGATCTCGTCCTGAACGCGTTCGACCTGAAGCGCCGCGTCGTGCGGGAGGTGATGACGCCGCGCAAGCAATTGGTCGTGCTGAGCACCGCGGATCCGGTGGCGGAATGCCTGCGTCTCGCGGAACAGACGCGTTACTCCCGGTTCCCTCTGGCGCTTGGCGGGAATCCGGACCGCACCCTCGGCGTGGTCCATTTCAAGGACCTCGTCGCGCTGCGCGACAAGGCCAAGGTGGGCGCGGATCTCAAGGCGGTGGCGCGGCCGTTGATCTTCGTCCCGCCGACGGCGCGTCTCGAGACGTTGCTGCGGTTGTTCCTCGAGCGGAAACTGCACTTCGCGATCGTGGTCGACGAATTCGGCGGGACGCTGGGCCTCGTGACGCTGGAGAACGTGCTCGAGGAATTGGTCGGGCAAATCCAGGACGAGTTCGACCACGAGTCGCCGCGGGTCACGCGCCGCGCGGAAGGCGTGTGGGAAATCGACGGCTCGCTGCCGTTGTTCGAACTCGCGGAACTCGTCGGCGAACCGATCGTCGCGGAGGACGTGACGACGGTGAGCGGCTGGGTGACGCAGCAGTTGGGCGGGTTCCCGCGCCGCGGCGGGCGCGTGGTGGTGGCCGGACACGAACTGGTGGTCGAGGATCTCGAGGGACTGCGGGTCTCGCGCCTGGCATTGCAGCGCGTGGCCGCGGTGGAGACGACCCCGGTGGCCGAAGAGGAAACGCGGTAGCGGCGGAGGCCGGTAAAACCGTGGGTGGCGGCGGCCCGCCGCCACCGTCGACAAGTCCAGATCCAACCCTTGCTGCCCGTGACGGCAGGGCCGCCGTCACCCACGCGGGCTGAGGCTGAGGATGAGCCTTGGTGGGTGGCACCGGCCCTGGTGCCACTTCCACGCCATGCTTCAGGAAGACGGCTGCGGCGTCGCGCCACTCAGGAAGGCGGTTGCTTCGGCCAGTTGCGACGGCGTCCCGAGGACGACGAGCGTGTCGCCGGGCAGCAATTCCTCGTCGGGGCCCGGGTTCAACATCGGTTGGCCGCCGCGTTCGATGGCCACGATGCTGGCGCCGGTGCGGGTGCGCAGCCCGAGTTCCCGGATGAGTTTGCGCGCGAGATGCGGCGCGTCCGTGACCACGACGCTCGCCAGATCCGCGTCGCGCAGCGCCGCCGGCACGCCGCGGACCGGCTCGGGCGACGGTTGCGGCGGTTGCGCGAAGGTTTCCTCGAGCGCCACCTGCGCCTTGGAATACACGCGGATCGCGCGGCGCCAGAGCACCGCCGCGAGGATCGCCAGCACGACGACCAACACGGCCAGTTCGCGCGGTGCCGGCAGCAGCGTGGAACTCACCGCGAGTCCGAACAGCGCGAGCCCGACGAGGCCCAGCGACGGGATGACGTGGGCGACCACGGAGCGGATGGCGTCCGTGCGCTGGCCGGCGACGGCCCGGTGCACGCGCGTCTCGGCGACGACCAAGCCCAGCGCCTGGAGTTTGCGGAACGACGCGATGAAGAGGGGCAGGGAGAGAACAGATGCCGCGAGCCAAAGCACCGAGCGGTGTCCCGCGGTGGCGCGCAATCCCTCCGGCCACCACGCCGCGTTGCGGTCGGCGAGCCATCCGAACGCGAGGAACACGGCCGCGACCAACGCGAGGTTCACCGCGATTTGGAACAGCCATTTCCGCACGAACCGCGTCGCCGGATCGGACGTCCCGCCGCCGCCGAGCCCGCCGAGCCCGCCGACCCAGCGGGTGTAGACGCCGAGATTGGCCACGAGCATCCGCGGCGCGACGCGGTCGAACCACCGCACGCAGCCGTCCGAACCCCGGATGAGATGCGGCGCCACCAGCGTGGTGAGCACGGAGACCGCGACGGCGATCGGGTACAGGAAATCGCCGGTCACCTTCAGCGTCGTCCCGAGCGCCGCGATGACGAAGCCGAACTCCCCGATCACGGCGAGTCCCATGCCGACGCGCAGCGAGGTGCGGGTGTCGTTGCCGACGAGGAAACTGCCGAGCGAGCCACCGAAGGTCTTGCCGACGAGGACGACCACGGTGAGCACGGCGACGGCACCCGCGTGGGCGGCGATCACGGAGGGATCGATGAGAAGGCCGATGGCGACGAAGAACACGGCGCCGAACAGGTCGCGGACGGGCGCTATGAGATGCTCGATCCGCCCGAGTTCGCGCGATTCGGATATCATCGCCCCGATGAGGAACGCGCCGAGGGCGGTGCTGTAGCCGAGCTTGGCGGCAAGCAGCGAGGAGCCGAAGCACAGGGCCAGCACCGTCACGAGCAAGAGTTCGTCGCTTTTGAGGCGTCCCACGTACCCGAGGAGCCGGGGCACGGCGATGAGTCCGCCGACGACGGTGGCGGCGAGGAAGATGCCGAGCTTGCCGACGGTGGTCCCGGCCTCCGCGAATCCGAGCGTCCCGGTCATGGCGATGCCCGAGAGCAACGCGAGCATCACGATGGCGAAGAGGTCCTCGACCACGAGGATTCCGAACACGAGGCGGGCGAACGGTTCCTTGGCCAGCTTGAGTTCCCCGAGGGTCTTGACGATCACCGTGCTCGACGAGATGGAGAGGATCGCGCCGAGGAACAGCGCGTCCATGGCGCCCCAGCCGAACCACCGGCCGACGCGGTATCCGCCCGCGAACATGAGGGAGATCTCGAGCGCGGCGGCGAGCAGGACGGTGGGCCCGACCGCGCGCAGCTTGCGGAAATTGAACTCGAGCCCGAGCGAGAACAGGAGGAACACGACGCCGAGTTCGGCGAGCGTCGCGATGGATTGCTGGTCGTGGATGAACGCCGCGGGCGGGGTGTGCGGGCCTATGACGACGCCGGCGAGGATGTAGCCGAGGACGACGGGTTGGCGCAGTCGTCGGAAGACGACCGCGGCGATACCCGCCGCGATCATCACGACGGCGAGGTCCTGGAGAAATGCGATCCCGTGCATGGGGCTGAGTTTCAAGTTTCAAGTTTCCGGTTTCAAGAGTCGGGCTGCGCAGATGGGCCGGCTGCTCCGCTGCGCGACGGAAGCGCCCCTCATGCGGGTTGGTCCGGGTCCACCGTCTCACGACGGCGGCCACGGCTCCTGCGGCGACTTCAAACTTGAAACTGAAAACTTGAAACCCGGGGGCGGGCGAGACGCCCGCTGTTTGCGCAGGCGGGGACGCCCGCGCTACGGCACGGCACTTCAAACTTGAAACTGAAAACTTCAAACTCCGGCGCGGGGAGACGCCCGCGCCACGTCTCGCGCGAGACCCGCGCCGTGAAAATCCGCCTCGCCTGCCGGCCGTGGCCTGCCTAGTTTCCCCGCTCTTTCCGGCCCTGCCAATCGCGGCGCGGCCGGAGATCGACGCGCCATGCAAGTCCCCACGTCCGCACAGATCCGCCAAGGCTTCCTGGATTATTTCCACCGCCAGCGGCACACGATCGTCCACTCGTCCTCGCTGATGCCGGACAGCCCGAACCTGCTGTTCACCAACGCCGGCATGAACCAGTTCGTGCCCATCTTCCTCGGCGAGCGGAAGCCGGACGTCACCAAATGGTCGGGCGTGCGCGCGGCGGACGACACCCGCGCGGCGGACACGCAGAAATGCATCCGCGCCGGCGGCAAGCACAACGACCTCGACGACGTCGGGCTCGATACCTACCACCACACGTTCTTCGAGATGCTCGGGAACTGGTCGTTCGGCGATTACTTCAAGCGCGAGTCGCTGCGATGGGGTTGGGAATTGCTGACGAAGGTCTGGGGCTTCCCGCCGGAGCGGCTCTACGCGACGGTTTACTCGCCGGACACATCGTTGGGCGATCCGTCGGAGTTCGACCAGGAAGCGCACGACATCTGGGCGGAGATCTACCGCGAGGCCGGGCTCGATCCCGCGAAGCACATCGTCAACGGCAACAAGAAGGACAATTTCTGGATGATGGGCGAGACCGGTCCGTGCGGCCCGTGCTCGGAGATCCATGTGGACCTGACGCCGAAGGGCGACACCAATGGGCTGCTGGTGAACAAGGGCAGCGCGGAATGCATCGAGATCTGGAACCACGTCTTCATCCAGTTCAACGCGAACCCCGACGGGACGTTCGGCCTGCTGCCCGCGCGGCACGTCGACACCGGCATGGGTTTCGAGCGCGTGACGTCGATCATCCAGGGTACGAAGGGATTCACCGACTTCGCGAACGCGCGCATCTCGAACTACGAGACCGACATCTTCCGGCCGATCTTCGACGAGCTCGAGAAGCTCAGCGGCTTGAAGTACGGGTCGACGCTCCCGAAGTCGGGCAGCACGGGCGACACCGAGCAGGAGCGCGTGGACGTGGCGTTCCGCGTGATCGCGGACCACATCCGGACGCTGTCGTTCGCGGTGGCGGACGGGATCCAACCGGGCAACACCGACCGGAACTACGTGCTCCGCCGCATCCTGCGCCGCGCGGTGCGGTACGGTCGTTCGCTGGGGTTGCGCGAGCCGTTCTTCTACAAGCTGGTCGACGTGCTGGCGGCGACGATGGGCGACGTGTTCCCGGAAATCCGGACGCGCCGCAACCACGTGAAGGACACGCTGCGGCTCGAGGAAGAGGCGTTCAACCGGACGCTCGACCGCGGCATCGAACTCTTCAACGAGGCCGCGGCGCGCGGAGACATCGACGCGGCGTTCGCGTTCCGGCTCTACGACGAGCAGGGCTTCCCGCTCGACCTGACCCAGTTGATGGCGCGCGAACGCGGGCTGAAAGTCGACGTGGCCGGCTTCGACGTGTTGATGAACCAACAGAAAGCGAAGGCTCGCGCGGCGCAGAAGAAAACGGTCATCGAACTCTCGCAGGTCGAGACGAAGGAACCCACGCGGTTCGTCGGGTACGATGATCTCACCACGCCCGCCAAGGTGGTCGAAGTCGTCTCGATCAAGGACCGCATCGGCGTCGTCCTCGACGTATCCGCTTGCTACGCGGAGATGGGCGGCCAGCTCGGCGATTCCGGCGAGATTTCCGGTTCCGGACAATTGTGGCGCGTCGCCGACACGAAGAAGGTCGGCCACACGTGGCTGCATTTCCTCGACGCCATCGATGCCCCCGAGGTCGGCGCGACGGTGACGCTCGGCGTCGACCGCGCGCGCCGCGGCGCGATCCAGCGACATCACACGGCGACGCATCTCCTGCACTGGGCGTTGCACGAGGTCGCGAGCCGCGAGGCCACGCAGAAGGGATCGGCCGTCGGCCCCGACAAGCTGACGTTCGACTTCAACAGCGCGCCGTTGACCGCGTCGCAGGTGGCCGACATCGAGCGGTTGGTGAACGAGCGCATCCTCGAGAACGCCGGCGTCTCTTGGACAGAGGTGCCGCACGCCGGCGTGAAATCGCGCGCGGACGTGATGCAATTCTTCGGCGACAAGTACGGCGAGATCGTGCGCGTCGTGCAGGTCGGTGGCCACGCGGGCAAGCTCGACGGCTACTCGATGGAGTTGTGCGGCGGCACGCACACGAGGGCGACGGGCGAGATCGGGTTGTTCCGGATCGTCGGCGAGAACGCGATCGCGGCGGGCGTGCGGCGCATCGAGGCCGTGGCGGGCATGGCGGCGTACGGCGTGGCGCGCGAGGAACTCGAGCTGCTGCGCGGCGTCGCGGGCCGCCTGAACGCGCCGGTGGCGGAACTGGAGAAGAAGATCGAGGCGTCGCTCGCGCACCAGAAGGATCTCGAGCGACAGCTCAAGACCGCGGTGGCGCGCAACGCGTCGAACGCGGCGGGCGAACTGATCGGGCGCGCGGTGACGGTGAACGGCGTGCCGCTGATCGCGCACAACCTCGGCGACGCCGACGGCGATTTCCTGCAGGTCGTGGTGGATTCGCTCAAGTCACGGTTCCAGGGCGTGGTCGTCCTCGGCGGCGGCGCGAACGGCGCGGTGGTGCTGGTGGCGAGCGTCTCGCCGACGCACACGGCGAAGGTCCAGGCGGGAAAGATCATCCAGGCGATCGCGCCGATCGTGGGCGGCAAGGGCGGCGGGAAGCCCGACAACGCGCGCGGCGGCGGCAAGGATCCGTCGAAGCTGGACGAGGCGATCGCGAAGGTCGCGTCGTTGCTGTAGGCGGTTGGACGTAGAGCGGCCGTCCCCGGCTGCGCAAATAGAGGGCGTCCCCGCCCGCGGCAGTCGCTGGCGTCCCGCCTACGCAAACAGCACCGTCCCGGTGCGTCTGGCCATGCCTCGCCGACGCCACGAGCGGGCGGGGACGCCCGCTATTTGCGCAGCCGGGGACGGCCGCTCTACATCACGCCGGCCCCGCCTGTAGGCCGCGTGCCCCACGCGGCGTTCCTCGCGAGGTTCCGGCCCACGGTTTCCCGCTCGTTTCGACGCCGGGTCGGGGACCCGGCCTACGTGCGCCGTCTCACGACGTCGGCCACGCATGCGACATCCGCCGTTTTACAACGGCTGCCACGCACGCCGCCTTGAATGTTCCGGGCCCGCGCCGGAAACTGCGGCATGCAGATCAGCGTCGCGATCATCACCATTTCCGACCGGGCCTCGCGCGGCGAGTATGAGGATCTCGGCGGACCCGCCCTGCGCAAGGCATCGGAGGAACGCGGATGGAAGGTGGCCGTGGAAACGTTGGTGCCCGACGAGAAGCCGGACATCCAGCGCGCGATCCGCGAGGCGATCAACCGCGGCGCGAACCTCGTGCTCACCACGGGCGGCACGGGCGTGGCACGGCGCGACGTGACGCCCGAGGCGGTGATGGAGATCGCCGACCGCGGGTTGCCGGGCTTCGGCGAGGCGATGCGCATGCGCAGCCTCGAGCTGACGCCGAACGCGATCCTTTCGCGAAGCCTCGCGGCCGCCGTCGGGAAATCGCTGGTGATCTGCCTTCCGGGCAAACCCCAGGGCGCGGTGGATTGCCTCGGGTTCGTGGCGGGCGCGATCCCGCACTGCGTGAAGGTGCTGGCCGAGGTGCCGACGAGTTGTTGACGGCTTCGCCGGAGTTTCAAGTTTTCAGTTTCAAGTTTCAAGACGGCCGCGCCGCAGAAGCCGTGGCCGCCGTCGTGAGACGGTGGACGGGGGACGTCCCCTTCAAACCTGAAACTCCGTCGCAGCCGAGGACGGCCGCCCTACGTCCCGTCAAACTTGAAGGGGGACACCTTGCAGCGATCCACCGCGTCACCGCGACGGCCACGTTGGTGGCTTCACACTTGAAACTGAAAACTTGAAACTCCGGCGCAGGCGAGGACGCCTGCTATTTGCGCAGCCGAGGACGGCCGCTCTACGTCCCTTCAAACTTGAAGGGGGACACCTTGCCGCGATCCGCCGCGTCACCGCGGCGGCCACACCGCCGGCTTCAAACTTGAAACTGAAAACTTGAAACTCCGGCGTGTGTGCGTCGCGCACACGCCGGGCCGATACTTTGACTTTGCCGTGCGCCGTGCCGTAGCGTCGGCGCCGATGAACGTGACGCGGCACAGCGACGACGGTTTTGCGGCGAAGCTCGCCAAGGCGGCGGGCGGCTCGAGCCTGCTCGATCCCGTCATCGACGAGCGGACCCGCGGCATCGTCGACGCCGTCCGCGCCCGTGGCGACGCGGCTTTGGCCGACTTGACGGAGAAGTTCGACGGCGTCCGTCTTGCCCCCGCCGATTTCGCGGTGTCGACAGCGGAGCTGATGGCCGCGTCGCTGGCCGCGGACGACACCCTCCGCGCCGCGATCGCCGAGGCGCACGACAACATCGCGACCTTCGCGCGCAAGTCCGCCCGCAAGGCGTGGCAGAACAAGAACTCGCACGGCGCGGCGGTCGGCGAAAAATTCGACCCGTTCCAACGCGTCGGCATCTACATCCCCGGCGGCACCGCGCCGCTGGTGTCCACCGCGTTGATGACGGTCACGCTGGCGGCCGTTGCCGGTTGTCCGGAGATCGTGGTGGCGACGCCGCCCGGCAAGGACGGCTCGGTGAATCCGGCGCTGCTGTTCGCCGCGAACACGGCGGGCGCGACCCAGATCCTCAAGATCGGCGGTGCGCAGGCCATCGCCGCGCTCGCGCTCGGCACCAAGACGATCCGTCCGGTCCAGAAAATCTTCGGGCCCGGCAACGCCTATGTCGTCGCCGCCAAGCGACAGTTGTTCGGACACGTCGCGGTCGATCTCCTGCCCGGGCCTTCCGAGGTGCTGGTGTTGGCGGACGATTCCGCGAACCCGAAGTTCGTCGCGGCGGATCTCCTCGCGCAGGCCGAGCACGGCTCCGGCCACGAGCGCGTCTGGATGGTGACCACCTCCGGCAAATTGCTGAAGGCGGTGGAGAAGGAGATCGCGCGCCAGTTGCCGAAGCTCGCGCGCCGCTCGTATGTCGAGAAGGCGCTCGCCGCCAATGGCTGGCTCGTCCACGTCGAGGACCTCGACGCGGCCGTCGAGTTGGCCAACCGCCTCGCGCCAGAGCACTGCGAGATCATGACCGCGCACGCGCGCGACGTTGCGCAGCGCATCCTGACCGCCGGCGCGATTTTCCTCGGCGACTATTCGCCCACCGTGCTGGGCGACTACGTTGCCGGCCCCAGCCACGTGTTGCCCACGGGCGGTGCGGGGCGCGCGTTCGCGGGACTCACCGTCGACCAGTTCCAGCGCCGCACGAGCATCGTCGAGTACGGCAAGGGCGCGCTGAAACAGGCGCTCGCGGCGGTCCAGAAATTCGCGGCGATCGAGGGCCTCGACGCCCATGGCCGCTCGGCGACGATCCGCGCGGACAAGTGATCGGTTTCCGAATCCCGTCCCGATGAAACGTTCCCCGTCCAATCCCACGTCGTTGCTGCGCCCGTTCCTCGCGTCGTTGCACGGCTACGCGCCCGGAGAGCAGCCCAGGCTGCGCGGCGCCGTGAAGCTAAACACCAACGAGAACCCGTATCCGCCCGCGCCGGCCGTGCTGCGCGCGGTGCGCAAGGCAACCGACGGGCGGTTGCGGCTGTACCCGAACGCGACGTCCCGCGCGCTGCGCGAGAAGCTGGCGTCGGTCCATGGCTGCGCGCCCGAGAACGTCTTCGTCGGGAACGGTTCCGACGAGGTGCTCGCGTATCTGGTCCGCGCGTTCGCGGAACCCGTGGCGTCGGTCGGCCCGCGCGGGCTTTCGCGCGCCACGGTTCAGTATCCTTGGCCCGCCTACTCGCTGTACCCGGTGCTCGCGGCGATCCATGGCGCGCGCGCCGTGCCGGTGCCGCTCGCCCCGGATTTCGGATTGCCGACGGTCGCCCAATTGAAGCGCGGGAAACTCTGGGATTTCGACGCGGCGCTGACCTTCGTCACGACGCCGAACGCGCCGAGCGGGCGCGGTTACCGGACGTCGGAGTTGGAGGCGCTGTGCCGGGCGCAACGCGGGGCGATCGTGCTGGACGAGGCGTACGCGGAATTCGCCGAGGAAGACGCGCTCGCGCTCGCGACGAAACTCCCGAACACCATCGTCGCGCGGACGTTCTCGAAGGCCTATTCGCTTTGCGCGCAGCGGATCGGCTACTGCATCGCGCACCCCGCGGTCATCGAGGGCCTCGACAAACTGCGGGACAGCTACAACGTCAACCTGCTCGGGCAGGTGGCGGCGATCGCCACGCTCGAGAACCCCGCGTACTACCGGAAAAATTTCGCGCGCATCAAGGCGACCCGCGAATTGTTGCGCCGCGAGTTGTCCGGGCTCGGCTGGGAAGTGCTCCCGAGCCAGACGAACTTTTTGTTGGCGCGCCCGCCCGGCGCGCCGGCGGAGGAATGGCTCGCGTCGCTCCGCGAGAAGAAATTCTTCGTGCGTTGGTTTCCCTCCTCCCAGGTCAAGGCGTACCTCCGCATCTCCGTCGGCACCGAGGACGAGGCCGCGGCCCTCCTGCGGGCCGTCCGGCGCGGCCCGCGCGCCAACACGGTCACGTGCGAATGCGAGTCGTGCTGAACGGCGGCACCGACGCGATGGATCCCGCGGCCAAAACACCGGGACCCGCCGCGGCCACGGCCGACCGCTGGCATTTCCTCGAGTCCGGCGCGCGCGATCCCGCGTGGAACATGGCGCTCGACGAGGCGTTGCTCGAGCACGCGGCGTTGGTCGGCCGCCCCGTCCTCCGCTCGTACGCTTGGACGGTCCCTGCGGCGACGTTCGGATATTCCCAGCGGCATCGCGACATCGGCGCGCTGACCCCGCTGCGGCCGTTGTTGCGGCGTCCCACCGGCGGCGGCCTCGTGCCGCACGCGGCGGACTGGACCTACAGCGTCGTCGTCCCGCCCGGCCACGCGTGGCACGGGCTCAGCGCCAAGGAGAGCTACGCGAGGATGCACGCGTGGCTGCGGGACGCGTTCGCCGCGCTCGGGTTTCCCACGCGGCTGGCGCCGTGTCCGAATCCCACCGGCCCCGGACAATGTTTCGTGGGCTGGGAAGAATCGGATTTGCTGCGCGGCGAAACGAAGTTGGCGGGTGCGGCGCAACGGCGGAACCGTTCCGGATTGTTGATCCAGGGAAGTCTCCAGCCGGTGCCGGCGGACGTCGCGCGCGAGGAGTTTTTCGGCGCGATGCGGTCGGTGGCGACGCGGCGTTGGGAGGCGTCTTGGGAACCCTTGCCGGATGGCGAATGGAATCGGCGCGCGGCGGAACTGGCGGAGTCGAAGTACGCCCGCGCGGAACACAACGAGGGAAGGTAGGGGGCGGTGCAGATTCAAGTTTCAAGATTCAAGTTTGAAGCAGGAGTCGTGGCGCGGGCGTCCTCGCCTGCGGTAGTCGCGGGCGTCCCGCCCGAGCGTCCATCCGCTTGTAGGCCGGGTCTCCTGACCCGGCGTTGTGGGGACCGCCAACCCATAATCCATCGGGCCGGAATCCCACGGTGGAACGCCGCGTGGGGGCACGCGGCCTACAGGCGGGGCCGGCTTGGGTTGACGCGCATGGGCGCGGGCGGGGACGCCCGCGAATTGTGCAGCCGGTCCTGCCCGCCCCACGCCGGCCTCAGCACGCTTGCCCGGCGGCGTGGCTGCTGGCCCAGGCCCACTGGAAATTGTATCCGCCCAGCCAGCCCGTCATGTCCACCACCTCGCCCACGAAATACAGCCCCGGCACTTTCCGCGCCTCCATCGTCTTCGACGAGAGTTCCGACGTGTCCACCCCGCCGATCGTCACTTCCGCCTTCGGGTAGCCCTCGTCGCCCGCCGGCTGGATTTTCCACGCGCGGATCGCGCCGGTCACGGTCTCGAGATCCTTGCGCGACCATTGGCCGAGCAGGCGTTCGGGCGCGTTGCGCGGGCACCACGCGGTCGCGAACCGCTCGGGCCACAGGCCGCGCACCGCCTGCTTCAGCGTCTGCCCGCCGCGCGACCGGTCCGCGAGCCATGCCGGCACGTCGAGGTCCGGCAAGAGGTCGAGGTGGAACGGTTCGTCCGGCCCGCGTTGGTTCGACACCTGCAGGATCACGGGTCCGCTCACGCCGCGGTGCGTGAACAGCACGTTCTCGCGGAACACCGGCGTGTCCGCACCGGCCCGCGCGCCGACCATGATCGACAATCCCGTCAACTCCGCGTACGCCGCGTGGTCCGATGGATTCCACGTCAGCGGCACGAGGCCCGGACGACGCGGGACGAGCGCCAACCCGTGTCGTTCGGCGAGTTCGTAGCCGAAGGGCGTCGCCCCGAGTTTCGGGAACGAAAGCCCGCCGGTCGCGACGACCAGCGACGACGCGCGGACGGTGCCGGTCGAGGTGGCGATTTCCCAACGCGCCGTTCCCTCGCCGGGAATGCGCTCGACGCGGTCGACGCGGCAGTCGGGGCGGATCGCGACGGAGGCATCGGCGCATTCCGACTCGAGCATGCGGAGGATCTCTCGCGAGCTGTGGACGCAGAACAGTTGGCCGAGCTTCCGTTCGTTCCATTCGATGCCATGGCGTTCGACGAGCGCGAGGAAGTCGGCGGGCGTGAAGCGGGCGAAGGCGGACTTGGCGAAGTGCGGGCTGCCGGAGGTGACGTAGTTCGCGGCGGTGGCGCCGACGTTGGTGAAATTGCAGCGGCCGCCGCCGGAAATCAGGATTTTGTTCCCGAGGCGCGCGTTGCGTTCGAGCACGACGGCGCGTCGTCCCCGCAGCCCGGCCGTCCGCGCGCAGAAGAGTCCCGCCGCGCCGCCGCCGAGCACCGCGACGTCGTATGTGGATATATCCCCGTTCACCGGCGCGAGATGGGGCCACAGCCATGGTCCGCGTGCGATGCGATTCTGTGGCCGGAACCCCTCCCACCGCCGTTGTCCGACCCGTCGGGGCAATTCTTCCGCGAACTTACCGGGCCCAAACATTTCGGTTCCGTGGCGCGCCGGGGGGCGTACGGTGACCCTCCCGGATCGCTCCGGACGTCGGTGCCAATGCGCAACTCCACCAGCGTCGTCGAACTCCGAAAACTCCTCCGGGACCGGCTCCCGCAGGTGCGTCTTGGCCTTCCCGAACCGCGGCCCACGCCGGTCGTCGCCACCGGCGTGCCCGCGCTGGACCGGGCCTTGGGCGGCGGGCTTCCCCAGGGCGGGCTCACCGAATTGGTGGGCACGGGCCACGGTTCCGGTTCCGTCCAGGCGCTGCATTCGGTCGTGCGCCGGGCCGCGGCGGAAGGACGGTTCGTGGCGTTGGTGGACGGAGCGGACTCGCTCGATGTCGACGCCCTCGAGCCGGAGGAACTCGCGCGGTTGCTGTGGGTGCGTTGCCGCGACGCCGCCGAGGCGCTCAAGGCCACCGACCTCATCCTGCGCGACCGCAATTTCCCGCTGGTGGTGCTCGACCTGAAGGCGAATCCGGCGTTCGAACTGCGCCGGATTTCCGCGGGCGTCTGGCATCGTTTCGGCCGCCTTCTGGAACACCACGGTTCGACGCTGCTGGTGATCACGCCGTCGGCGATGACGGGCGCGGCGCTCGCGCGCGTGCGGGTGACGGCCGGGCTCGGGCTCGACGCGTCGGCCGGCGGCCCGGCGGCGGCGTTGGAATCGCTGCGGTTCGAGGTGTTGCGCGCCGTCGAGATGCCCGCCGCGGAAGGACTCGATGCAAGGAACGCGGGATGAACCGATGAACGCCGTCGTCCACGTGCCCCAGTTCCCGCTCCAGGCCGTGGTGCGCCACGAGCCCGCGGAATGGGCGCGTCCCGTGGCGCTCGTCGATCCCGCGGCGGACACGCCCCGCGTGACCGAACTGACCGCGCCGGCCCGCGCCGCGGGGATCCTTCTGGGAATGACCGCGCCCCAGGCCCTCGCGCGTTGCCGCGAGGTCTCCGTGCGGCATCGCTCGCCCAAGGCGGAGGCGATCGCGACGGACGCGTTGCTGCAGGCGGCGTTCGGATTTTCGCCGAACCTCGAGCAGACGTCCGCGGGCACGGTGACGCTTGATCTCCGAGGGTTGTCCGAACTCGACGGCGCGGCGACGGGCGGTGGCGCGGCCGTGACGGCGTGGGGCACGCGGTTGCACGCGGTCGTCGCGGGGCTTGGACTGCAGTCGCGCGTGGGATTGGGCCCCACGCCCTCGGTGGCGTTGCACGCCGCGCGTTGGAACGCGGGGACACCGGGCGCGCCCGGCATCGCGGGCCCGGTGGCGTGGGCGCGGGACGCGGCGGCATTCGTGGCGTCGCTGCCGGTGGAGGCGTTGGACCCCACGGCGCACGTGCTGGAAATCCTCGGCCAATGGGGCGTTCGCACCGTGGGCGCGATGCTCGCGCTCGGCCAAGCGGCACTCGCGGACCGTCTCGGGCTTGAGGCGCTGGGATTATTCGCCGCCGCCTCGACGACCGCGAACCGCCCGCTGCGGTTGGCGAAACCGGCGGAGGATTTCGCGGAAGACGCCGAACTCGCGCACCCGATCGAGACGCTCGAACCGCTGCTGTTCGTGCTGCGGCGCCACGTGGAATCGATCGAGGCGCGCCTCGCCGCGTTCGGTTGGGTGGCGGAGACGATGGTGCTGCGGTTGCGGCTCGAATCGGGCGCGGTCGTGGAACGCCGGTTCGTGGTGCCGCAGCCGACGCGCCGCGCGGACGTGCTGTTCCGGATGCTGCAGACGCATCTCGACGGACTGCGCGCCGAGAGCGCGGTGACGGGCGCGTCGCTCTCCGCGGAACCGACGCGTCCGGTGCAACGGCAGTTCGGGTTGTTCGAGGCGGCGATCAAGGATCCGCACCAATTCCAGGAAACACTCGCGCGTCTCAGCGCGCTCGTCGGATCGGATCGCGTCGGGAGCCCGGTGCGTTGCGAGGGGCACCTGCCGGACCAGTTCCGGATGACGGCCCCGGATTTCGACGGCGCGCCGCCGGTCAAAACACGGACGCCGGAACTGGCGCGGCGCACGCCGTGGCGACGCTTCCGTCCGCCGCTTCCCGCCGAGGTCGCGGCGTGGTTGGACCCGGTGTTTCGCCCGGCCGCGACGGCCGCGGACGGTGGCGACGGCAAGGTAGTGGCGTTTCCGGGAACGACCGACGGGCCGGCACCGTCCGTCGAATCGCTCGCCCCGGCCGAGGCGGGACGCCGTCCGTCGACCGTGCGATGCGCGTTGGCGGGCGGGCGCGTCGCGGGCGCGGACGGACCGTGGGAAGCGTCGGGCCGGTGGTGGGAATCGGACGCGTGGTCGCGCGCGGAATGGGACGTGGCGATGCGGGGCGGGGTGGTGTTGCGGCTGGTGGAAGCGGGCGGCGCATGGTCGGTGGAAGGGGTGATGGATTGAAGGCGGCGGGTTACGTCGAGTTGCACGCGCGCAGCGCGTTCAGTTTTCTGCGCGCGTCGTCGTTGCCGGAGACGCTGGCGGAGACCGCGGCGCGGCTCGGGCTGCCGGCGTTGGGATTGTGCGACCGCATGGGCGTGCACGGCGTGCCGCGGCTGGCGGTCACCGCGCGCGAGGCGGGCGTCCGCCCGATCGTCGGGTCCGAACTGTCGATGGACGACGGGTCGGTGGTGCCGGTGCTGGTGGTGGACCGGGGCGGGTACCAAAACCTGTGCGGGTTGCTGAGCCGCGCGCACCTGCGCGCGCCGAAGGGCGAGGCACGGATCCGCTGGGAGGAACTGGAGGAATGCGCGGGCGGGTTGGTGGCGTTGACGGGCGACGAGGAAGGGCCGTTGCGCCGCGCGTTGCGGGGCGACGCCGGGATGCAGGGCGCGGCGGACGCGGCGCGGCGGCTGGGCCGCGCGTTTGGTCCGGGCAACGTGTTCGTCGAAGTGCAACGGCACCGAGTGCGCGGGGAAGACCGCGTGAACGCGGCGTTGGTCGATCTCGCGCGCGCGGCGAAGCTGCCGTTGCTCGCGACCAACGGCGTGCTGCACGCGGCGCCGGAAGCGCGGGCCGTGCTCGACGTGTTCACCTGCCTTCGACGCCACACGCATCTCGACGCGGCGGGCGCCGCGTTGTCCGCGAACGACGCGCGGCACCTGAAGGACGGGCGCGCGATGGCCGCGTTGTTCGCGGACCTTCCCGAGGCGATCGCGAACACCGGGATTTTGGCGGAACGATTGACGTATCGATTCGGCGATCTCGGCTACGAGTTCCCGCGGTTTCCCGTCGGGCCCGGCGAGACGATGGAAGGCGCGTTGCGCGAATGGACGCGGATCGGCGCGCGCCGTCGCTATCCCGATGGCGTTCCCGAAAAAGTGCGCGCGTTGCTCGTCAAGGAACTGGCATTGATCACGAAACTCGGGTTCGCGGGCTATTTCCTGATGGTCGCCGACCTCGTCCGGTTCTGCCGCGAGAACGACATCCTCGCGCAGGGACGCGGCAGCGCCGCGAACAGCGCGGTGTGCTTTTGCCTCGGGATCACCGCGGTCGATCCCGTGCGGTTCAACGTGCTGTTCGAGCGCTTCCTCAGCGAGGGACGCAAGGGTTGGCCGGACATCGACGTGGACCTGCCCAGCGGCGACCGGCGCGAGCGCGTGATCCAGGAAGTGTACCGTCGCTACGGCCCGCACGGCGCGGCGATGACCGCCACCGTGATCACCTACCGCGGCCGCAGCGCCGCGCGCGAGATCGGCAAGGCGCTGAACCTGCCGGCCGACGTGCTCGATCGCTTTTCGGCGTTGTTCTCGCACGGCGATTTCCCGCACACGGTGGAATTGCAGGAACACATGGAGCAGGCCGGGTTACCCCGCACGCATCCGCGCGCGCCCGCGTTCGTGTCGGTGTACCAACAGATGCGCCGCCTGCCGCGCCATCTCGGCCAGCACACCGGCGGGATGATCGTCTGCCAAAACGCGCTGCACCGCGTGGTGCCGCTCGAAAACGCGGCGATGCCCGGGCGCGTGGTCTGCCAGTGGGACAAGGACGACTGCGAGGAACTCGGCATCATCAAGGTGGACCTGCTGGGCCTCGGGATGATGTCGGCCCTGCAGGACTGCGTGCGGTTGACGGCCGAGCGCGGGCGTCCCGTGGACCTCGCGCGGTTGCCGGAGGACGACCCGGAGACGTTCGCGATGCTGCAGCGCGCGGACACCATCGGCGTGTTCCAGGTGGAAAGCCGCGCGCAGATGGCGACGTTGCCGCGGATGAAACCGACGTGTTTCTACGATCTCGTCGTCGAGGTGGCGTTGATCCGGCCGGGGCCGATCCAGGGCGATCTCGCGCACCCGTACCTGCGGCGGCGCGACGGCACGGAGGCCGTGACGTATTACGACGAGCGGCTGCGTCCGGTGCTGGAACGCACGCTCGGCGTGCCGTTGTTCCAGGAACAGATGCTCTCGATGGCGATGGTCATGGCGGAATTCAGCGGCACGGAGGCCGAGGAATTGCGGCGCGCGATCAGCTTCCACCGTTCCGACGAGAAGATGCAGCGCGTCGTCGCGAAGCTCCGCCTGGCCATGCACGAACGCGGCGTGTCGGCGGACACGGCGGAACGAATCGTTCGCGCCGTGGGTTCGTTCGCGCTGTACGGCTTCCCGGAATCGCACGCCATCAGCTTCGCGCACATCGCCTACGCGAGCGCCTACCTGAAGCACCACCGCGCGCCGGAGTTCTACTGCGCCCTGCTGAACAACCAGCCGATGGGCTTCTACTCGCCCGCGACCGTCGTGAAGGACGCGCAGCGGCACGGCGTGAAAATCCGGCCGGTGTGCGTGGTGCGTTCCGAGGCCGACTGCATCATCGAGCCCGACGGTCACCTGCGCCTCGGACTGGCCGGAGTGCAGGGACTGCGCCGCGCGGGTGCCGTGGAAATCGTCGCCGCGCGCGCGCTGCGGGCGTTCGCGTCGATCGACGATCTCCGCACGCGGGTGAAGCTGCCGGCGGACGACTGGCGGATGTTGGCATCGATCGGCGCGCTGAACGGGTTGGCGGAACACCGCCGCGCGGCGTTGTGGGACGCGGAGCGCGCGTTGCGTCCGGAGGAATTGGGATTGTCCGGCGGCGACGCGGGCGCTGGCGGGCGGACGGAGGCGGCCCCGTTGGCGCGGATGGACGCCGGGGAGCGTCTGGAAGCGGATTACCATGGGTTGCGTCTGACGACGGGTCCGCACCCGATGACGCTGTTGCGTCCGCGGTTGGAAGGCGTGTGGCGCGCGACGGATCTGGCAGCGGCGGAGGACGGGTGGCGGGTGCGGGTGGCGGGGCAGGTGATCTGCCGTCAACGGCCGGGGACGGCGAAAGGGATCTGTTTCGTGAGCCTCGAGGACGAGACGGGCGTGGCGAACGTGATCGTGTCGCCGGCATTGTTCGAGGCGCAGCGGATGAGGTTGGTGACCGAGCCTTTCCTGGTGTGCGAGGGCGTGGTGCAGCGCCGCCACTCGACGATCCACGTGAAGGCGGAGAAATTCGACTGGCTGGACCTCCGCATGGACACGCCCGCGTCGCACGACTTCGGGTGACCGCGGGCGGGGTTGGTCCGTCGCATCCCTGTCGATCGCGGGAGTTTCACCGCGTCGCCAGCGGGAGTTCGCGCGGCCTTGAAAGATGGGGCGCGTCGCCTGACTTTCGTGCCGACCAAATTCGCCCACCAACCGCATGACCACGATGCTCCCTTCGCTTGCATCAAGACGACTCTGGATCCTGGCCGGCCTGTCGGCGTGGTTGTCCTCGCAGGTCATCCGCGCCGGAACGCCGGATGCCGGTGTTCCGATCAACGGCCAACCCGCGGGCCAATTCGGATTCTATGCGGCCGACTCATGGATCGATCCGGTCCATGGAAATGCCTACCTGCTCGACGGGGATGGCTAAAGACCCATTCCCCGATGTTCGTGATCTCGATCGTGCTCGGCGCGGTCGGGATGAACATCTGTTACACCTTCTGCTACGTGCTCGAGTTCTTCCGGGGCACCGACGATCCGGGGTCGCGCTGGCCGCGCGGCGGCAGGACGTTTTGTTTCGTCGCCGGCATTTTCATCGGGATGTTTCTCGCGCTCTGGTGCGGCTGGAAGATCGCGCGGGCGGAGTGGAGCAACCACGCCAGGCGCGGCTGCAGACCCCGCGGGTCACTTTGACCTGCGCGGAGTCTGGGCAAGCGGGTTGATGCGGCGAAGGCCCCGGAAGCGGTCGAAATCGGCGTCAGCCGAATGCAGCACCGCGCCGTGGTGCTGGGCGAGCGCCGCGATTTGGGCGTCGGTCGTCAGGTTCCCAGCCGTGCCTGCGGATTCGAGGAGGGAGAGTGTCCGCTCGATGTGGCCGGCCTCGCCATCGAGGACTCGGACGGTTGGCTGGGCCAGCCAGCCGCGGACGCAGTCGGCGGCCTCCGACGGGGTCATCGGCGAGTGAAACACGCGCGGGTGGGTGACGAGTCGGACGAAGCCCATGGCGACCACCACCGGCAGACCGACCGGCTCGCGGCCCGAAAGACATGCCTCCCACCACGCGATCGCCTTGGCATGGTGCGGCGACGACGCGTCGTGCGCGTAGATGAGCAGGTTGAGGTCGGGAACGATCATGCGCGGCCCCGGCGGGTAGCCTGAACCACGGCCACGTCGGCCTCGAGGTCATCGACGAGCCGGTTGAGGCCCGCCGGATCGAGTCCGGCAAGCAGCCGGAGTGGCCGTGCCGGGACGCGATACGCTTTTGGAAGGGCCTTGCGTCGCGCGGGGTCGAGTCCGGCCCGGAGGGCGTCGTTCAGGACCGCCTTGAACGGACGTCGCGCGCGGTGGACGGCGTCGCGCAGGAGTCGGTCGACGTCAGGATCGAGCGTTATGGTGGTCCTCATGCGAAAGCATCATGATGCACCAAGCCAATGCGTCAAGATGCCCCGACCGGAATGGGCAAGGTCGCCCGCCGCATGACCGGGCGGCGAAGACGTCCGGCTGGATTGGAGGGGGACGAACAGGCCGACTCGCGTGGCGCCTCGAATCAAATGGAATCACGGAAGGGGGAACGGAACGCTTCATGGTTTGCCACGGACCACACGGAAGCGATGCATGTCGGAGCGGCCTTCAATTCCGTGTGCTCCGCGGTCAGAAATCCAAGTCGCTTCCGGATTCAGTTCGGACAATCGTTGGCGAACCGATTCATGCCCACGGGAGACGCCGGGGCCGCGTATCCGAACCCCGGCGCGAGAAGTGCAAAGTCCCGGACGCCTTGCGTTGGGACCGCCACATCATGAAAACAATCACGCGTCTTTTGATCGTTGCCACGACGGTGACGGTGCTTGTCGGCTGCGCTTCCGGTTGGGCGACCCGCAACGACCCGGTCACGTTCATCCCCGGGGTGTTGAATTCCACCCGCATTGCCAGGGTCGGGCATTAGGCGGCCATGATGTGGCTCATCCCGATGTTCATCGTGGCGACGTTCGCCGTCGGTGCGATCAAACTTCGGTTCGTTCCGCCGCCGGGTGCCAGTACCGTCGTGCATTTTCGAAGGGGTTCGATTCGTATCTCACGCGGCAGCCTGCGGCCGCACGCCCGCGAGGACGTGAGGGAGATGTTGTCGGAAGCCGGGGTGACGAGGGCCTTCATCGCCATCATGCCCAACCAGCGGGTGGTTTTCTCGAGGAAGATCCCGGCGGCCATGCACCAACGCCTTCGGAACGTGTTGCTGAACCAGTGGGCCTGATCGTTCAGATGATGAAACCGGGGAGGCAGGCTGACACACGGCCCAACATGATCCGCCGGATGCAGGCTCCGCCAACGCTTCGCGGGAATCGGCGGATCTTTCGACTTGTGAACATTGCACCTTCGCCCGTGCAAAGGTGATCGGCGAGGTGACCGGAGGGGGCGCGCACCCCACCAAGCCCTACAAAATCGGCACCCATTTCACGGCCGATATTCCATTCGCCTACAGCGTCAACCCGGTCACGCATACCGATTGGGAAGGGAAAGGGGTCCAGCCGGACGTGAAAGTCCCCGCAAACCAGGCGCTGTTGACCGCGCAGATCATGGCCATCCAGGCCGTGATCAAACGCAATCCCGACGACAAGGAGCGCATCGTCGGTTTGCAGCAGGTAATCGCGGAAAAGGAAAAGATGCTGTCTGCATTGAAGAATTAGAAAACGGGCCAAGCCGGCGCACTCTCTTGAGGAGAGGAAGTATTTCACGCCAAGGCGGGCCAAGGCCATCCAAGGGGGCAAAGACCGCCGGCGTGTCGTTTCACCGAACGGTGGGATCCACTCTCTGGCTCCCGATACACGTTCCCGCCTTCTTGGCCGGCCTTGGTCCCCCTTGGCGTGAGAGAATTCCCCTGCCGCGATTGCAGGGTTCCTTCCCGGCTCGGTCGGGAATGCTTGGATTCTTGGCGTCTTGGCGCCTTGGCGCCTTGGCGAGATACCCAATCGAGTTCTTACTGCATGGATACGGCTTAGGCGTTGCTGGCGCACCGCGTGATTTATGAATCTACAATTGTCCGACAAAACCGCACTGGTTTCCGGCTCCTCCAAGGGAATCGGGTTCGCCATCGCCAGCCAACTCGCGGCGGAGGGTGCCCGCGTCGTTGTGAACGGTCGTTCGGAGCAGGCGGTGACGGATGCCATGGAACGGATTCGCCAAACCACCCCGGGCGCCAAGGTCGAGGGCTTCGCGGGTGACCTTTCGTCGTCCGAGGTGGTCACGGCCTTGGTCGCGCGCTTCCCCGTCGTGGACATCCTCGTGAACAACCTCGGCATCTTCGAACCGAAGCCCTTCGAGCAGATTCCCGACGAGGACTGGCGGCGTTTTTTCGAGGTCAACGTGCTCAGTGGCGCGCGCCTCAGCCGCGCGTATGTCACGGGCATGAAGGACCGCGGGTGGGGGCGCATAGTTTTCATCAGCAGCGAGAGCGGGATCCAGATACCGGTGGAGATGATCCACTACGGAACGACCAAGACGGCCCAGCTCGCGCTGTCGCGCGGGCTGGCGGAGTCCTGCGCGGGAACGGGCGTCACGGTGAACGCGGTGCTGCCGGGGCCGACGCGCTCGGCCGGCGTCGAGGAGTTCGTGGGGAAGCTCAGCGCGGGCCAGCCGTTCGAGGCCTTCGAGAAGGAGTTTTTCACGAGTGTCCGCCCCAGTTCGCTCATCAAACGGTTCGAGACTCCGGAGGAGATTGCCAGCCTGGTGACGTTCGTTTGCAGCCCGCTCGCCTCGGCTGTCACCGGCGCCGCGCTGCGGGTGGATGGCGGGGTGGTTCGCGCCTGCTTTTAGCCATGGCTGCGACGCCTCGCCGTGCGACGTGGCGAACCTTCCCGTTCCGTCACCGTTGCAATCCACGCGTCCCGTGGACAGGCTCGCCGAGCATCGCCCGGCAGCCAACATGTGGTTCATCCCAATAGTCATCGTTGCGGCGCTTGTCGTGGGCGCGATCGGCCTTCGATTCGTCCCGCCACCCAACGCCAGCACCGTCCTATACTTCCGAAAGAGTTCGATTCGTGTTTCGCGCGGTAATTTGCGATCGCACGCCCGCGAGGACGTGAGAGACATATTGTCCGGGGCCAAGGTGGCGATGGCTTTCATCGCCATCTCCGGTTGCTTCGCGACGGGGTGGTAGCGTTCCAATGCACGAAAGAGCAACCGACGATGCCCACGCACAATATCAAACTTCACCGTGTTCTCCGCGCCAATCCGGAACGCTTGTATCGCGCATTCCTCGATGCGGACGCCCTGTGCAAATGGATTCACCGCCAAGGTTCACCCCATTGAGGCGGAGGTGGGACCCTCGCTTCCGGACGAACCCGGAAGCGGGGCGGCTTCCGCCGCAAGCAATCGATCAATCATGACAACCGGGAAAACAAGCGGAACAAACGTCGCCGGCGGTGGATTGTTCCAGGGCTTCATATTGCTATTCATGGGCAGCCTTCTCGTTTGGTTCGGAATATATGAGAACCAGCAGCGTTGGCTGCTCAAACATCGAGGCCAAAGCACTCTGGGAACACTCGACAAGGTTACCCGGACCAAAAACACCGTCAATTTCGTCCACACCAGCGATACCTATTCATTCGACATTTCCTTTCACGACCCAAACGGCGTGCTCCAGCACCTGCATTGCACTGTCGACGATGCCATCCTTAAAAAGCACACGGTTGACAACAGCAGTTTTACTCCCCATCCGATCGAGGTAAGGTTTCTCGACGATGATCCGGGCGTCTCCGGATTGCCCGAGATGCTTGGCATATCGATATCCCCTTTTGTCGTCGGAGGCTTAATGCTTGTTTTCCCTGCAATAAGTATTGGAAACCGAATCCGTCGCTTGGGAGCCGGCTAGCAGCCCGCCCAAGGGTCCGGCACGTAGTGGCTGCGATCGTAAGATTGCGGGTTTCTTGGCATTCGTGGCCTTTCGGGTCCGCCTTGTCACCACGGCGGCCACATTTCGAATGGGCTGCCAAGGGAGTTCGAAGCTGGGCCGACACAAAGCGGACGTCCCGCGCGGGGTCATCCGGCGTGGCCGAGGCGATGGAGGTGAAAACGGCCTTCGCCCAAGGTCCGACGGCAAAGCTCCACCAGATGCTCGTGATGGGTGAAGAGAAAGATCTGGGTGCGTTGGGCCAAGGCGTCGAGCTGAGGGAGGATGGCCCTGGCACGGTCGTCGTCGAAGGTGATCAATAGGTCGTCCAGGATGAACGGCATGGGTTCATGCTGTTCCAGATACCTGTCCAGCGCCGCCAGCCGGAGTGCCAGGTAAAGTTGGTCGCGGGTGCCGTCGCTCAATCCTTTCACCGGGACCCGAGACTGGTCGGGGCGCACACCGACCAGGACCGGGAGATCGTCGGCGTTGAAATCCGCGCCCAACCCGGTGAAGGCACGGCGCGTGATGGCCTGGAATACCTCGCCCGACTTTTGCAGCAGGGGTCCTTGGTTTTCTTTCCGGAAGCGTTCGATCTGGCTTCCGAGCAGATGGGTGGCCAGACGGAGGCGCAGATGGCGGGCGGCATCCTGCCTCAGTTTTGCAGCGCAGGACTCCGCCTGCTGGCGGTAGTCGGCGGCCGCGTCGGCTGCTTTTTCCAAAAGCTTCCTTTCGTTTCGGAGTCGGAACAGCGTTTCCCGGAGGGCGGTGAGCGCGGCTTCCCTTTCCAGTTTCTCGCGGGTGGCGGTCGATTTCCGCTCCGCCAGAGCATCGGGGCTTTCGGAGCGAACCCGGGCGACGAATTCATCCACCAGCTGGCCGCGGGCAAGTCCCCCCAGGGTATGGCGCAGGTTGTCGATCCTGGCTTGAACGGCGAGGCGCTGTTCGAAGTGCGCCAGCAATGGCTCCAACTCGGCCACGGTGGTCAGGCCCGCGAGTCGAAGCAGCCCTTCAAGGGTTTGATCCGCTTGGTTTGCGAGAGTCCGTGCGTCCGACAATTCTCCCTCGGTCTGGTCGATCTGCCGCGCGAGTTCGTCGTGTCGATCCTGCGCTTTGCGGGCCTCCGCGAGCGCCTTCCACAAGGCGGCGTCGAGGGCTTCTGTCGTCTCGCCGTGCACGCCCAGCGCGTTGGCCTTCCCGCGGACGGCTTGTTCGTGCACCGCGATCTCGCCCGCTAGGGATTCTTCCTTGTCGGTGGCAACGCGCCATTCGTCGAATTTGAGGAGAAGATCTTTTCGTTCCCTCAAGATCGCTAGGCCCGCATCGGGAGAAGTGTTTTCGGCGAGGCTTACCGCCGCGCATTGGGATCTCCATTTTGCCGTCGCGGTGGCAACGGCGTCCGCCAGCCCGGAACGCCTTTGCTCGAACCGGGCCCGTTCCGCCTTCGACGCCTCGAGTTGGTTTGCCACTTCGATGCGCCGGCCCGCGTCCTGTTCGCCGTCCTGGACGCGTTTCCTCGCCGCGGCGAACAACGACGAGAACTCCTTCTCCTCCGTCCCGCCAAGCACCCCGGCCAGTCGCTGCGTCGCGTGCGCGATCTGGCGGCGTTTCTGTTCCAATGATTCCTCGGAGGTCTTGAGCTTGCCGAGCCGGCTCCGGAATTCGTTCCAGAGGTCGAGCCACCCCTCCATTTCCGCCGGGGCACGCGGGGTGATCGCGCTGGCGGACCACTCGGCGTACCAAGCCTTTTGGCATTCTTCCGAGCCGACCGTGAGTTCCACGATTCGCGTCTGGGCCGCGCCGATTTCCGATTCAAGCTCGGTCAACCGCGATCGTTTCTCCTCCGCCTGTGCCACCGCGTCCGCATGGAGCCGGAGGCGGTCGGCGATTTCATCGGCCTTCCGGATCGCCTCGGGGAACGCTTCTTCCAAAGGCGAACCCGGAACGAACGCCTCGCCGACCCCTCCGCCTTTCCAATCTCCCAGAACCAAATTCCAGCCATGGTCCCGATGTGCCCTGGCCCGTTGGAGGGCTTGCTCCGACGGCAACTCGCCTTGTCGTTGCAGCCGCCCGAGTTCGGTCTGGGTGGCCTTGATTTGTTTGCTGGCATCACGAATCGCCTCCGTCTCGGCCTTGAGCGCGTGACGGTTCTCTTCCATCCGCTGTTGAAACGCGCGGCGAGTGGCATGGGAAGGAACCGGAAGAAGGGCGGTCGCTTCGAAGTCGGGCGGGGCTCCCGATAGTTGCCGATGCTGATCGGTGGTCTCCCGGGACAACCGTTGGACCTCGGATTCGCCCGACGGAAAAGTCCGGTCGGCCTCGGTGGCCCCGGCCGCAACCGCCAGCGCCTCGCGAAGGGGGCCCAGGTCGGTTTCCGGCAGGGACTGCAACTGGGTTTCCTGGGTCGTGATCCGAAGCTCCAAGGCTTCGCCTTTGCTGGAATTCGAAGCCTGTTCGTCCTGCGCGCGTTTGAGCGCATCGGCGGCCTCCTCGCAGGCGAACCGAACCGGAGTGGCGAGGCGATGGCTCGCCAGCGATTCGAGTCCGCCGGCAATCTGCAGATTGTTCATCCCGGCGCGAACGAGGGGTTCGAGTCCCGTCAGCGTGGCCTTCAAACCGGCCAGGGACTTTTTGCGTTCCCTATACGCGCCCAGATCCTGATGCAACTGGTCCAAGGCACCGGCCTCTGCCAGCACGGCGGGAGCAATCTGACAACCCGCCAACTGGATCCGGAACTTGCCGACGTGTGAGGCAAGGCGTTGCAGTTCGGCTTGTGCTTCCGACGCCCCGCGCCGGGCCGCCTTCGCCCGGGCGGGAAAATCGCCCGCAAGATCCGGCAAGGGCGGAAGCCGGGCGTGCTTTTGACTCTCCTCTTCGAGTGTGCCGACGGTGGGGAGTGCATCCTCGCAACGTGAAATCCATTGCAAGTCCCGCGCGCGTTGGGCGATCGCCTCCTCGAGAATCCTCCCGGAGGCCTCCGCTTCGGCCAGCTCCTCCTCCAGTCGTTCCCAGGTCTCCGGGTTGACCACGGCCTCCCGGCTTTGCTTGAGCAGGTCCTTGTAACGATTGACGGCCGGCCGGATCGACACGTTTGCCGTGGCCCGACCCTTGAAGAGCCGGTCGGCTTCCTCCTGCAGTTCCCTTATGATCGTTTGGACGGGTGTCCCTCCCAGGCTGGCGGAGAAAAGCGTGTCGCCGATGCTGCCTTGTCCACGGAGGAGTTCCTGCGCGCCCGCGTGCAGCTCGCTCGCCCCCAAGCCAAACATGGTCGAAAAGTGGGGCTGATCCACCACACCCAAAAATGGGGCAAGGACGTCGTCGGACAGCTGGGTGCCCTCCTCGTTGAGCAACGTGTTTTTGTTTCCTTTGCGTCGTTGAAAAACCAACCGCGACCCCGCGCGATTGAGGATCTCCCCCTTGATCCGGAGCTCGCCGTAGTCATGGAGGAAGTCGTCGGAGGACTGGCCGTGGATGCCGAAGAGCAAATCCCGGATGGCACGGAGCAAAGAACTTTTGCCGGCCTCATTCGCGCCGTAGACGACGTGGAGATCACCGGGCAGGGCCGGGAATCGAAGGTCGAGATGGGTGAAAGGTCCGAAAGCCGGAATCTGGAGTCGCTGGAATCTCACGAGTCCTGCCCTCCCTTCGTGGACAGTGCGTCGAGGATGATGGCTCGGACGTCTCCCAGAACGTTGATTCTCTGGTCGCCGGTCCATTCTGCCTCGACCTCGGCGCGGATCTCGGACGGCAGGACCGCAAGCATCTCCTCGATCTCCCGGGGAAGAGCCGTCAATTGGTTCCGGGCTTGATCCAGATTTTCCACGACGATTTTGGTCAAGGCATCCCGCCCGGCCAACTGCGCCAGATCATATACCGGGGCAGTGTCGATTTTGAGGCGCTCGATCCATAAGGCATCGCTCCCTTGGTCCTGCGCACGGGCCAGCGATTCGGCATGCCAACGCTGGGCATCGCGGTGGAGCGATCCATGCAGGGAGGTCGTGCCTTTGAGCACGATTCGGGCGGCGACCAATCTTCCCTCGGCCGAGGACACGGCCTCGGCCATCGCGTCCCCGATCAGGCAAAGCGCGTCGGCTTCCTTGTCGATCCCGGTCAAGTCCACTGCCAACTGGTGCCAGCGGACGACGTCCAGGCTGCGCCACTCCGCACCTTCTACCGTCAAGGAATCGTTCACGGTGACCAATCGGCAACCGCGTGCGCCGGTTTCGCGGGCATGGCGTCCCTGGGAGTTTCCAGCGAACACGATCCAAGGGTCCTGGCTGACCACCTCGGGCTGGTGAATGTGTCCCAGCGCCCAGTAGCCGTAGCCCTTCTCGCGCAGATCCGATTCCGAGCACGGGGCATAGGCATCGTGCCCGGGCCTTCCGGTGAGGCTGGTGTGCAGCACTCCCAGATTGAATCTTCCCTGCAAAGCCGGCGGATAATCGGTTGCCAGGTTCTCCGGCACTTCCCGCTTGGGGAAGCCGCGTCCATGAATGGCGACGGGATGTCCCGGCATTTCCTTGGTCTCCGCGATCCGGGTCGAGAAGACGTGCACATTGCCGGGCAGGCTCAGTTTCCGGGAGATCACCGATGCCGCGTCATGGTTGCCGGCTATTAGATAGACGGGGATGTCCTTCTCGGCCAACCGGACCATTTGCCCGCGGAAAAAAAGGCCGGTGCCGTAGTCCTTCCAGTCCCCGTCGTAGACATCCCCGGCAATCACCACGAAATCGACGCGTTCGTCGATGGCCAGTCGGACCAGGTTCTCCAACGCGCGGCGCGTGGCACCCCGGAGCAGTTGCACCGGGGCCCCTTCATAAGC
>JANYDN010000267.1 GCA_025363585.1 Verrucomicrobiota bacterium | reverse complement strand
GCCGAACGCCTTGGGGTCGTGGTGATCCTGGACCGCCATCACGCCGAACGTTTGCCCGCGGACCGCGAGCGGGACGCCGAGCCAGATGCGCGCGGGCGCTCCGGTCTGAAGGTATTCGCCCAAGGCCTTGAGCCGCGTGATCTCGTCGAGGTCGGCGAGGCAGGCGCGTCCGGTGCGGATGACGTACTCGGTCATCCCGCGGTAACCGGCGCGGCGCTGCGGCGGCGGGTCGAGTTCGTCGACGTGGTACGGGAAATTCACCGTCTCGCCGTCGCGTTCGAGGAGGGCGAGGTAGAAATTCCGCGCCGGCATCAACGTGCCGATGACCTCGTGCAGGCGCCGGTAGAGCGCGTTGAGGTCGCCCGACTGGTGCATGGCCTCGGAGATCTGGTAGAGGGCCTGCTGGATGCGTTGGGCGCGGGCGCGTTCGGAGACCTCGCGCTGGAGACGCGCGTTCGCGGCCTCGAGTTCCGCGGTGCGGTCGCGCACGCGCTTTTCGAGGTCCGTGTTCAACCGGCGAAGCGCCTGTTCCGCCCAGACGCGCGTCAATTGGTTCGCGAGCAGCGACGCGATGGCGGCGAGGATCTCGAGGTGGCTCTCGTTGAAGAACGCCGCGTCGGGATGCTCGGCGTCGATCACGCCCATCACCACGCCGTCGACCACGATGGGAACGGTGATCTCGGAAAGGCGCAGGGCGTCGTCGAGGATGTAGCGCGCGTCCGTCCGCGTGTCGGACACGATCTCCGGTCTGCCGGAAACGGCGACGGAACCGACGATGCCATGGCCCAATGGGATTTCGAGCGGGTTGACGATCGCGCGGCCCACGGGGGCCTTGGGTCCCCAAGCGGCGCGCTGCACGAGCAGGCCGCGGCCACGGTCGACGACGTAGACGACGCAGTCCGGGAAACCGAGTCGGCCGACGCACCGGCTGACGACGTCCCACAGGACATCGTCCTCGACCTTGAGTTCGAGGAGCGAAGTCGCGAAATCGTTGATGACGCGCGCGCTTTCCTCGGAGCGACGGAGGCGTTGTTCGGCGAGGCGTTGCTCGGTGACGTCGCGCAGGTGCAACACGCGGTTGCCGACACCCTCGCGGGAGGGCAGGACGGTGCCGGTGCCCTCGAGATCCATGGGCGGGCCGTCGAGCGGGACCCATCGGAAGGGAGGCAGGCGCAACGGAAGCCCGCCGCCCGCGGCGATTCCCTCGAGCGCCGCTGCGAGCGCAGCCCGGTCTTCCGGCAGGACGCGGTCGAGGAGATTCACGGGCTCGACCGAACGCGGCATTTCCCCCATCCACCCGCGGAACGCGGCGTTTGCATAACGCACGCGGCCCAACGGGTTCACGATCACGACGCCGTCGGTCGCGAGCTCGACCAACGCGCGGAAGTGCGGCGTTCGCCCGGAAGCGTCGGCCGCGGTGCGCAGGCGGATCGATGTGTCGGCGGTTCGGGCCATCGGGGAAATCCTTGGTGCCCGACGCTCAAGGCGCGCCAATCGGCGGGCAATACTCTTGTCGAGGTATCGGGGCGCCGGGGCGCATCGTTGCCGGTCCAAGATTTTTACAGAAGGTAACGAAGGAAACGAAGGCTGGCTGTTCGCGGACTTCGCGGCGTTGCGTGAGTCCTTCTCCAGACGTGACGCGGAAGTGCTCCCAAACGTGTTTCCCCGCGGAAGGAAAAAAGGCGGGGCGCGTGGTTTGGGTAGCAAGCGAGACCAAGCCTTCGTTTGCTCCGTTACCTTCTGTTAAATGTCTCCCGTTACGGATCCACCCGGACCGCGCCGCGTCACGCGTTCAGGAATCCGGTCAGCGGGCTTGTCGGCGACGCAGCATCGAGCGTGGCGCCGATGCCCGTCTCCCACGCGATGCGTCCGGCCTCCACCGCCATGCGGAACGCGCGGGCCATGCGGATCGCGTCGGGCGCCACCGCGATCGCGGTGTTCACCAGCACGGCGTCGGCCCCGAGTTCCATCGCCTCGGCCGCGTGGCTCGGCGCGCCGATGCCGGCATCGATGACGACGGGCACCGTGGCTTGGTCGATGATGATGCGGAGTTGGTCGCGCGTCTGGAGGCCGCGGTGCGAACCGATTGGCGAACCCAGCGGCATGACGGTCGCGACGCCCACGTCCTGGAGTCGCTTCGCGAGCACGGGATCGGCGTTGATGTACGGCATCACGACGAATCCCTCGGCGACCAATTGACGCGCCGCCTCGAGCGTCTCGATCGGGTCGGGCAACAGGTAGCGGGGGTCGGGATGGATCTCGAGTTTCACCCACTTCGGGAGACCGGCGGCGGCGGCGAGGCGCGCGAGGCGGACGGCCTCGGCCGCGTTCATCGCGCCGCTGGTGTTGGGCAGGACGAGGTAGCGGGCGGGATCGATGAACTCAAGGATGTCGGCGAAGGGATCCTTGCGGCCGCTGAGATCGGCGCGACGCAACGCGACGGTGACCATCTGCGTGCCGCTGGCGACGAGCGCGTCGCGCATGGATTCGGGCGACGGGAATTTACCCGTGCCCAAAAAAAGGCGGGACTGGAACTCGCGACCGGCGATCGACAGTGACTGCGACGACATTCGGGTGCGGAACGTGGCGGCGGGGCGGGGGTTTGTCGAGAGAGGGGCACGGGTGGCCCACTCGACGATGCGGTGCGGTGGCTGTGGTGGGAGAGAAATTTTTTACAGGAGGAAAGGGAGGGAAGGGAGAACGGGCCCTTGCTGCCATCGGCCGGTATGATGAAGCCTGGGTGGGTGACGGCGGCCCTGCCGTCACTTTCCCACCAGCCATCGTGGGCAGGGTCCAACCAACCATGCATATGCCTTCAAGTGACGGCAGGGCCGCCGTCACCCACCCAGGCTTAACAGTTCGTCGAACGTGCAGAGTCCGCCGGGCAGCGCGATGACGGCGTCTGCAAGGGCGAGCAGTCGCGCCTAGGGTTTGCTTTTCAAGGCGCGGTCTTGGCTTCCGGTTTGGCGTCGCCGTCCGTTGTCGTCGCGGGAACGACGGCGTTCGTTCGCGACGCGTTCGACGGGGCGGGGGTGGCCCGCGGGACGTCGCTGTACTCGGCGGGCAAGACCACGACGGCGATCCGGCGGTTGCGCGCGCGGCCTTCGGTGGTCGCATTGTCGGCGATCGGCCGGAATTCGCCGCAACCCACCGCGCTCAACCGGCGCGCGTCGACGCCGGCTTTCTCCGCGAGGAAGCGGACGGCGGCGGTGGCGCGGCCCGCGGAGAGTCCCCAGTTGTCCGTGAACCCGCCGCGCGTGCGGTTGACGACGGGGACGTTGTCGGTGTGCCCGATGACCTGGATCTGGCGGTCGGCGTGTTGGCCGAGGATCTTGGCCACCTTGGAAAGGACCGCTTGTCCCTCGGGCTTGAGATCGGCCTCGCCGGAATCGAAAAGGATGCGGTCGAGGATGTTCACCGTGAGGCGCCCCTGGAGTTCGGAGATGGTCACCTCGCGGCTCTCGAGCTCCGAGCGCATCTGTTGCTCGAGGGCATCGCGCGAGGTCGCGGATTTCCGGACCTGTTCCTCGAGTTCCGCCGCCTTGGCGCGGAGCGTCTCCAGTTCGCCGGCGAGGAGGGCGTTGGTGCGCGAGGCGCCTTCCGCGGCGGCGACGGCTTCCTGCGCCTTCGCCAAGGCAGCGGCGGCCTCGGCGGAATGCTCGCGCAGGGTGAGAAAGGCGATTGCGCCCAGAACGAGCGCGCTCAGGATTCCGGCGAACCACCAGGTGTACCGCGGCATGCGTGGACTCCAGCGTCGCGCGGGCCGCGCGGCAACCACGGAGACGCGTCATTTGGGGCGTCGATACCCGATCTAAAGGATGGCGGGGCACGTGCACCAATGCCCCCATTTGAAGGCTATAAACCAGCCAGTGGTCATCGTGTTCCAATTTATGAATCTATCCAGACTCCTATCCCGGGCGGGGATCGGGATCGTCGCGCTCTCCGCCGTCGGTTTGTCGGCGGCAAACGTCGATCTCCCCGCGTCCGCCGCGCTCGCGGCCGGGACCTCGAGCACATCCGGCTTCCGGGTGCGCACGGTCCAGGCACCGTCCGACCAACCCGTCGCCAACAGTCTCGGCCGCGCGATCGGCGAGTTGAACGGCACGCTTCGCTACGGCCCCGACGCCGGCGCGTTGGCGGGCACGTTGGTACCCAACGAGGCGATCCCCGGTCCGCTCACGGACGGCGGGTTCGTAGTCGACTCCATCAACTTCGAGAAGGACGGCACGCAGTTCGACTTGCTGGACAACACCGATCTCAGCACCGCGACGGTCGTGGCGACGTTCATTCCCGGTTTGTTCCCGGGCATCCCGGGAACCGGCGGCGGCCCCGACAAATTCGCCCTCGAGGCGGTGGGCTACGTCAACTTGCCCGCGGGCGTCACGACACTGGGCATCAGCTCGGGCGCTGACCGGACCGACGCGAACGACGACGACGGGTTCGTGCTCTACGTCGGCAAGAACCCGCGCGACGCCTTCAACACGAAGGTCGCGGAATACATCCGCAACGCGCCCGGTTTCACCGGCGATTTCAAGAACGAGACCCGGGTGACGGTCAACGCCCCGTCGGCGGGGTTGTATCCCTTCCGCATCGTGTACTGGCAGGGAAGCCATGGCGCGAACCTCCAGTTCTACCAAGTGCTCGACACGACCGAACGCATCCTCCTCAACGACCCGAACGACGGGCGCGCGCTGAAGGTGTTCAGCAACACCTCGGTGGCCGCGTCTTCCGGGCCCTACGTCGCCGAGTACTCGCCTGCGGGCGGTTCGGACGGCAACAGCGCGTCGGCGCCGGTCACGGCGTTGATCGTCGACGGCTCCAGCACCGTGGCCACGAGCGCGGTCAAGCTGACCTTTAATGGGGTCGTGGTCACGCCCCAGACCCTCTCGAAGACCGGTGGCCGCATCACCGTGGAGTACGCCCCGAACGCGACGCGTCCGGACCACGACAACACGGTGAAGCTCGAGTACACGGATTCCTTGGCGGCGGCATATTCCTCGACGTGGACGTTCGGCAGCGTGGTTGCCGGGGGTTCCTCGACGCAGGTGACCGGCCAGTGGGACTTCGACAACGGCGATCTCGCCGCGACGGTCGGCAAGGCCCTGCAGTATTACAACGGCAAGACCGGCACGGACCACAACGGCGCCGCGTACGAGTACCTGTTCGGCACGACGACGGCATTGGGCGTCGCCGACATCAATGGCAAGGCCGCGAAGGTCATCCAGGTCCCGGGCAACGTGGACCGGAACATCGGCCTCATCGCCGACCACGGCATCAAGCCCAACGGCGGCGGCACGAAGGTCAACCAGTACACGCTGATCCTGGACATCATGGTCGACACGACCGGACCCGGGGCGGCGTCGCTGCTGCAGATCGACACGCCGACGGCGGGCAACAACACGAGCGACGGCGACCTGTTCTGGCAGGGCAACAACTTCGGCCAGGGCGGCAACGGGTACA
>JANYDN010000229.1 GCA_025363585.1 Verrucomicrobiota bacterium | reverse complement strand
CCCGACGCGTCGCCGCAAGGGATTCGTGGGCGTGGCGTACGAGCCCCGCGTCTGGCAACCGTTGCGGGCCTCCGTAGTCGCGGGCGTCTCGCCTGCGCAATCACGGGCGTCCCCGCCCGCGCCCCGCTACCCGCGGCGTGGCGCACCGGGGACGGTGTTTTCCGCGCGGCCGGCCTGCGCGCCGAAGCTCGGCGAAGGCGGGGGACGGCCGCTCGACACCTTTCTGCCATTCCGCGGACCGACCGGGTCCCCTCTTCCCAACGCCGCCGCGCCGCGTCATTCTCCCGACAATGAATCCCGCGGACCAATACGTGGAACGGGTCGTCGACCTGCTCGACCCCGCCGTCAACCGCATCCACAACATGGGCGTCGAGGAAGCCCGCGCCCGCGTGCTCTCGGGCGACGCCGCCGCGGTGGGAGGCATCGATGGTTCGTTCGCCCTGCTCGCGCGCGACGGCAA
Organism: Verrucomicrobiota bacterium; assembly: GCA_025363585.1. Taxonomy (GTDB): domain Bacteria; phylum Verrucomicrobiota; class Verrucomicrobiia; order Limisphaerales; family UBA9464; genus UBA6176. The sequence continues at coordinate 4,154 of JANYDN010000229.1, read as the reverse complement.
GACCGTGCGCATGGCCCGCACGCTCGATCGCCCGATGCGCTATTTCCTCGCGAAGCGCCAGGCCGGCCCGGCGCTCATCGTCGCCGATCGCATCGACGCCATCCTCGCCCAACTCCGCGTCGAGGGACTCGCCGACCAGTTCCATCCGTCGTACACGCGCATGGTTCCCGCGCATCACGTCGTCGAGATCCAATTGGTCGGCTGCCCCGATCCCGACCCGTTGTACACGCGGTTTTTCACTCCGGCGATGGACAGCCTCGGCACGGACCTCGACGAGATCGGGGGTTGCTACATCGGCGCGCTCGTCGGGGAGATTGGCAAGTGGCTCGCGGAAATTCCCGAACGCGAACCGATCGGCGTGGCGTTCAGCGGCGGCGTGGACAGCGGCGCCGTGTTCCTCGCGACGTACCACGCGATGCGCAAGCTCGGCATGAACCCGGCGCGCCTGAAGGCGTTCACGCTGTCGTTCGGCGACGGACCCGATCTCGAACAGGCGCGCGGGTTCCTCGATCGATTGGATCTCGGGCTTTTCCTCGAGGCGATCCATGCGGATCCACGCGACATCGACGTCGTCGACACGCTTCGGACGATCGAGGACTACAAGCCGCTGGACGTGGAATGCGCGACGATGGGCCTCGCGTTGTGCGCGGGAATCCGCCGGCGGTACCCGGATTGGAAGCATCTGGTCGACGGCGACGGCGGCGACGAGAACCTGAAGGATTATCCGATCGAGGAGAACCCGGAGCTGACGATCCGCAGCGTCGTGAACAACCCGCTGTTGTACCACGAGGGATGGGGCGTCGGCAAAATCAAGCACAGCCTGACCTACAGCGGCGGGCTGGGGCGCGGCTACGTGCGGACGTACGCGCCGGCGCGGCGGCACGGCTTCGACGGGTTCAGCCCGTTCACGCGACCGGCGGTGATCGGCGTGAGCGAGGCGATCCCGTTCAAGGCGCTGACGAATTACGACGTGCCGACGTTGTACTCGCTGAAGGGCGACATCGTGGCGCGTGGCGTGAAGGCGATCACGGGCTTCGACATGCCGGTGTTCCCGAAGCGCCGGTTCCAGCACGGCGCCGTGGACCGCGAGGCATTGCGCCGGCACGTGCCGGGAGAGGAAGCGTCGTACCGACGGCAATACCAGGCGCTGTTCCAGTGAACGGGCGCGGCCCGCGCGGAAGCGAACGAATGCGCGACGACGTGGCGCGCGAGGCGTCCCCGCGCTTGCAATTCACATTTCCACTCCGCATGTTCCGGCCGCTTTTGGAAGACAACCCCGCGCGTGCGCGGGGCCTTTTTATCATCGTATGAGCGAACCGCAGGACTTGTCACTGGACCTCGAGAAGGCCTTTCTCCCGTCGTGGGCACAGCAGCCCACGGATCCCAACCGCTACGCCCGCTTCGAAGGAGGCGAGGGTGAACGCCGCGGCCGCGGCGACTTCGGCGACCGCGGGGGTTCCCGCGGTCCGCGCCAGAATTTCGGCGGTCCCCGACCGGGAGGTCCCCGGCCCGGTGGCCCGCGCGGTTTCGGCGATCGCGGCCCGCGTCCCTCCGGCCCTCCTCCCGGCACGCCGCGCAGTTCGGCTCCCCGCCCCGGTGGTCCGGGACCGGGCGGCCAAGGCGGTCCCGGCGCACCCAATCTTGCCTGGGATCCCAATGCCGGCGGCCAGGGTGATCGCGGTGGCTTTCGCGGACGTCGCGGCGATCGTGGCGATCGTGGCGATCGCCCGCACTTCGAGGATCGTCGTCCCGAGCCGTTGATTCCCGTCGACGTCACGTTCGTACCCGAGCCCGGTGGCGTCACGTCGCTGGCCCGCCAGATCCGCCTCAGCGCCCGCGCCTATCCATTGTTCGAGGTGGCCGGCCTGGTGATCCAGAAGCCCGACCGCTTCGATTCCGGCCTCCGCGTTCTCCGCGGCAAGGACGGCAAGCCGCAGCAACCGCTCTTCGTCTGCTCGCTCGACGAAACCGTCTGGCTTTCCGAGGACGAGGCGATGCTCCATGTCCTCGCGACACAGTTCGACACGTTCTACGCGACGGAGAAGATCGCGACCGAGGCGCCGAAAGGCGTGTACACGTTCGTCGCGCAGTGCGGGTTCAGCGGCGAGATCCTCGGCCCGCCGAATTACCACGGCTACCAGGAGAAGTTGCGACGCATCCACGCGGAACGTTTCGGCCGGATGCCGTTCGAGATGTACAAGGCGCGCGTGCGCATCGTGAAGGACGAGGCCGTGGTGAAGCAGTGGCTGGAGAGCCAGAGTTTCAAGACGGAATACACCACGCTCAACGAGCCCGAGCCCAAGCGCCTCGCCTCGCGGGCCGACGTCGAGAACCACTTCCGGGAGACGCACCTTCCGAACCTGGTGCGCTCGGTCGACTCGATCATGCTCAAGCGCGACCAATTCGCGCGCTTGCCGCAGCCGCTGCAGGCGCTGCTCCGCGTGGCCACGGACCGCGAACGCCGTTTCCCGATCCGGATCGCCACCGCGCTGAGCACCGCCTTCGCAAACGCGGGACTCCAGTTCTTCAAGCGCGACAAGACGATCGTCCACGTCGCGGTCGCGCGCCCGCATCATCTCGACATGGAGGCGCAAGTCGTTTCCGACGGCGTGAAGCGAATCATCTCGCACATCCAGGCCAACCCCAAGTGCACGCGCCGGCAACTGCTGGACTCGTTGGCGCCGTTGCCCGCGGCCGCGGTCGCACCCGCGGCGCCCGCTCCGGAGACCGTCCCCGCGGAAGGCACGGCGGCCCCCGCGCCCGCGCCGGAAGCCCCGCGCAGCTCGCCCGAACGCGAGGCCGTCCTCACGGACCTGCATTGGCTGCTTCACCAGGGCCACGTCATCGAATTCGGGACGGGCCAGATGGAGTTGTCGCAGAAACCTGCCGCCCGTCCGGAGCCCCCGAAGACCGAGCCCCGCGCCGGCGCGAAGCCCCCGGAAGGTCCCCGCAAGGAAAAGGGACCGCGCCAGGACCGCACGCCGTGGCCGCGCAAAACCGGCCTCCAACCCATCACCGTGCCCGGATACCCGCCCTATTCCCCGCTCCCGCAGCTTTCGGGAATCTGATCGGGCACTGCATCGAGAGGGCCGGTTCCATCCTGGGACCGGCCCTTTTGCTTTTCCGGTGCCGGAGCGATTCCCGCGTTCCGTTCGTCTTTTGCTTTGCTCTCCCCGCCCGGCTTCCGTCACCTATCGGGCGTCAAGCCTATGCAAGAAAAGTCCCCGGAGACGCCGGTCCCCCGGATGCGGCGCCTACCCTTGGTGTGTGCCGTCCTGGCGTTGGTGGTCTATTGGATCACCCTCAACCATTGGGTTTCCATACAAAGCCTCGCCGTCCTGTCGCAGGTCGCGGGATGGAACGGCGAGGTGCCGTTCGCGCAACCGCTCCTCTACCTTCTCACCCGGCCGCTGCTGCTCGTTCCCGCAGCGACGCTGCCCATCGCCGCCAACACGCTGACCGCGATCCTCGCCGCCGTCGTCGTCGGCATCCTTGCCCGCTGCGTCCAGTTGCTCCCGCAGGACCGCACGCACGCGCAACGCATCCGCGGCCATGCCGACGGGCGTTTGCTCGACATCCCCCTCGCGTGGTTGCCGCCCGCGTTCGCCGCCGCGCTCTTCGCGGTCCAACTCACGGTGTGGGAAAACGCGACCGCGGTGACCGGCGAATTCGTCCACGCCCTCGTGTTCGCGGTCTGCATCCTCTGCCTCCTTGAATTCCGACGGACCCGGCGCGAGAAATGGCTCAACGCCTTCGCCGTCCTCGTCGGCATCGGCATCGCCAACGACTGGGCGATGCTCGGTTTTTCCCCGTTCCTCGCCGGCGCGATGTTTTGGGTGGGCGGATGGGAGATGCTCCGGATGGGACGCCTCATCCGCCTCGCCGCCTGCGGCGCCTGCGGGCTTCTGTTGTTCGCGCTGGTCCCCATCGTTGCCCACGGCAAGACCGGGTTGCCCGCGGACGCCTGGGGCGTGTTCATCGCCATTCTCCAGACCTACAAGGCGACGATTCTTGGCGTGCCGAAAGGCCGGTTCCTCCTGCTCGCCGCCGTCATGTTGCTGCCGCTCGCGGCCGCCGGCATCCGTTGGGGAAGTCCCCGCGGCTCGGGCTTCGAACGGATGGTCACGCAGGTCTCCGTCACGGGTCTCCAGATC
>JANYDN010000175.1 GCA_025363585.1 Verrucomicrobiota bacterium | reverse complement strand
CTCGACGCGTTTCGAGGATGCGACATCGACGATCTCGCAGGCGCGTCCGCCCCCCACAAGGTACCGGGAAACCTCGTCGAGCGGCGCTACGGTGGCGGAAAGCCCGATGCGTTGGGGCCCGTCGGGATTTCCGCCGGAATCGGCGACGCAACGCGCGAGTCGTTCGAGGCTGACCGCGAGGTTGGCGCCGCGTTTGTTGCCGGCGAGCGCGTGGATCTCGTCGAGGATCACCCAGCGCACCGACGCGAGTTTCGCCCCCCACTTTTCCTGCGACAACAACAGGCACAGGCTTTCGGGTGTGGTGAGGAGAATGTGCGGCGGATGGTCGAACTGGCGGCGACGCTCGTTCTCATCGGTGTCGCCCGAGCGCAATCCGACGCGGATGGGAGGATTGGCGCCGTAGATCTCCGCGAGGGGACCGCGAAGATTCTTGGCGAGATCATACCCGAGCGCCCGGAGCGGCGAGAGGTACACGACTTGGATCCCCTCCCGCAGCGTGCCCGCGGCGTGTTCGAGCGCGAGTCGGTGCAACACGCCGAGGAACGCGGCCAACGTCTTGCCGGTCCCCGTGGGCGAGACCACGAGGACATTGCGCCCCGCGTCGACGAGTGGCCACGCCGCCGCCTGTGCCGGCGTGGGCTTGCCGAGGCGGGCGCGGAACCATTCGGTGACGGGAGAGTCCACGTCGAACACCCGCGGACAGTGCGAGAGCAACGCGTTGTTGCAAGCGGGAGCATGCCGGGAGGCCGCCAATGTCGGCGACCGGCGGTTTCCCGACCCGACGCACCGGATCGCGGAACCGGCCAGGCGCAATTCGCCCGCAGTTCAATTCCGGAAGGCGACGAAGCTGGATGATTTGCCGGCAAGTTGATTGGAGGTTGACGGTTGGTTGACCATCGGTTTTCTTGTGGTTGATGAACAAGGCTCAGGGCACATCTTCGAATCCGGCCGCCGGCTTGTTTTCCGGCGGCATTGCCTTCAAGGGAATGGGATGGACCGCCCGCTTGGTCGAGGCCGGCTTGGAGGGGAAGAACGCGGTGGGGACCAAGCCCGGTATCGCGAGGATGTGCATCGTGGACATGTCGGGAAGCCAGGCGAACCGCATGGAATCGAAGGTTGCATCGATGGTCAACGGTTGCTCCGGACCCGATTATGTCGTGGTCAACGGCCGGGCGGGGATGTCCGCGACGGAGAAGGTGGAGTTGCTCCAACGATTCCACCGTCCCGAGCGGGTCGAGATCGTGGCCACGCCCGGGAAGGTCCAGGACACGGTCCGCGAGGTGATCCTGAAGATGATCGGCGGCGTCCCCGAGACCCGCGCGCGGGCGGGATCCAAGGGCGGATCGGGCTTCGAGGGGCTCACCGTGGTATGGCCGACGAACCCGACGGGAATTCTACGGCACGCGGTGTTGGAAGGAGCCGCGGAAACCTTGGCGGACCTTCAATCCGGGAAGTTCACCGGGCGAATGGGAGGCGTGCTGTCCGCCAAACGCATGGAGCGGTGCGACTTGGTCCTGGACCTCGCCGATGATGCCTGGCGCTCACTGTTGTCCGAGGCCATCGCGCGCCCCGAAGACGCACCCCGGAAAACCGCCGGGCCGCGTCCGGGCCCGTTGGACGGGGTGGAGGCAACCCTTGCTGCCACGCGGGACCTGCGGGTGGATTCGGGAAAGCTTTCGGCGGTGCGTGTGGCGGAGGTGTTCGGTGTCGCCATCGCCGAGCTGGCACGATGGGTGGGACGCAGCAAGCAGGCGGTGGCAAAGACCCCGGATGCGGATTCACTCCAGTCGTTTCTCGAGCATCTGGAGCGTGTGGCACGCCTGCGGGCGGTGACGCGCGACGACGCTGAATTCCGCAAATGGCTGCGGGCGGCGAATGTCGGCTTGGCCAAGCGCCGTCCCATCGATCTGCTCGTGGCGGGGCACTGGCAGGCCTTGGCCGACAAGGTGGACGACATGCTGACGGGAGCCCCGGGCTGATGGGAACCCTCGGCCGATTGATTCCTGAATCGCCCACGCGCGCATGGAACGGGCGAGTGGCAAGGGTCGTGCCCATCAAGTCGATGTTCCCGCAGGGCCGCACGGCGAATGCCGACTACCTGTACACGTCGGGCAAGGAGAACCGCTATAATCCCGCGGGCATGGCCTGTCTGTACATGTCGCTGGAGGAGACGACCGCGAGGGCTGAGTTCCGGCGCCAGTTCCGCGGGCTGTCGGTCGGCGCGCACCAGCCGGTATGCAGCTTCTTTGCGGACCTCGTGCTTCGGCGCGTTCTCGACGCGAGGGACGGCGCGACCTTGGCCCATCTTTCGTTGACCTTTTCGGAACTCGAATCCGACTGGGGATATGGATTGCCGCCGAGCGTTTCGCAGCGTCTGGCGAAGGCCGCGTGCGGCGTGGGTATCGAGGCGATTCTCTACCGTTCCGTGGCCGCCGTGGAAGAAGGCCTGACGGGCTCCAACATCGTTCTATTTCGCGATAACATCCGGCATCCGTCGCACGTTCGGATCCTTGGTTCGGGCGACGCACCCCTGGGCCAATGGCCGTGAATTGGTGCGTTGTGGTTGGGTATTCCAACTCGAATTCTTCCTTCAGGCGACCACTTCCAGACGGGGCCAATTCCACGACCAATGGGCGCGGCAGGTCAGGCCTGCTTCGCTGGCGGGCTATTAGGGACAAGCATGCCCGATTTTTCAGGATTGAAACGGTTGGGGTGGGGACGGAATCGTCGGGGATGAACCGACGCCGCTTTCTCGCCGTTGCTGGGTCCGCGACTTTTGCCGGTGTTTTGCCGGGGCAAACAGTTCTGGCAGCGCCTGCTTCAGCGTCCGGCGCGGGGAACGTCCGCATCGCGCGGGAACCTTACCGCGGTTGGACCGATGCCATCCGCATGCGCAATGGGCTGGCCGAGGTCGTCGTGGTGCCATCGCTGGGCCGCGTGATGCAATTCAAGTTGGAGGGTGGCGACGACGTGTTCTGGGAGAATCCGGAGCTCGCGGGGAAGCCGATGCCCGAGGATCCATGGAAGACCGCCATGGGCAGTTTCGGCGGCGACAAGACATGGCCCGCGCCCCAGGGACTCTGGGATTGGCCGC
>JANYDN010000126.1 GCA_025363585.1 Verrucomicrobiota bacterium | reverse complement strand
CTGGAAGTGTTCGACTTGAGCGATCCGCTCAACCCGCGCCGGGTCGGTGGGAACTCGGTTGTCGGCGGTGGCTGGGAAATCTCGGGCCATCATCTCGTCGGTTCGGGCGAACGCGTCTTTTTCTCGGGAAACGGCGGCCTGACGATCATGAATTCGTTCGTGCCGGTGCGGTTGGGGCCACCCGTCTGGCGGCAGGGAATCCTTCGCCTCGCCATCGATGGACCCATTGGTTGGCCACTCCGGGTGCAACGAAGCCCGGATCTCACGAACTGGTCCGATTGGCAGACGGTGACGCCGGGAGCGACCGCGATCGAGATCCCCGATCCCGAAGCCAACCTGCTGGCGCCTGGCTTCTATCGGGCCCTTGCGCCCTGAGTCCCGCCCTTCGTGAAAAAGGCAACCGTGTCCGGCATGAATTACGCAGGTGGGTGACTCCGTCTAACAATCCGAGGACCGACGGTTTCCACGCGGTGGGAATCCCGGACCGGCGAGCGTTGCGCATGCAGGCAACATGGCCGCCCGATCGCAACATGCCGTGATTGCCGACCGGAGATCCGAAGGGTCCGAACCGCTCCTTGTCCGAGTCTCAACCATATCAATTCGGGTTTTCATGCGGAACTTTCTAGCCATGACTTATATAACAACATATTCCCATAAATCCGTTCCATTCCAACCCACTCCACCACTCCATGCTTGAGGCGGTCGATCACGGTTTCCCCACCGGCCCCAGAGGTTTTCGTGGCATTATTGCCGTCCGAAGATTTTTTGCAGGGCCGTTTTGGCGACGTACGGTCCGCCCAACGCAATCTAATATAATCATGCAAACTCCAAGTATCCGGCTTCGTTGTCCCGACTCCCGACAGCCTGTTCCCGCATCGATCAATCGCGCCTCCCGACAAGAACCCACTGGCCCATTCTCGGTGCCGCGCTGTCGTTGATGTTGCCCCTGGCCTCGGTGGCGCAATTTGCACCAATTGCACTCACGCCGGGGAGTTTCAACCAGGACGTCGTGGTCGAGAAAGGCGCTACTACGCCGGTGGTGCCCGGTGGCTACACCACGGCGTCGATGGATGGCGGCACGAACAACAACGGCGACACCTGGAACGAGGTGGGCTTCTTCGTCGACAATCCCGACGTCGGCCTGCCCGTCGCCGGATCCACTTTCGCGAGCGTTTCCGACGCCACCCATTCCTTCGTGATGGCCCCGGATTACAGGGCGAACAACTCCATCATGCTGGATGCCTCGGCGACCTTCGCGTCGGGCACCCTCACGCCCACGACGCCGAAGGCATTCGGCGCGCTGTCGATTCTCACCAGCGGCGGCAACGGCGGATGCATCATCCGGTACACGGTCCACCACCAAGACGGCACGACCGAGACCGGCACCACGCCCTCCGCGGACTGGTTTGGCGGAAACAACCCCGCGTGGGTCGCGAACGGACGCGTCAACGCGCAATCCTTCAGCCTCGACAATCTCAACAGCAACAATCCGCGGCTCTATGCCAAGGACGTCACACTCACGAATTCGACCAGCGCGATCGCCTCGATCGACTTGGCCTATGTGAGCAGCGCGGCCGGGGCGCACACCTGCGTGATGGCGGCGAGCGGAGCTCCCACGGCCGGTGGCACCTTCGCCCCGATCCCGGTCACGGGTTTCAACGCCGACATCGTGGTCGAGGCCACCGCGCCCCAGGCCCAACCTTTGGTGGGAGCGACCACGGCCACCTTGGACGCTGGAACCGCGAACACGGGCGCCACCTTGTATGAACTGGGTTATGCGGCGAAAGCCCCCGCCACCGGCCTTCCCGCGGCCGGCTCGATTCTGACGAACACCAGTGCCGCCGATCATCGCTATGTCCTCCCGCCTAGCTATACGGCGAACAACGCGGCCGTCCTCGATGCCGCGTCGCCCGACGCGACGCTGACGTTGGCCACGCCCACCGCCTTTTCCGCGCTCTCGCTCCTCGGGGCCGCCGTCAACGGCAATGTCACCCTCAACTTTGGCGTCACGCACCAGGACGGCACCACGGAGAGCGGCACGGTGGTGATCCGCGATTGGTTCAACAACACGCCCTTCGCTTTCACGACGATGGGCCGCGTGAATGTCGACTCGTCCGTGCTCGACAACGTCAACGCCCAGAATCCGCGGCTTTATTCGGCCGATTTCCCCCTGACCGACACCACCAGCAAGGTGGTCTCGATTAGCCTTAGCATTGCCGACGGAGGGGCCGACGCGCGCGTGGCCCTCTTCGCCTTGAGCGGCGGTTCGGGCTTCGTGGCGCCTCTCTTCAATACCCAGCCGGCGACGGTCAAGGCCAGCCCGGGTGAGAACGCCACCCTCACCGCGGATGTGGGTGGGTCCCTGCCCATCACCTTTCACTGGCAGCACAAGGTGGGCGGGACGTTCCAGGATGTGACGAATGGCGGGAATGTTTCGGGAGCGACCACCGCGACCCTGAGCATCACCGCCGCGACGGAAGCCCAGGGAGGCGACTACCGTCTCGTCGCGACCAACGCGGGTGGAACCTCCACCAGTGCCGTGGCTCGGGTGATCGTCCTCTCCCAACTATCTAGTGTCACCACCCCGGGCGACGCCATCACCGGCTTTGGTGGCAATAGTCCCGGCGCCGAAAACGTGACGCATGCGATCGACCAATTGACCTCCAAGTATTATCGATGGGAGCGCCGGCGAGTTCGTGTCGAAAGGGACCTGAATCACCCCCTGTTTTCGCATCCTTGCCGGCTTGGCGTGAGATATAATAGCCCGCTTTGGACGGCAAGGCGGGGCTCTGGTACCGGTCCACCGTCTCACGACGGTCGCCACGACATTCCGGCCTCGGGGCTGACGCGGTGGATCGGGACCAGTCTAGTCCGCGGTCTCACGACCGCTGCCACAAGACTTTCCCGCCCATCAAACAGCATTGCCGTCTTGAACCGCGACCCCGTACCGCATCGCCGCCTCGAGCACGTCGACGTTTATGTCGGCCAGGGTTTTGAAACGGATGCAGTACCCGGTGACCTTAGCTTTGCCCAGTTGCTTCCCAAACGTCTTGGCCAGGTAGGTCTTGTCCTTGATGCCCATGAGGTGGATGGAGATTCCGGTTTGGTTCGCGGCCATGCCGATCTGGAAAAACTCCCGGCTGGTACCGTTGGCATACCTTATCAAATACGATCCGTAGCCAATCGTGGGGTTGGCGATCGTCTTGCCCTCGTCGTTCTTGCCGTCGGAGAACCAAAGCTTGCAGCCCGGCAACACACGTAGCACGACCCGGTGCAACGCCTGCATCTCGCCACGCTTTTGTTCGGGCTGGTCCGCGATGTGCCTTTTGATTTGGTCCTTCGCGTTCATATAAGACCCGCAATGTCTTTCACATGCCGGGATCGCCTGGCGAGCGCAGTTGCCGATGGTCGAGTAAGGAACTCAGTCGGACCTCATGACAAAAACAATCGATGCCGACGGCCGGATGCCAGCCACGTCGATCGCATCGTTCGGGCTCAGTTCAACGCGCCGCCGATGCGCCAGAGTTTGCCGTCGCTCCGCACGAACAACGAGCCCTGCGCGATCGACGGCGTGCCCAGCACGGTGTCGCCCAGTTCCAGCGTGCTCACGATCGTCCCGTCGGCCGTGCCGGGTTTCACCACCATCACCTTGCCCTTCTCGCTCACGCAATAGACGTGGCCGCCCGCCGCCACCGGCGTCGACGTGATCTCCGCGTTCAACCGGAGTTGCCAGAGTCGTTTGCCGTCCACGGTCGATCCCGACGTGAGGATGCCGTTGTCGCTCAGCACCAGGACCTGGTCACCGACGACGAGCGGGCTGGAGGTTCCCGGACGCAATTGCGCCGAACGCCACACCTGCTTGGGTGGCTCCCCCGGTCCCCCGGGTTCGAGCACCGTGATCCCGTTCGACGGCACGTAGAGCCGTCCGCCGGACACCGTCGTCGAGGGAACCGTCGACGCGCCCTGGTCGTAGTTCCAAACGGTCTCGCCGGTTTTCGGATTGATCGCCACCACGCCTTTCGCGGACTGGATCACCGCGAGCGACTTGCCATCGGTGCCGCGCACGAGCGTCGGCGACGTCCAGTTGGATTTGCGCGGCCGGTCGAGTTTCCAACGGTTCGTGCCGTCCGCGGGATCGAGTCCGGCCGCGAACGATTCGCTGTCGTTCTCGATCTGCGCGACCAACATGCCCTCGGCGAACAACAACGACGACGACATGCCCAGCGAGTTGCTCGCGTTCGGGTAATCACGTCCAAGGCCGCGGTACCAAAGCAAATTGCCGTCGAGATCCAACGCGACGCAGTCGTTCGAGGAAAACAGCGCGAACACACGGTTGCCGTCCACCACGGGCGTCGGCACCGCGCCGCAGATTTTCTCGTGCGTCATGGTGCGGCCCGTCGCCCAAAACTGTCGTTCCCACAACAACTGGCCGTCGGAAACTCGCAGGCACCGCACGTGGAGGCGGTCCTGGCGCGCGCCGCTCGAGCAGGTGACGAACAACCGGTCCCCCACGATCACCGGCGACGACAACCCGCGTCCCGGAAGATCGGCCGCCCATCGGATGCTCGACGGGCTCAGTTCGGTCGCGATCGGATTCGGCGAAACGCCGTCGCCGTTGGGTCCGCGGAACCGTGTCCAGTCATCCGCGGCGAGGGAAACCGCGGCGGCGATCGCGAGGGAGGCGAGGAATGCGTGCATGGAAATGATCCGGAAAGTTCAGCGGACGGGAACGATCGGCGTGCCGAGCGCGTCGGTGATCCGCAGTTGAAATTCCCAGGCGGCCGCCCAGTCCTCGGTCTGCTCGTTCTGGCAGAGCTTCACGACGATCACGTTGCGCCCCTTCCGGAGCGTCACGGGCATCCGGTATTGGTCGATCTCGACGTTGCGATGGTACTCGTCGCGTCCGAAGAGGAACTTGCCGTTGAACCAAACCTTCCAGCCGTTGATGCAACCCAACCGGATCTCGGCGGGCCGGGATTCCGTCGCGTTGAATTCCGCCGCCGCGTAACCGACCGCGCCTTTCAGCGCGGTGAACGGCTTGTTGAAATCGACGACGCCGTAGTCGTTGGTCGTCACCAGCGTCTTCCATCCGACCTTGCCCGTCTTGCCCTCGTACTCCGCCGCCGGGTCGAACGCCGACTCGGGTGGATATTCCCTCGCGAAGCCGACGCCGCCGACGTTGTCGAAGGGCGCCACCGCGCGCCACTCGCTCACCCAACCGAACTTCGCGCGCAGATCCACGACGCTGCCGAGTTCGCCCAGACGCTTCGCGATGGCGTCGATCTGGTCGACGTCGCGCGCCGCGCCGAGTGCCTCGCGCAGTTTCGGCACCGCCTCGTCCTTGCCCGCTTTCGCGGACGCATCCACGAGGCCCTGCACGGCCTCGCGACGCAGTTCCACCGAGGGATCATCGCGGAATCCCGGCAACATCTCGCGTCCCGCGGCGGGATCGGCCGTCCGCACCAGTTCGTACGCGTAGCGCCGGGCGCGGGGATGATGGCGGACATCGAGCACGAACTCGCGGAGCGTGGCGACGGGAACCGCCTGTCCGGAGGCGGCCGCGCGCTGCGCCACCGTGTCGGCCGCCGCGCGCAGCCAGTTCAGCGCGTAGTCGTTCGCGTCGTCCATGGCCCGGAGCAACACCGGCAACTCCGAGGCCGGCAACCCGCCGAGCACACGGACCGCGGCAGCCGCCGCCGCGTTGCCGCGCCCCTCGGCAGCGACGCCGCGGATCCGTTCGATCGCGTCCGATGCATCCGATGCCGCCGCGTGCAGGACCGGGATCGCCGCGGCGAGGGCGATGGTGAGGGCGCGTTGCCAAGACATGCGCCGAAGCTACCGTGCGGTCGCGCGAGGACAAGGTGTCCCTTGGATTCCGGGCGGCTGGGGCGGTGCGGAATCCTCGGGTGGACATCAATGAATCCAAATTAGTACTTGATGCACCCCCCTTGCCGCTGATACCCATCGCGCTCCTTTTTCGAACGAAGGATTTTGATTTTATGTCTCGGATTTGTGAACTGACCGGAAAGCGCCCCATCAAGGGCAACCACATTTGGCGCTCCGGCAAGGCGAAGAAGAAGGGCGGCATCGGCACGCACGTGACCGCGATCACGAAGCGCCGGTTCTTCCCGAACCTCCAACGCGTCAAGGCCGTGCTGCCCAGCGGCGAGATCCGCTACATCCGCGTGACCGCCAATGCCATCAAGCAGGGCTTGGTCACGAAGGCTCCTCCCCGCACCTGGAAGAAGGGTGACGAGAAGAAGGTTGTCGCGGCGAAGGCCAAGTAAACCGACGGCCGGCACGGGACGCGATTCCCGGCCAGCCAGCAACGGCGGTTCCCCAAAGGACCGCCGTTTTGCTTTTGCTGGTGACGTGGATCCAACCAAAGGAATGACGGCGAGGCCGCCGTCACCCACCCAGGGTTCGGACTTGGGTCAAAGCCCGACGCGTTTGAACGCGTGGGCCGTTGCCCGCTTCATCTCGCGCTCGGCCTCGCGACGCTTCACATCCTCGCGTTTGTCGCCGAAGTCTTTTCCGCGCCCCACCGCGAGGCACACTTTCACGTGGTCGCCCTTCCAGTAGAACGAGAGCGGGACCAACGCATGTCCCTTGACCACCGCCATCGCGTGCAGGTGCCGGATTTCGTTGCGGTTCAGCAGCAGTTTCCGGGGAGTCTTCGGAAGATGGTTCATCGCGTTGCCGTGCGAATACTCGTCGATGTGCGCGTTGTGCAGCCACACCTCGTCGCGATCCACCCGCGCGAACGCGTCGGTGATTTGCCCGCGACCGGCGCGCAACGACTTCACCTCGGTGCCGCGCAGGACGATGCCCGCCTCGACGGTCTCGAGGATCTCGTAGTCGCGGCGCGCCTTGGGATTGTTGAGGATGTCGCCCACGACAAAGCGGCGATGGAAGGTTGTCCCGTCGCCCGGGAAACGCCGGGTTCGTCTGGCAGGCGGCCCATCGTGAAACCGCGCGCATCAAGTCAGGCGGCCATGCCGCCCAAGCACTATTCCGTCGGCATCGGATTCTCGAATTCCCAGCCGATCTTTTCCTCGATCAACTCGGTCATCGCGATGTCCGCGGCACCCATTCCCGGCGGCACGTCGATCAACGGCCGGGCGTATCCGCCGCCGCCGTTCAACTGACGGACCCGGCGGGAAATCAAGTTGGTCAGAATGTGGGGATTGCCCACCTTCTCCAGCGCCTTCTTCATCAGTTCCGCGTTCACTTGGTAAAATTCCGTTCCTGCAATGGCAGGCCCGGCAGATTAGCGGCGGATGGGGTCGGTGCAACGCCTATTTCCGGGCGAATCCTTTCGAGACGGCGCGAGACCGTGCCGGCGGACGTAGCCGCGGGGACTCTCCGTGATGACGCCGAGTATCGCCGGACGTAGCGCGGGCGTCCCCGCCTGCGGTAGCCGCGGGCGTCTCGCCTGCGTTTGCAAAGGACGCTGGCTTCACAGCGGTGTGGCGGCCTCCGAGACCTTCCCACCGCACTTCCCGCGACCGCGCGTGCGCGTCAACCTAAGTCGGCCCAGCCTGTAGGCCGCGTGCCCCGACGCGGCGTTCCATCGTGGGATTCCGACCCGATGGATATCTCTTGCCGGTCCCCACAGCGCCGGGTCAGGGGACCCGGCCTACAAGCGGCTGGACACGCGACCGCGGGACACTTCGCGCGGGGACTCACCGCAACCACCGCGGGGACTGCTTGCCTCAACCGTGTGGCACCCATCGCCGACTCGGCTCGTCGCTATAATCGCGTTGCTTCCATTTTCCCGTTTTCTGTCGCCCGCTTGCTCCCGGTTCTGTTAGTTCCCACGGCGTGTTCCCCCGATCAACGATGCGGCTCGCGACCGCCGTGATCCTGCTCGCCTCCCTTTGGATCCGGACGGCCGCAGCCGACCGCGTCGTCCCGTTGGCAATCCCCGCCTCCGGGAAAACCGGCTTCGCCGCGGTCGATGCCGTGGCGTCCGGAATCCGGTTCACCAACACCCTTTCCCCGCAGGCCGCCGCCAAAAACCAAAACCTCGCGAATGGCTCCGGCCTTGCCATCGGGGACGTGGACGGCGACGGACGGCCCGACCTCTTCTTCGCGGCGATCGACGGCACCAACCATCTCTACCGGAACCTCGGCGACTGGAAATTCGAGGACATCACCGGTTCCGCCGGAGTCGCGGGGCCCGGCCGCAACAATTCCGGCGCGGTGCTCGTCGATCTCGACGGTGATGGCGATCTCGACCTGCTCGTGTCGTCGCTCGGCGGCGGCGTCCGGTGCTACCTCAACGACGGCAAGGCCCGCTTCACCGACGTCACCGCGATGTCCGGCCTCGCGTCGAACGCGGGCAGCACCAGCATGGCGCTGGCCGATGTGGACGGCGACGGCACGCTCGATCTCTACGTTGCGAACTACGGCGCGTTTCCGATTCTTCGCTCCGGACCGGGCCGCGCGACGGTGAAGCAAGTGAACGGCGAATGGATCGTCGAGGGGCCGTACGCCGATCGACTTCGTGTCGTGAACAACCAGGTCGAGGAAATCGGCGAGGCCGGAGTCCTCTACCTCAACGACGGCCACGGCCATTTCAGCGCGGTCCCCTGGAACTCCGATCATTTCGTCGACGAACGCGGCAAACCCAAGCCGCCGCCGGCCGACTTCGGACTCGCCGCGCACTTCCGCGACGTCAACGGCGACGGGTTTCCCGACCTGTATGTCTGCAACGATCTCCAGACGCCCGACCGGCTTTGGATCAACGATGGGAAAGGCCACTTCCGCGAGGCGTCGCATCTCGCGCTCCGCAAGTTCTCGTACTCGTCGATGGGCGTCGATTTCGCGGACCTCGATCGCGATGGCCAACTCGATTTCCTCACCGTGGAGATGTCGCCGAGGTCGCATGCGCGCCGGATCCGTTCGCTCACCGGCCCGCGGTTCGTGCCCAACGTCCCCGGCCGCTACGACTATCGTCCCGAGGTCGTGCGCAACGCGCTTTTCCACGGCAACGGCGACGGCACCTGGAGCGAGATCGCGGAGTACGGCGGCGTCACCTCGACCGACTGGTCGTGGCAACCCGTGTTCGTCGACGTCGATCTCGATGGCCACGAGGATCTGCTGGTGGCGAGCGGGGCGCTCTACGACGTGCAGGACCGGGACGTCACGGAGCGCATCCAATCCTCGGCGAACGCGAGGAAGAATCCCGGCGGGACCAACCTCATGATGTTCCCGCCCTACCCGTCCGCGATCTCCGCGTTCCGCAACCGCGGCAACCTGACCTTCGAGGATGTCGGTGGATCGTGGGGTTTCGGCACGACGAATTATTTCCAAAGCATCGCGCTCGCGGATCTCGACGGCGACGGCGATCTCGACCTCGTGTGCAACTGCGTGAACGGCGCGCCCGCGTTGTACCGCAACGAGTCCCTCGCGCCCCGCATCGCGGTCCGCGCGCGCGGCCTCGCTCCGAACACCGCGGGGATCAACGCGCGCATACGCGTCACCGGCGGCCCCGTCGCGCAGACGCAGGAACTCGTGTCCGGCGGACGCTACCTGTCCGGCGACGATCCCGTCCGCGTCTTCGCCGCCACCGGCGCGAAAACGTTCGGCATCGAGGTGACGTGGCGTTCCGGCCGTCGTTCCGTCATCGCGGACGTCATTCCCAACTCGCTCGTCGAAGTGGACGAAGCCTCCGCCCAGACCGCGATCCCGACGCCACCGCCCGCGAAATCCGCGCCGCTCTTCGCGGATGCCACCGGACGCCTGCGGCACGTCCATCACGAGGAATTGTTCGACGACTTCGCGCGGCAACCATTGCTCCATCGGCAATTCAGTTCGCTCGGACCCGGCGTCGCGTGGATCGATCTCGACGGCGACGGACGCGACGAACTCGTCGTCGGAACCGGCCGGGGCGGACGCCTCGGCGCGTATCGGGTGCGAACGGACGGGGACTTCGAACCCATCGCATCGGGGTGGATCGCGCCCGACGACGTGGCGGGAATGGCGGCGTGGACGATGCCCGACGGGCGGCCCGCGTTGCTGGCGGCGGTATCGAACTACGAGACCGCGCCCGCGGGCATCTCGTCGATCGTGCGCGTCGGGATTTCGACGGACGGCAAGTCCATCGAGGTCGCGCCGTTCACCGATGTCGCCGGCACGACGTCGAGCATCGGCGCGCTCGCGGTCGCCGACGTGGACGGCGACGGACGGCTCGATTTGTTCGCCGGCGGCCGCGTGAACGCCGCCACCTATCCGGCCGCGCCGGGCTCGCGGTTGTATCGCAACCATGGCGCGAACCTTTTGCCCGACGCGGCGGGAACGTCGCTTCTCGACGACGCCGGCCTCGTCGGCGGCGCCACGTGGACCGATCTCGAGGGCGACGGGTTTCCCGAACTCGTCCTCGCCATCGAATGGGGACCGG
The DNA here is from genome assembly GCA_025363585.1 of Verrucomicrobiota bacterium. GTDB lineage: Bacteria > Verrucomicrobiota > Verrucomicrobiia > Limisphaerales > UBA9464 > UBA6176. The sequence continues at coordinate 19,523 of JANYDN010000126.1, read as the reverse complement.
TCCGCATTTTTCGAAACCATCGCGGCGCGCTCGAACGATGGGATCCACCGGTCGAGATGGGGTCCGAAACGAACGTGCCGCTGTCGCGCCTCACCGGCTGGTGGACGGGCGTGGCGGCGGGTGATTTCGACGGCGACGGCCGGATGGATCTCGCCGTCGGCAACTGGGGATTGAACTCGGGTTATACCGCGAGCGCCGGGCGACCGATCCGTCTTTACCATGGAAATCTCGCGGGTCCGGAAACTGTGGACGTCGTCGAATCCTATTTTCCCGCCGATCTCGCGACGGAAATGCCGCGGCGAGGTAGGCGCGCGCTGGCGCAGGCGCTGCCGATGCTGGCCGACCGCTTTCCCACGCACGCCGCGTTCGGCGAGGCAACGATGGCGTCGGTGCTCGCGGCGTTGCCGACGAAGCCCGCGGTCGAGACCACCACGACGCTCGCGTCGATGGTGTTCCTGAATCGCGGCGACCACTTCGTCGGCGTGGTCCTGCCGCGCGAGGCGCAATTCGCACCGGTGCACGGACTCTCGGTCGCGGACGTCGACGGCGACGGGAACGAGGACCTGTTGCTGGCGCAGAACTTTTTCGCGATGCGGATCGAATGGCCGCGCACGGACGCGGGACGCGGCGTGGTGCTTCTGGGCGACGGGCACGGCGGTTTCCGCGCGATGCCGGGCGACGCGTCGGGCGTGGTGGTCCATGGCGAGCAACGCGGCTGCGCGGTCGCGGATTTCGACGGCGACGGCCGCGTCGATTGGGTCGACACGCAGAACGGCGCGCCCACGCGGCTCTTCCGCAATGCCACGGGCATTCCGGGAATCTCCGTGCGACTGAATGGCGGCGCGGGAAACCCGCGTGGCATCGGCGCGGTGGTGCAAACGATCACCGGCGGCAAAGCCGGCGCCGCGCGCGAGGTCCATTCGGGCTCCGGCTATTGGTCGGTGGACTCGGCGATCCCCGTGCTGGCGGGGCGTCCATCGGCGATCCGTGTCCGCTGGCCCGGCGGCAAAACCACCGAAACGGCGGTGCCGCCCGAAGCCACGACGATCGAGATCAAGCGCGAGTAAGAGTCCGTCCGAACGGCAGGTTGGGCTTCTGTTTGCGGGGAGTCCCGCCGCCTCGCCTTCGCGAACAATCCCCCGCCGTGGGATCCCTTCCTACTTTCCGAGTCGTCGTTCTTCCCAAGACCCATCGCTTCCCCAATCGTTGGTTTGCGCGTCGTGCAGGTTTGGGCATGCTTGCAGCCTGTTGGATCGATCCTTCCGCACAACACCACGACACATGATTTCGTCCCGAAGCGCGGTCCCCTTGATCCGCACGTTGTTGTTCGTCGCGGCCGCGCGCCTGATCGCGGCTCCCGCCGGGCCTGCCGTCGCCGTCGCCGTCGCCACGCCCGTTCCCGTTGCCGCCACCGCGACGGCCGTGGCGTCGCTCGACACGCCCTCCGAAGTCCTGAACTTCGCCCTGCTCGACCACCGCGGACGGATGCACGAACTGCGGCGCTCGAACGCGCGGGCCGTCGTGCTCTATTTCACGGCCAACGGTTGCCCGGTCGTGCGCCAATCCGCCTCCAAGTTCGCCGCCCTCCGGGCGCGCTATGCCGAACGCGGCGTCGACTTCTTCATGGTCAACGCCAATTCCGGCGACGACCTCAAATCGATCAACGAGGAGGCGCGCGAACTCGGCGTGTGGTTCGTGCCCGTGCTGAAGGACGACACCCAGGGCGTCGCCCGGCACCTCGGCGTGCGCCGGACCGCGGAGGCGTTCGTCATCGACACTCGTAATTGGTCCGTCGTTTATCGCGGCGCGATCGACGACCAATCCGTCGAGGGAGCGCTCAAGCCCGCGCCCACGGAATCGTACCTCGACGCGGCGCTCGGCGAATTCCTCGCGGGCAAGGCGGTCGGCAAGCCGCGCACGGTCGCCCGCGGATGCGTGGTTCATTTCGACGGCGGCGACGGCCCCGACGCCGCGCCCGTGTCCTATGCGAACGACGTCGCGCCGATCCTCCGCGACAAGTGCGTGTCGTGCCACAGCACCGGCAACATCGGTTCGTGGGCGATGACCGGGCACAGGAAGGTCAAGGGCATGGCGTCGACGATCGAGGAAGCCCTGCTCGCGCGGCGGATGCCCCCGTGGGATGCCGACCCGAACCACGGGAACTTCGCGAACAACGCGTCCCTGACCCTCGCCCAATCGCAGACGCTGTTGCGTTGGGTTTCGCAGGGCGCGCCGCGCGGCGACGGCGCCGATCCGCTCGAGGAATTGAAGGTGCCGCCGGCCCCGGAATGGCCGATGGGCCAACCCGACATTGTCCTGCGACTGGCCGAGCCACAGGAAATCCCGGCGACCGGCGTGCTCGACTACCGGCATCTCGAGGTGCGCGCCGGCAACACCAACGAGGGATGGGTGCGCGCGCTTTACGTGAAACCGGGCAACCGGAAAATCCTGCACCATGCCATCGCGCGCCTGAAGGACGGCGGCCAGAAGGATCACCTCGGCCAAACGGAAATGTACGTGGGATGGGCGCCCGGCACCACTCAGGGACCGTTTCCGCGCGGCGCCGGGAAATACCTGCCCGCCGACGCGCTATTCGATCTCGAGTTGCATTACACCACCTGCGGCGTGGCCCAGACGGATTCCACCGAGGTCGGGATTTATCTCGCGCAGGGAAAGCCCACGACGCGGTATGAAAGCGTTCCCGTGGTGGACCACCGGTTCGAGATCAAGCCGGGCGATCCCGATTCGCGCGGCGAGGGATCCTATTGTTTCCAGCGCGCCGCGACGCTCCACAGCCTGACGCCGCACATGCACGTGCGCGGACGCTGGATGAAATTCGAGGCGCTGTTCCCGGACGGCCGCCGCGAGACGCTGTGTTCGGTCCCGCGCTACGATTTCAACTGGCAGCGTACCTATGTTCTCGAGACGCCGCGCGCGATTCCCGCCGGCACCTGGGTGATCGTCTCCGGCGGCTACGACAATTCGCAGCGCAACCCGTCCAATCCCGACCCCAGGAAATTCATCCATTGGGGCGAGCAATCGTGGGACGAGATGTTCCTTGGTTGGTATAATGTCACGTGGGACGAGCCGGCCCCGGCAAAGGCTTCCGCATCCAAAGGTGGCGGAAGCACCGGCGGCGGGCCGTAGCGCGTGCGGTCCGCACGCAAGGGCCACCGCCACCCGCCCCGACTGCTTCCCCGCGTGAAGCATGTCCTTGTCTTGATGCCGTGTTCGCCGGACGTTTGGCTCATGCCCGTTTCCCGGTATTGGTTCCTCGCATTCGCGATCGCGCTGGTCGTTCTGGCCGGCGAAAGCGCGTTCCCTGAATTGCCCCCGCCCGCGTCAGCGCGTCCCGCCCGACCCGATCCCATGGAACTCATCGGGAAGCCGCCGCCGCCTTTCGTCGTGTCCCGTTGGATCAAGGGCCCTCCGTTGGATCGGTTCGAACCCGGCAAGGTCTATGTCGTCGATTTCTGGGCGACATGGTGTGGCCCCTGCAAGGCCGCCATCCCGCGCCTCACGAAGCTCGCCAAGGAACATCCCGGAATGATCGAGGTCGTCGGCGTCAGCATTTCCGAGCGCCAGGACACGCCGGCGGATACCGCCTATATCGACGTCGTCCGCCGGTTCGTCGACGCCATGGGCGATCGCATGGATTACCGCGTCGCCGTCGATACTCCCGACAAACGCATGCACTCGACGTGGTTCAAACCCACCGGCACCGGCGGCATACCCACGGCTTATATCATTGGCACGAACGGCCTCGTGGCGTGGACCGGCATCGGCACGCCGGCCGAAGTCGAGCGCATCGCCATCGCGGTTCTGGCCGGCACGTTTGATATCGGCCGGGAAACCGAACGGGAGCGCCAATCGGAACTCGATGCGACCAAGCGCAGCGCGGCCGACATCGCCACCGCCAAGGTTCGGAATGCGGGAACCGACGGGAAATTCCCCGGCTACCGCGAGGCCATGGTTCGCGGCGACGCCGCGGCCGCCCTCGCATCGCTCGAGACGGCGTTCAAATCCGACCCGGCCTCGGAAATCGACGCTGCGTACCAATGGAAGCTAATGCTCCTGTTGCAGCGCAACAAAACCGCGGAGGTCGACCGGTACGCGCGGGACTTGTTGGAACGCCACGGCGACAACGAAGACATCATGGGCTTCGTCTCCGCGTGCATCGTGGCGACCGGCCAGGAGACGCGGTTCGACACCCAGCTCGCGTTCGAGACCGCGCGGCGCGCCGATGCCGCCGCGAAGCCGGACACCCGATGGGCACAATTCTCGAAATGGCGCCTGGGTTGGGCCCAATATCACCTCGGCGAACGCGACAAGGCCGTCGTCTCCGTGAACACGGCCCTTGCCAATGTGCGGCGCCTCAAGGCGACCCTTGATTTCGGGAACCTCGAGGCGGAATGCGAGGACGCGCTCCGCCTGTTCGACGCGAACGCCAAATAGGCCGGAAGGATGAAAACCAGGTGGGTCGCAGCGGGGCCGCCGCCCCCTCACGGTTTCCGACCGCAACGTCCCGGACAAACAGCCCGTCAGCGTTGCACGGCCCTATAGAACCTCGCCGCGGCGTCGACCGCCGAGGGATCGGTCGCATGCAACACGCCCCCGGGCGGGATCGCGTTGGTGGCGATCGACGTCCATTGGTTGAGGTCCGGGGAACGCTGCAAGGCGAACGTCGCGCCGACGGGTCCCGTCAATTCGAGCTCGACCAATCCGGCCGGACTCACCGTCACCGAACCAAACCGCGCCGGCGTCCCGATCGTGAAGGTCCCGGGCAGCGCCACCACGGGCGTGATGGACACCGGACCCTTGCCCACCACGATCACGTTGGCCGGCACCAGCGACACGGGGCCATCGGGACTTTGCGCGAGCGGCAGGAACTGGAGATCGAGCAACACCCCGTTGGGCAACGGCGAATTCTCCGGCGAATACACCACCACGCGGCGCGTGCCGGGGGTTGGTTCGCTGGACACCACCAGGTGGTCGGAAGCCAGTCCCCCAAGCAAGGTGGGGGCGGAAACCAAGCGCGCGGGATCGAACTGCACGTCGAACTGTATCGCGACCGCCGGGACGTCGCTCTCATAGCTAACCGGCACGATCCCGGCACCCGAGCTGTAGACCGTGGCGTTCCCTTCCCCGATTTCCAACCGGGGCGACGCCCACGCCGCCGTGGCGCAGGCAAGGCACGCGATGATCGCGGCGGGAGCGAGCTGCCGGATTGGATTGGTTGAACTCATGGATCGGGTGGCGCGACGCGGCGCCGTTTCGGCAACGCCCCGGCTATTTGGAATACACGTTCACGGTGGTTTGTTCGTTGATCGGCAATACCACGTCGAAGCTGGCCACCGCGGGATTGTTGGCTCCGGTGTTGTCGATCATCCCCGTATAAGTCACGGACGCGCCGTGGTCGGGCGTGAGGACCAGCGTGATCGGCACTTTCGAATTAAAGTCGCGCGCCCGCACCTTGATGGTCCGGTTCGGCGTGGATCCGAACGGCAATTGGACCTGCACCGGCCCCGAGTTATCCGGAATGACGGTCCCGGCCGCCTCGGTGATGTCGAGGCGCGGCAACGGGGTCGGGAACACCAGCATCAACGAACCCACCGACGTCACGGAGGCCGCGGTGAAATTGAAATTCATCGCGCTCCGGTCGATCGCGTCGACGCGGATCCGGCCCAATCCGGCACCGGTCCCGGCATCGACACTGATGCCTCCATTTCCGGCAATCAGCGGTGCGACCAAGCGGATCGCGCCGCCGCTACCGCTGCTATAGGCACCGCCCTGATAGACGGCACCCCGGGCGTACAGCGAGCCGGTGTGGTCGATCCGCGTCGAGGAAGAAACCAAGAGGGCGCCACCGCCACCACCGCCGCCGGAACCCGGTGTGCCGCTGGACCCGCCGCCGCCGGAGCCCCCGACCATGGGTATCAACAGCGCGTTGCCGTAAATGGACCCTTTGTTCTGGCTGGACCCGGTGGTGCCGACGGTGCCGAAGGCCCCGCCGCCCGCCCCGTCGGCGGTGATCGTCTGCGTGCCGGGGCGGCCCGCGCCCGGTCCATAGCCGGCACCGGGCGGGACACCGATCGATCCCGGGCTCCCGCCGTCGAAACCCCCGGGTCCACCAATCCCGCCGGTCACCGACCCGCCTTGGCCACCATCCACACTGATGTTTCCCGCGATGGTCACGTTGCCGCTGGCGAGCAGATAGACCGGCGAGTTGGCCGCGTTTCGCTTGAATCGCAGGTTTTTGTTCGCCGCGACGTTGATGGTCGTGAAATTGAAAATGCCGCCGGCCGGCACGTCCAGCGTCGTGTCCGTCGTCACGTTCAGGGCACCGTCCGAGCCCGTGCTTCCCGAAGAGAAGTTCTGGGCCAGCGCCGGCGCCACCGCCAGTAGCAGCACGCAGCCGCGGAGGATCAGGTTCGCTTTGTTGCTCATATTAACTCCGTTTCAAATGGGCCAGCCGGCCCTCGATTGTCGTTTAGGGACCGGCAAATTTCGTCGTCAACGGGGGAGCCCCGACCACCAGGCCGGAATCACCCGTCGGGGAGGTCGCGGGCAACCCCAATGATACGCGGGGCGAAGCCACCGTCAGCCCGCCGAAAATCCCGTTCCCGCCGTTCGAGGACGGAAGCCCAACGGTCACTATCGGGCTTCCCATCACGAGGGCGATCGACCCGCCCGGTACGGTGCCGGGCAGGCCGAACGACACGATGGGCGAGGCGACGAAGAGGCCACCCGCTCCGCCGTCGAAGGCCAATCGGGAAACCTCCAACCGTACCGGCGCTGGTTGCCCCACGATGAAAAACCTGGGCGTGGATTTCGGATCCAACGGATCGCTCCCCGCCGAAATCTCGGCTTCGTCATTCCAACCGTCGCCATCGGTGTCCGCGACCATCGGATTGGTTCCCGCCGCCTGTTCGCCCAGATTGTTCAGGCCGTCGCCGTCAAGATCCAGCAGGCCATCCGGGATCTTTGGATCGCGCGAATTGGCATTCTTCGGATCAAGGCCGTAAAAGATTTCCCATCCATTCGCAAGCCCGTCGTGGTCGAAGTCACGATCGCCGTCCCGGACCCCGTCGCCCAGGCTGTCCGGATTGTCCGGATTGAAACCCATCGCGATTTCCACGGCGTCCGGAAGGCCGTCGCCGTCCCGGTCCGGTTGGTCGAAGGTGCGGAAGGACCAACGGTGCGGCACCGTCATGACGTTGCCCGCGCGATCCGCGATCGGTCCGCTCACCGTCGCCTGCCACAGCCCCGCCGGCAGGGGCGCCATATAAGTCCAGACCGCCGACCGCGAGGAGTCCTGGTAGGTCAACACGCCCGGCGGCGGAAGCACGTCGTCCGCCGTCCCGAACAACCCGTCCACGCCCGCCCCGACCACGCGGAAGGCGTCGGGCACGACCGAATCCGGCCGCAGTGGCTCCGAGAAAAACGCGGCGACCGACATCGGTTGTCCAAGAATGGAGCCCGCCAACGGCCTCGTGCGTGCCACCTGCGGCGGCGTGCCGTCCGGTCCCAGCTCGATCGTGAGCGGATCGCTCCACGTCGAGTTGCCGCCGGTGTCGAACGCCCGCGCGCGCACAGCGAAATTCGGTTTGGCCGGCGTCATCAACGGGGAGTTGAAGAATATCTCGAATGGGAAATTGCCGTCGCTCGCCAGCAATTTGCCGTCCAGATAAAACTCGACGTTGCGGACCTGCACGTCGTCCGTCGCGTTCGCCGTGACCCGGAACAATTTGCCTTCCTGCGTCGCGCCCGCCACCGCGCTGCTCCCCAACGTGATCACCGGCGGGATCCCCTTCCGGTCCGTCTCCAGGTACCGGAACACGTCGAGCCCGCTCCTCCCGTCCGCCAGATAATCGATGCCGTTGTATATGACGCTGGAATAGGCGACCCCGGGCGTGGCCAGGATCGTCACCAGGTCGTTGACCTTCGTGGGATCGACCAGGCTGAAGAGATACAAGTCCTGGGTCCCGTCGTTGCGCGGGTTCACCCCGACGCAGCCGAGGCCCAATCCGGAACCGGTGGATATGACTTGTTTGTAGGATGCCGGTCCGTTCGCCACCGCCATCCCGACCCGGACCATCGCCGCGGGATCGGCAACGTTCACCGTGTCGAATCCGTTCATGCAGGTTGCCTGCGCGAACCCACCGCCGACGAAGAGCCGCTTCCGACCCGAAAAAGGATCCGGCCCGAACGATGCCAAGGGAACGCTTCCCAGCGGTTGCAACAGGCCGTCCGACATCGAGAACGAACGAAGGGTGTTGCCGACGATCGCCCAGACGAAATCGCCCGATACCTTAACATCGAAAACCTCGGCCCCGAGATTCAGCCGCTGGAATTCGGTGACCGATCCGAGATCGACCGCGACCAACTGGCCGTTGCGGAGCCCGCAGTAGGCGATGCTACCCGCGGAATCCACGCACTCCGCATAGCCACCCAGCGGCAACTCGCCCTTGATATGGCAGTCGGAAGGATCGCGGAGATCGATCACGCACAGCCCGCCCAAGCCGTCCGCCACCGCGCAGTCGTCGCCGGGAGGCCCGACGGCACGCGCCTCGCCGGGCGTGTCCACCATCGCGAATTGCCGCGGGGCCAACCCGCCGAACACGTTGAAGAACGCGACGCCTTGGTCGAGGCACGCGACCGCGATGGTGTCGTTGAACGCCGAAACGTCCACGGACGTCCCGGGCAACGCGACGCCGGACAGCATTCCCGGCGGCCCGAACGCCGAGTTCACGGGAATCACCGGCCCACCGCCCGCGCCTGCAGGCGTCCCCGGTGGCGGGGGCGTCGTGGCAACCACCGAATCCAGGATGCCACCACCCAACGTCGACGGGTTGTTCGGGTCCAATCCGAAAGTGATCTCGATGTCGTTCGGAATCCCGTCGTGGTCCGAATCCGGCGCGATGCTGTCGCCCACCTGCACCTTGGGCAATTGGAGGATCGAACCGTTCCTGCCCGTCGTGAACGTGGCGCGCCCGATGGTCCGATTGCCGGCGTTGGCGACCGTGATTTCGTACGTGCGGTTGGCGCCGAGGGCCACGCCGTCGCCGATGGTGCCGTTGGGACTGGTCCAGCCCCGCGACACCGTTTGCCCCGTGGCGACGTCCCGGATGGCGAAACCATATTGCCCGTTGCACGGCTGGCCCGTGGCCGTGGTCTGGGCCTTCGCATTTTCCGAACCCAATGCCAGCGCCGCGGCAATTAGCCCCGCGGAAATCCAGGCGCGGCCGCGTCGGCTTCGTGAGGAGCGACCGGCAGGACGAACGGGATGGAATTCGAAAGGGTTCATCGCGTCCTATTCGCCCATCAGGGCGTTGGCCCACCACTCGCCCGCGTCCCACGCCCAGCGGCCGACGGCAAAGCGGGTATAGGCGGACTTGATGTTCTTCGCGTCGCGCTGCGTCATGCGGCCCGCCATGTGCGCGGCGACGGTCGGGATCATGGCGGCGTTGTGGATTCCGCCCGACACCGCGCCGCCGGTCAGCAGATCCGCGACGCCGAGCGGCGGGACCGCGTTCACGGCGAGGGCCGCGCCTCCGGTCGCGAGCCCGTCGTTGGCGATGAAACCCGCCCCGGCGCAATTGTCATAATCCTCCTTCATCGCCATGCCGGCCTGGATGGCCACGCCGACGACCGCGACGACCTTGCCGGCGGTCTTGAACTTGGACGCTCGTCTCGCGAGCCGCGCCGCGTCCGCCTCGAGGCTCGCAGCTTTGTTCTCGAGGTTGGCGATGTCCTCCGTCGCGTTCTTGTACCAGAAACCCTTCGCCGCGGAAGGCGCCCTTCCGTTCTTCCCGATCGCCTTGGCGGTGTCGCCGGGAGAAAACGGGTTGTAGGTCCGGCCATATTCCAGGTTCACGGCCGCCGCGGCGTCTTCCGTGCTTAGGGCCTCGTAGATCAGGTTCCCCTTCTCGTCGGCGTTGGCGATGGTGCCCGCGACGTGGCCCTCCACCCAGCCGAGCAGCTCGTTGCCCACCACCGTGTTGATGCGGTCCGCCTCGCCCAACGCCTTGCCGCCCTCCGCGAGGGCATTCGCCGCCTGCCCCGCCACGCGGTCCCCATACTTCGCCAGGCCCTTGGCCACGCCCTTCACGACCTTGGGAGCATAGCTCGCCGCCTTGGAATGCTGGCCCGCCAAACCGACGGGATCGACAAACGTCGCCGGGTTGTTGCCCGCGTACGTGAAGGCGTTGCCGAGTCCCATCGGATCCCCGAAGGCGCCCGACGGGTCGCGCGTGATGAACCTTCCCGTGCGCGGCTCGTAATAGCGATGGAGCGCGTAGTAGAATCCCGACTCCGGATCATACCGGTTGCCCGTATAAAGGTGCGGGTTCCCCACCACGGAACCCGCGATCGGGTGTCCCGCGCCGTCGGTCATCGCGGGATTCCCGAATTCGTCGTATTGATAGCTTTCGACGACTATCCCCGACGAATCCGTCACGCGGCGGATGCTCGATTGGTCGTCCTCGTGCAGCCAGTAGTCCTTGCCGCCGCGACGCATCGAAACCACGTCGTTCACCGCCGAACCATAGACATAGGTCGCGAGGATGTTGCCGGCATCGTCCTGCTCCTCGACCGCGCGGGCGCCCATATAGGAGTAGCGAACGATCCCGCCGTCCGTGGACCGCGCCACGCGTCGCCCCAGCGCGTCGTACGCGTACCGGTTCGTCGTCCCGCCCGATTCCAGCCGCACCAACCGGTCGAGGTAATCGAACTCCAGCCTCCGCGCCTCCCCGCCGGCATTGACTTGCCGCAGGTTGCCGTTCGGGTCGTACGCGCGCTGGTCGAACGGCGTCGCCGTGTATTGGTTCGACACCGCGTCGCCGGAAGCCACGTCGAAGGCATAGCTACCGGCGTCGCCGCTTCCGGTCACCGCCAACCGGTTGCCCGCGCCGTCGTATTGGAAGCCGCGCTGCCCCGTCTGTGACCCGGTATAGGTCGCCGAACGCAACCGGTACGCAGAATCGTACGCGAACGACTGCACCAACCCGCCCGCCAACCGGTCGCGGTTCAAGGTCTGGTTGGAGTTCGCGTCCCAGGCATACTCGCGGTCCTCGAACGCCGCCCCGCCCACGCGGGCGTGGGTCGTCCGAACCTCCCGCTTCAACGCGTCGTGGGACGCGTCCATCCGCGTGTTGTTCCCGTTCGACCGACGCGCGACCCGGCCCGGTCCCGCGTAGTCGTAGCCCGCGATCGGCACCGCGACCGCCGACGTCGCGTCGGTCAACGCCGCCAATTGCTCCAGGGAATCGAAGGTCGACTTGATCTTCCGACCGCCGGGATACGTCACGCCCACGGCGTTGCCGACGCCATCGTGCGACAGCACCACCGCCCGGCCATCGACGGAATCCAGCGTTAGGTTGTCGAGCGAGTCATATCCCAGATCGACCCGGCTCGCGTCGTTCGCAGCCCGCACCAACCGCGACAGGCCGTCGTAGTCCCATTCCTCGAACGTCGTGTCCGACGCGACCCCGGCCCCGGGGATTATATCCTTCCTCACGACCCGGCCCAATGCGTCGAAAGTCCGGGCCACCACCGTGCCGTTGGGATCCGTCGCGGACACCGCGTCCGAATGGGCGTCGTATTGCATCGTCGCCACCGCCCCGCTCGCGATCACCGACCGCACCACGCGGTCCAGGGGGTCATATAGATAACGCGTCGCGTTGCCGTTTCCGTCGAGGCGCGCGGTCGGACGCGAGTCGTCGTCCCATTCGCGCCGCAGCACGATCTGCCCGGCCGCCGATCCGGCGCCCGTTCCATCCGTCGTCAACTCGCGGGTCACCCGTACAAGCCGTCCCAGCCCGTCGTACGCGCGACGCGTCCGGTTGCCCGCGGCGGACGGATTCGCGCGCGCGCCGTCGAGCGACACCACCGGCTGGTTCCGCGAATCGTACAGGACATCGAAAACATTCCCGGCGTTGTCGGTGATCCGGACCGCGCGGTTCAGGTTGTCGTACTGGTAGCTGGTGGCGAACGTGCCCTGCGTGGCCCCGACATCGGAGATCTCGGTGGACGAGACCGAGACGAGATTGCCGGCCGCGTCGTAGGCGCGCGTCAGCGTGTCGCCCTTCGCATCCGTGACCGCCTTCAATCGGTGCGCGCCATCGTAGGCAAATCGGGTCTCGTGCCCGTTGTCGTTTGAAACGCGGCTCAATTGCGACGTCAACGTGTACTCGCGGACCGTGCTCGATTGCCCGTCGCCCACCGGTTGCTGCGTCGCCGCGTCGAAATGCGCGCGGTCGGACCGCACCGGACGGTTCAAGGCATCATAGGTCTGGGTCGACTCCGACATCCGCACGTTCTTCGCGGAGCCCGGGACATCGGCCAACTCGCCCTCCGCCCATGCGTGTACAAGATTGTAAGCGGCGTCGTACTGCCGGTGCTGGCGGTTGCCCATCGCGTCGGTCACCGCCACCAACCGCTCGTAGCCGTCATGCTCGAACACGGTGACCCGCGCCCCGGACTCGATGCCCTCCGACGTGCGCGTGAGATTGCCGTTCGCATCGTAGTCGTTCCGCGTCGTCGACTGCGACGGATCGCCGGGCGCCGAGATCACTTGGTAAGGCATGTCGCGCTCGTCGTAGACGATCCTGACGACGTTCGCCGGTTGGCGTCCGGCGACTGCCTCGGGATTCCTTTCGAGCACCCGGTTGCGGTTCGCGTCGTAAACGTATTCCGTAACGATGGAATGGGAGTCGTCGATCTCCTGGCTGATCCGCACCGGCACGTTCAGCGCGTCGTACTCGAACCGCGTCGTGAAATCCGCGTTCGTCTGCACCGCGCCGTTCTCGTCCAGATTTCGGGTGTCCTGCCGGACCAGGTTGTTGTTGGCGTCGTAATAGAAGTCCTTGCGGTAACGAATCCCGCCGCCGGCAACCACTTCGGGCGACTCGATCCGGACCAGTTGGTTCAATGGGTTGAGCGTCCGGCGCGAATCGTTGCCGCGCGGGTCGATCGACCGGACCACGTTGCCCACGGCGTCGTACTCGAGGGTGGTCGTCAGCTTGAGGCCGCCGGCATCGACGATCATGTCCCGTTGGTAACCCGTCTGCGGGCCGGAATCATAATAGCCAACCTCGTCCCGGCGCCGGTTCCCCGCGGCGTCGGGCGGCGCGACGTGCGCCGTCACCTGGCCGAACCCGTTGAATTCCCATTCGTCCACCACGCCCGCCACCGCGAAACGACTGCGGATCCGGTTGCCGCGGTCGTCGTAGGCGTGGAGCGTGACGTTGCCGCGCCCATCGGTCTCCTTGGTGATGAAATTGTCGCCGCAACAGCCGGCGAACCCCGCGCCGTATTCATAGGCCTCCTCGATCACCGCTTGGTCGCCGGCCGGCAGGTGGCTGCCGGGGAGATGCCTCACGATCCGGCGGTTGCCGCGCACCCGCGGATCCGCGCCCGGGTTAAGGTCGGACTCATAGACATACTGCGTCATGTTGCCGTTCGGATACGTCACGAGCCTCGGCAAAGAATCCGGGTTGTATTGGTAGACGGTCTCGTAGTATTCGGGATCGGTCGCGCGCACCGGATTGACGGGGCGATTGTCGAGCGCGGTCGTGGGATGATCCGGCGCCGCGCGGCCGGTGTACACGCGGCGCCGAACCAACCGGTTCCCCGCGTCGAAAAAGTTCTCCGAAACATTGCCCACGCGGTCGTTCACGATCGCGCGCATCACCGCGAAACCATTCGGCTCCGCCGGCAACATCGGGACATAGACGAAGTCGATGATTCCCCCGCCCCACGTTTGCCGGACCACGCGGTCGAAATCCGGGTCCCCGGGATCCGTCGCCGTCGAATAGACATTCGTGAGGTACGGTCCCGTGCCCACCGTCGGGTCATTCGGATCGTTGCGACGCCCGTCGGTCACCGTCAGCAGGTTGTGGTTCAACCGGTCGTCCGCAAAGCCCGTCGTATAGGTATAAGTCGTCGTCTTTCCAGCCGGGAAATCGTTGCCGTTCGGCGTCCCCGTGACGGCCGGCCCCGTGACCGACTTCAAATCGCCCGCGCCGCCGCCCGCCTCCCCGTCCTTGTAATAGGCATACCGCACGCTCCGGCCCGCGAAATCCGTCACGGACTCGATGTACCCGTCGGCATTGTACGCCACCGCGATGTCGCGCCCGAGCGTGTCGTTGACCTTCGAAAGGCGGCCGTTCGCATCGTAGGCGAACGCCATCCGGTTGCCGTTGCGATCGACGCTGAGTACCAAGCGCCCCGACATCGCGCCCGCGTCCAACGCGTGGAACACCCACTGCCCCCTGTCCTCGAACAGCATCGACAGCGTGCCGTCCCCGCCGCGGCTGATCGTCCGGAACAGTCCCGCCGCCGCCCAGGTCTGGTTGGCCTGGGCCGCGTAGGCATCGCCCCGGCCGTTGCCATCGTACACCACCAGGTCGTTGCCCGCCGCCACCAGGAAGACCCGGTACGGATGGTCCCAGCCGTTGCCCAGCTCGCCCTTGGGGCCGGTCCGCGACCGATAGGTCCGCTGCCAGTTGAAATCGAAACCCCGGCCGGGAATATATAAGTCGATGACTTCCTCGACCATTTCGCCGGAATACAATTGGACCGGATCACCCGCGGCGCCGCTGTGGCTGCGGGGTTCGTCGCACGGTCCCTTGGGGGTGCCCGGTTTGCCCGGCGGGCGGCTTTGGCTCGGCGGGCCTTGGGACGACGGCGCCCCCGTGGGATCGCAATCGATTCCCAGCCCGCGGACCAGGGTGTTGATCGAGGAGAAATGCCAGCCGGGCGCGAGAACGCCCACTCCCGGATCCGTGCAGACCTGCTTCCCGTCGTCCGACACCGTCATCGGTCCCACGATCTCGAATCGCCCCGTGTCGTGGTTGAAACTCCACAACGCGCTCTTGGCGCCGGGAGGCAGGATCTCGCCCGTCACCGGATCCGGCAGGTTCGGGAAACAAATCGGGACCGGCCGGTCGAAATTGCCGCCGCCGTCCGTTTGCACCGTGATCACCAGCGCCGGATTGACCCCGGGTGGCAACGGGCCCGGAAGGCGGTCGGGTGACACCGGGGCGATGCCGATCCTTCCGCCGCGAACGCCATTCTCGCTGAACAACGAATCCGCGGGAACCTGCAGCGTGACCCCGGCAAGCACCGGATTCGCCGCCACGATCGCCGGCGGGAAGGTCACCACCGTCGGCGAGCCCGGCACGACCGATTTCAGCGTGCCCGCGACGATCAATGGCAGGAACACGTCGCCGATGCTCGTCTGTTGTCCGGCCACCGATACCCAACGCTTGCCGACGAACGGATAATAAGCTTGGTCCGGATACCTAATTCCCGCGACGAGATTGGTCACCGTTCGACCGTCGATATGGACGAAAAACGCGCCGGCCGGCACCGGGTTCAATTGGAAATTCCCCTGCGCGTCCGTGACCGCCCGCATCGACTCCTCCATCCCGTCCACCGTGACCGTCACCCCGCCGAGGGGCGTGTTGATCACCATGTTGGTCTCGGCGCCCTGCGCACGTTGGATCTCCGAGGCGAACACCCGTCCCGTCACCCGGGTGTCGGGCACCGGGGCAAGGGCGAGGGTCCCGAAGTCCAGATAGTGGGTGCCGCCCGCGGTCCCGTCGCCGTCGAGATCCACGGGACGGCCCAGGAAATCCGTCAATCCCGTGCCATCGAAGGTGACCCGGACCCGAGCGTTTCCCGGAAGGGGTTCGAGGTAAAAAAGCGTGACGGTCCGATGGTCGGACGCGACTTCGACCCGGGAGAGGATTTTCCGCGCGCCGAGGTCCGCGTGAAGGTGCGCGATGTTGACGACGGCCGACGGGGCCAATGGAAGCGTCAGGTAGAAGACCGATTCGCGGGTGACGGATACACCGTCCTCGCCCGCCGCGGGCGACGAGTTCCTTATGGTGAGGAGGGGCAGTGGCGGAAGTGTATTGGCCCCGGCGGCGGCCGACGCGACGAGCGCGGCATCCGCATCGTTGACCACACCATCCCGATTGACGTCCGCCAGCACCAACTCGAGGTCGGTGGCACCGAGCCCTCCTGATCTTGACAACTCAACGACCTTGACCACATCAAGAACCGTGACCCTTCCGTCTCCATCAAGATCCCCCAACTGCGGATCGGCGCCCAAGAGTCGGACGGCGAGAGCCACGATCGGGAACACCCATCGGAAGGAAACGGTTACCCCGCCCGTTTTCCACGAGTTATTCAAGGCTAGCGGGCACACTCCGCCCGCATCGCCCGTCAAGTCAATGTTCGAGTTGACAATGATCGGTCTGTTCGCATGGGGCGTCGCCCGTGCCGATGTCGTCACCCAATGGAACGGCCTCATGCTCGACGCCGTCCGGGGCGAGGACCTCTCCCCGACCCTCGCCGCCCGCGGTCTGGCGATCCTCCACGTGGCGATGTACGACGCGGTCAATTCCGTCGAGCGCAGCCACCGGCCTTTCTACGCGGACATCGGGGCCCTGCCCGGCACGTCGGCCGAGGCGGCCGCCGCCTCTGCCGCGCACGAGGTGATGCTCGCGAACTATCCCACCGAAGGCCCGGTCTACGAGGCCGCCTACGCGTCTTATATAGGATCGCTGCCGCCGGGTCCCGGAACCGACGGGGGCGTCCTGCTCGGCGCCGAGGTCGCCGCAAGGATCCTGGAATGGCGGGGCAAGGACGGCGTCACCACGGTCGTGCCTTATGTCCCGAATCCCGCGCCGGGGCATTGGCGCCGCACGCCACCGTTCTTCCGTCCGCCGGATTCGCCCCAATGCCCGTTCGTCGTGCCGTTCGCGATGGTCCGTGGCGACCAATTCCGCCCGCCCGGTCCGCCCGAACTGACGAGCGCGCGTTATGCCGGGGATCTGGCCACGGTGCGGGAACTGGGTTCGGCAACGAGCAAGACACGCACCGCCGAACAGACCCAGATCGCCCGGTTCTGGTCCGACTTTAGTTATACCGTCACGCCGGGCGGGCATTGGAACCAGATCGCGGCGACGATCGCGGCGTCCCGCGGCAACACCCTGGCCGAGAACGCGCGGCTTTTCGCGCTGTTGAACATCACGCTCGCCGAGGCCGGCATCGTGTGTTGGGACGGCAAGTACGCCTATGACTTCTGGCGGCCCATCACCGCCATCCGCGAGGCCGACACCGACGGCAATCCCGACACGGTGGCGGACCCGACGTGGAACTCGTTGCTCAACGCGCCGTCGTTCCCCGAATACACTTCCGGCCACAGCACCTTCAGCAAGTCGGCGGCCGTCGTCCTCGCGCGGTTCTACGGCACCGACGCCATCGCGTTCACCATCGGCAACGACACGCTCCCGGGCGTGACGCGGAGCTTCACGAGCCTTGCCGAGGCGGCGGCCGAATGCGGCCAAAGCCGGATTTACGGCGGGATCCATTTCCCGTCGTCGAACCAGGATTCGAAGGTCTCCGGCGAGAGGTTGGCGGAGTACGTGGTGGGGAATTTCCTGCTGCCGAACGACGCGTTGCCGAAACTAAGCCTGGTCCTGGCCACGGATGGGGAACTGCTGCTGCAACTGCACGGCGTCGCGGGCCTGTCTTATATCGTGGACGCAAGCCGCGACCTCCAGGTGTGGACGTCGATCTCGACCAATACCGCCGCGGTCCGCGGCGTGGTGATCACGAACGCCGCGCCCGCGTCCGAGAGTCGGCGATACTTCCGGGTCCGAACCGAAGGGCCGTGAGTGTGAAGGCTGGGCTCCCGACGTTGTGTACACGATCGATGGCAACAAATTAGCCATCGAAGCTCCCGGCGACCCGCGATTCTCCTTCCGGACTCATTCCGCCGACAGGCTATAGCTAGTGCTGCGCCCGCCGCCGGCATCCCGGATGAGGAGGCCGCGTTCCACCAGTTCCAGGATGTCCCGCAGCGCCGTGTCCTGAGAGCACTTGGCCAGCTTCGCCCACTTGGACGAAGTGAGTTTCCCATCGAATCCGTCCAGCAGGCGGTTGAGCAACAGGCGTTGCCGGTCGTTGAGCGGTTCGGTCCCGCGCGTCTGCCAAAACCGCGCCTTGCGAAGCACGTCGCCCAACGTCGCTTCCGCGCCGTCGATCGCCCGGCCGAGGCACTCCAGGAACCATTCCAGCCACGGCGTGATGTCGAGCCCGCCTTTCTGGGTGCCTTCCAGCAGGTCGTAATAGGTTTTGCGTTCGAGCCGGATCTGCGCCGACAGGCTATAAAAACGCTGGGAATTGTGCTCCGAACGGGCCAACGCCATGTCCCCGATCGCGCGCGCGATGCGGCCGTTGCCGTCGTCGAACGGATGCAGCGTGACGAACCACAGGTGCGCGACGCCGGCTTTCATCACGGCATCCAGGTCGTCGTCGGCCCCAAACCATTTCAGGAACTCCTCCGTTTCCCGCTTCAAACGTCGGGCGGCCGGCGCTTCGAAATGGACCCTCTCCTTGCCGAAACCGCCGGAGACCACCTGCATCGGTCCCTTGGCGTCGTCGCGCCAACGCCCGACGCGGACCTTGTGCATCCCGCCGTAGCCGGTCGGGAACAACGCCGCGTGCCAACCGAACAATCGCCGGGTGGTGAGCGGGGCCGCGTGGTTCCGCGTGGCATCCAGCATCATCTCGACCACGCCGTCCACATGCCGGTCCACCGGGGCGAGCGCGCCGATATCCAGGCCAAGCCGCCGTGCAATGGACGAACGAACTTGGGCGCGGTCCATCATTTCGCCCTCGATCTCGGAGGACTTGAGCACGTCGAGGGTCAGCGTCTGCAAGGCGGCCTCCGTCCTGAGTGGAAAACGCAATCCTTCCATCCGTCCCGACAGCCGGCCTTGCCGATGCCGCACGGACGCGAGAAGGCCGGTCAGTCTGGCGTGGTTCCAGACGAACTTCGGCCAGTTCGGCAACTCATGGATATAACGGGCCATCTCCGCTCCTCGCAGCGGAACGATCGCACGGACACCCTCCGGTACGCAATCCGTATCACCGCAGATTGTGCGGTGATTAAGGGAGTCATTCGCCGCACCGGGTGCGCGCCGGCACCGTCGGTCAAAGTCGCCGACGGTCGACGGCCGATGACCCAGGCCATCACGCGGATGTGGTTTCGGACGGAGAAACGCGTGCGGGAACGCCCCCGCAAAACAGGGTCCGGAGCCGGACGCGGGCACGTGACGTCCGTGGTGAAATCTGCGCGTGAAGAACCCAACCGGAAGCCGCGCTCCGGCCAATAACAACCCGGACGGGCGCATGGCGGAGAGGGGGGGATTCGAACCCCCGATACGGCTTTTGGCCGTATACCGGTTTAGCAAACCAGCGCCTTCAGCCACTCGGCCACCTCTCCATTCGCGCGGGCGCAGACTCAACACGACGCCCCACCATGGGTCAAGCCGAGGTTCGCCGCGAATCCAGTTCCGGGCGCGTCCGGACACTGCCCCCGAAAAGTCCGGGGCTGCAATCGACCAA
This sequence comes from Verrucomicrobiota bacterium, assembly GCA_025363585.1. Lineage (GTDB taxonomy): Bacteria > Verrucomicrobiota > Verrucomicrobiia > Limisphaerales > UBA9464 > UBA6176. The sequence continues at coordinate 98 of JANYDN010000126.1, read as the reverse complement.
CCGAAATCAACGAAGTGGGACCGAACGAAACTCCCTCACGTTGTTGCAATCAATTCCGAAACTCCCTCGGCGGGCGCCCCGACTTTTCGTGTGGTTCG
>JANYDN010000108.1 GCA_025363585.1 Verrucomicrobiota bacterium | reverse complement strand
GTCCCTTGACCTTTTGTACCCATCGGGGATGCTGCCCGGCTCCGGTTGGGAAACCGGGATCTATGGAGCACATCCGCAATATCGCGATCATCGCGCACGTCGACCATGGCAAGACCACGTTGGTCGACTGCCTCCTCAAGCAATCCGGCACCTTCCGCGCCAACGAGGCGAAGGCCACCGAGGAGCGCATCATGGACTCGATGGACCTCGAGCGTGAAAAGGGCATCACGATCCGCGCGAAGAACGCGGCGTTCAAATACAAGAATTTCCACATCAACATCGTCGACACCCCGGGACACGCCGACTTCGGCGGAGAGGTGGAGCGGATCATGAACATGATCGACGGCGTGCTGCTCGTCGTCGACGCGGCGGAAGGCCCGCAGGCGCAGACGCGCTTCGTGCTTCGCAAGGCGCTCGAGGCCGGCGCGAAGCCGATCGTGGTCATCAACAAGATCGACCGCGAAAACGCGAATCCCAAGAAGGTGCTCGACCAGGTGTTCGAGCTCTTCATGTCGCTCAACGCGACCGACGAGCAGTTGGATTTCCCCTTCGTGTACTGCTCGGCGAAAGCCGGCTACGCCAAAATGGAGCTCGAGCACCCGAGCGACAACATGGAGCCGTTGTATGACACGGTGGTGAAGTTCATCCCGCCGCCGCGCGCCAAGGCCGGCGTCGGGTTCCAGATCCTCGTCGCGAACCTCGACTACAGCGATTACCTCGGGCGCATCGCGTTCGGCAAGATCGTCGAGGGCAAGGTGAAGATGGGTGATCCCGCGGTCACGCTGCACGGCGACGGCCGCGTCACCAACGGCAAGATCACCGACATCATCCATTTCGAGGGCCTGAAGCGGGTGAAGATCGAGGAAGCGCACGCAGGCGACATCGTCGGCGTGACGGGCTTCGAGGACGTGTTCATCGGCGAGACCATCGCCGACAACCCGTCGCGCGGCGCGTTGCCGTACATTCCCATCGATCCGCCGACGATCCAGATGGAGTTCGCGGTGAACGACGGCCCGTTGGCGGGCAAGGACGGCAAGCTCGTCACCGCGCGGCACATCTGGGACCGCCTCGTGCGCGAGATCCGCACCAACGTGGCACTGCGCATCTCGCAAACGTCGGACCCGAAGATCTTCGCGGTCTCCGGCCGCGGCGAGATGCAGATCGCGATCCTGGTAGAGCAGATGCGCCGCGAGGGCTACGAGGTCCTCGTCTCGCGTCCGGAGGTCCTCTGGAAGAAGGGGCCGGACGGGGAGTCGATGGAGCCGATCGAGAAGTTGTACGTCGAGATCCCGACGGAGAATCTCGGGACGATCATGGAAAACCTTTCGTTCCGGAAGGCCCAGATCACGAGCATGAACCACGTCGGCAACCTCGTCTCGATCGAGGCGTTGATCCCGATGCGCGGCTTGATCGGGTTCGAGACGGACTTGGTCAACTCGACCAAGGGCATGGGCGTGGTCAGCCATTTGTTCCACGAGTACGGCGCGGACCGCGGCGAGATCGCGGCGCGCAAGAACGGCTCGTTGGTCTCGATGGACGACGGCGAGGCGACGGCCTACGCGCTGAACATGATCCAGGAACGCGGCCGCCTGATGGTGATTCCCGGCGAGGCCGTCTACACGGGCATGATCGTCGGCGAGAACGCGCGCGATGCGGACATCCCGGTGAACCCGGTGAAGGAGAAGAAGCTCACGAACATGCGTTCGCAGGGCGACGGCAAGGGCATCCAGCTCGCGGCGCCGTTCAAGCTCACGCTCGAGCGCGCGCTCGAGTACATCGACGTGGACGAGTACGTCGAGGCCACGCCGCTCAACCTGCGGTTGCGGAAGAAGATCCTCGACGAGAACACGCGCAAGCGCTCGGAGAAGCAGCGCGTGCTGAAGTACGTGACGGAGTAATCCCGCGCGGCCACGCGATCACGCCGGCTTCCCGTTCGAGGGTGGCCGGCGTTTTTTGATTTGGGCGGTGGGTGGCGGCGGCCCGCCGCCACTTCCCCCGAGCTGCCGTTGGCATCGCCAGGATCGACGCGGGTCTCACCTGTCATCGAGGGGTTCGGATGCCCAAAAAAAGTTTTGCTCGGCCCGCTGCGGTGACGGCGGAGCCGCCGGCACCCACGGTTTTTTGCCGGCTTGTCCCGGCTCAAATGCCCCGGACCAGCGACGCGATGTCGGCGCCGCGCAGCGAGTTCCCCTGCGCGTGGATCTGTTGTTGGTAACCCGACTGGAGTCCGCGTGCCTGCGGCAGGAGGCCGGAGAACAGGCTCTTGAGTTCCACCGCACCCAGACGGCGCCCGCCCGCGTAGTATTGCCGCGCGGCCTGGCCCATCGCGTAGGTCGTCGCGAACGCCATCGACGATTCCGTTGCCTGGCCGGCAAGGCCGCGTCCGAATCCACCGAGGAACATTCCCGCCAGCCCGCCGACCAGCTTCACCGCGTAGCGTTCGAGCATCTGGGACGCGACGCCGACGCCGATCACGCCGAGGAATTCCTGGATGTGCCCGCGGTCGAGTTGGACGCCGTGCGCCTTCCCGATGCTGTACACGAGGCGCATCTGCACCGGCAGGATGGCCATCGCGGCGATCGTGTCGGGGAGCAACTCCAGCCCGCCGGCCAGCAGCGCGTGGTTGAGGATGGTCTTGTCGAGCGCGGCACCGTCGACGGCGACCGCGGGGGCGGGAGCGGGCGATGGGATGGATGCGGACGGTCCGACCAAAACCGTCCGGGCCGGAAGCGTGTCGACGATCGAGTCGACGCGTTGGCCCGTGGCGGCGGCCGTCTGGACGTCGAGCCCGAGTTCGCGGCGCAGTTCGTCGAGGAACCAGAGCTCGGCGTTGGTGGCGGGTCCGTCGGCGCCGCAGATGGCGGAACACATTTCGAACGCGGCCTGGCGTTGGGAAGGTTCGGCGAACGGACGCGCGAGCTCGGCCACCGAACAACGTCGCGCGCGGAGGTCGGATTCGATCGCGGCGACCGAAGGCCGGGGCTCGGGCATCCCAAGGACGAATCCGTCGAGGAGTTGGCGTTCGGGTTCGCTGAGGGTGCCGTCGGCGAGGGCGGCGTGAAGGGCGAGTTGGGCGAGCGCGGTGACGGGGGATGTCATGCCGGGACATTGCAGTCCGCGAGGCAACGCGCGAGTGGATCCTTTCGAAAGGGATTCCATGACGGGCACGGCGGACATGGGGAGTTTCAAGTTTTCAGTTTCAAGTTTCAAGAACCGCGCCGCGCGACCCCGCTCCACGCCGCGCTTGCGGGGCCGGGGTCGGCCCGCGCATTCTTTGCGGACATGTCCGCGCGCGTCGCCGTCCTCGCCTTCTCGGCCCTTCTGGCCGTCCCCATTTTCGCGCTCGCCGCGACCGACGCCGCGACGAACCGCTTCGGGTTCCGCGGGCCGGAAGTTTTCCCAGTGGAGTATTGCGGCGCGATGCACGCGGCGGACCTCGACGGCGACGGGTTGAACGATCTGGTGATGGTGAACAACGCGCGGTCGAAGATCACGTTGCTCTACAACCAGACCGGCCGGACCAACGCGCCCGCGAAGGCGCAGGTCGGGCGACGCGACATCAACGAATTGCCGCCGGGCGCGCGGTTCCGTCTCGAGAGCATCGCGTCGGAGAAACGGATCTCGAGCCTCGTCGTGGAGGATCTGAACGGCGACCACCGACCCGACCTCGCGTATTTCGGCGAGCCCAAGGAGTTGGTCGTGCAGTTCAACCAGGGCACGAACGGCTGGTCCTCGCCGAAACGATACGATCTCGGCGACGGCTTGCTCGACGCGAACGCCCTGGCCGCGGGCGACCTGAACGGGGACGGCCGCACGGACCTGTTGTTGCTGGCGGAAAAACACGTCTACGTCCTGTACCAAAAGGCGGACGGCGGCCTCGCCGAGCCCGAGAAGCTGCCATACACCGGCACGGTCAAGGCGGTGCAGGTGCTCGACGTCGACGGCGACGGACGCAACGACCTCCTGCTGGTGAATTGGGACAACCCCAATCCGTTCCGCTTCCGATTGCAGGACGCGCGTCACCAACTGGGTCCCGAGATCCACCTGCCGCTCGCCCCTGTTCGGTCGTATTGGGCCGACGATCTCGACGGCGACCATCGCACGGAGTTCACGTGGATCGCGGCGAAGTCGGGTCGCGCGGCGGTGGGCAACGTGACGCGCAAGGACGGCGAGGTGGTGGCCGGCGGTCTCGTCGACGGCCAATTCTCCGTGTTGCCGTTGCCCCGCACCGAGAAGGCACGGCGCGGGTTGGCGTGGGCGGACACCGATGGCGACGGGCGCCCCGACCTCTTGGTGGCGGATCCCGAGGGCGGGCAATTGCTGGTGTACACGCAGCAACCCGACGGATCGCTTTCGGCGCCGCGGACGTTCCCGACGCTGAGCGGCGTGAGCGAGATCGCGGTCTCCGACTGGAACAACGACGGGCAACCCGAGGTGTTCCTGCTGAGCGCGGACGAAAAACAGGTGGGGATCGCGACCGCGGAGAAGTCGGGCCGGATCGCGTTCCCGAAGCCGCTGGCATTGCCCGGGCGGCCCCTGGCGATGGCGGCCGGCGAACTCACGCCGGGCAAGCGCGTGCTCGCGGTGATCTGCGAGCGCGAGGACAAGCGCGTGAAGGACGGCAAGACTGACAACGTGGTCGTGCGCGAATTGGTGGTCGTGGGCCCGGACCTCAAGACCTCGGTGCAGGCGCTCAACGAGAGCTTCAAGGGATCGCCCGCGGCGTTGTCGTTCCACGACGCCGACCAGGACGGCCGCGCGGACATCGTCGTGTTGACCCCCTACGAGAAACTCAAGGTGCTGCGCCAACTGCCGGTCCCGGCCGACGGGAAATCGTTCGAGGAAATCGACGTGACGCCGCCGGGCGGGGCGACGGACGCGCCGTGGATGGCGATGGCGGACGTCGACGGGGACGGCAAGGCGGAGTTGCTGTTGGCGCAGAAAAATTTCGTGCGCGCGGTGGTGTTGAAGAGCGACGGCGCGCAACCGGCGGCGTGGTCATTCGACGTGCGCGACCAGATCAACGGCGCGGCGACGAGCAGTCGCATCGTGGGCGCCGCGGCATTGCCGGCGAGCGGGGGACGTTCGGCCGGGCTTTTCCTTTTCGACGCGGACCGCAAGGCGCTCTCGATGTGCACGCGCGGGACCAACGGCGTCTGGCAGGTCGCGCGCAACCTCCCGTTGCCCGTCACGGATTTCGCGTCGATCGCCCCGGTCGCGCTGGAATCGACGAACGGCGTGCCGAACGCGGTGGCGATGCTGGGTGCCAACGGCGTCGCGTTGAAGCGATTCTCCGGCAGCGTCTGGGAAATGACGGAACTCGACGGATACGAGACGCCGATCAAGGACGGCTATCTCCACGATGTCGTCAGCGGCGACCTGAACGCCGACGGCCGCCGGGACCTGGTGTTCCTCGAGACCGGCAAGGCCTACGTGGATCTCGTCGCGTTCGAGAAGCCGCACCGGTTGGTGCCGGCGAACCGTTGGCAGGTATTCGAGGAGCGAACGTTCCGGCAGCGCCGGCAGGTCGAGTCCCCGGAGCCGCGCGAGGCACTGGTGGTCGATGTCACCGGCGACGGTCGTGCCGACCTCCTGATCCTCGTGCACGACCGCGTGATCCTGTACCCGCAGGAGTAAGCCCGAGGCGGAACGTGCAGGGAGGCAGGCCGCGGCCCGCGGCGTTCAACTGCCTTTCGTCAGCGTCTTGCGGCGCCAGACCTTGTCCTTGTCGCACACGAAGAGCCACGCCCGGCCCGGTCCTGCGAACGCGCAACTCACCGCGGTGTTGTCGCGCGTTGGCTTCGCGATCACGCCGCCGAGACGCCCGGTCCAGTCGAACATCTGGATGCCGGCAGTCGACGTCACGTACACGCGTCCCTTCTCGTCGGTCGTCGCGCCGTCGCCCGCGCTCTCGGTGCGGCCGGGCGGGACCACGAGGGTCATGTAGCGCTCGCCGCCGGAGAGCGAGCCGTCGTCGCCGATCGCGAACGACCAGACGTTGGTGCCCTTGTATTCCGAGACGGAAAGGAATTTGTGGTCGGGGGAGAGCGCGATGCCATTGGGCGCGTTGATGCCGCCGGCGACGGGGCGCGGGGCGGAGAGGCCGCGGGCCGAGGTGGGCAGCGTCATGACCTCGCCGGCGCCGGTGTCGGTGTAGAAAATGTGGCCGTCCTTCGTCACCACGAGGTCGTTGGGTTTCACGTTGACCGCGACGGTCTCGATCTGCCGCGTGGAAGGGTCGATGACGACGATGCGGGGTTTCTCGTCGCCGGGACCGCCCTGGGTGCAGGCATAGAATTTGCCGTCGGCCCCGACTTTCAAGCCGCTGACTTTCGGGGCGCCCTCGATCCATTTCTCTGACTTGCCGTCGGGAGCAATCCGCCAGATCTCGCCCTTGGGAAGATCCGAGAAATAGAAATTCCCGGCGGCGTCGCCGCACGCGGCGTCGGTGAACTGGTGTCCGGAGCTGGCGAGTTCCCAATCGCCGGGCTTGCCGCCGTCGGCGAGGATTTTGTTGAGGGCCTCGTCGCCGTTCCAATTGTTGGTGCTGGGCGCGGGCGGCTGCATCTCCGGGCGCCAAAGCCAACGGAGCGTCTCCGGGAAAATGGCGCCGCCCTGCTCGCCGCTGTGCGAACCCTCGCCAAGCACGAACCGGTGGTCGTAGCCCGCGAACGCGAGCGCGTTGGCCATCTGTTGGTTCGAGAGCGGCCAGTCGCCGTGGACGTTGTTGAGATCGTTGCGGCCATCTTGAAGGAAGACGCGGATGGGTTTGCGCTCGGTCTTGCGGATCAACGCGGGATAGACGTGGCCGCCGCGGATGTTGACGAAACTGCCGATGTGGCTGACGACCTTGCCGAAGAGATCGGGCCGTTCCCACGCCGCGGTGAAGGCGCAGATCCCACCCGAACTCATGCCGCAGAGCGCGCGCTGGCGTGGGTCGGTGCTGAGGTTCAGGTGGTATCGGGTGGTGAGGTACGGGAGCAACTCGTCGGCGAGGAATTTGGCGTAGGCGGGACCGAGTCCGTCGTACTCGAGACTGCGGTTGTCGCGCGCGCCCCAGGTGTTGCCGGCGGGGGCGTTGGTGCCGCGGTGGCCGGGGTTGATGAAGACGCCGACGGTCACCGGCATCTCGCCCTTCGCGATCAGGTTGTCGAAGACGATCGTGGCGCGTACCTGGCCGTTGGTGGAGACGTACGCGTGCCCGTCCTGGAAAACCATCAGTGCGGCGGGTTTGGCGGCATCGAGTTGGGCCGGGAGATAAACCCAGCCGGTGCGATGGGTGCCGGGGAAGATCTTCGACGCGTTGAAATCGAATTCCTCGACGGTGCCGGCCGGTGCGTTCGCGATGCGCTCGGTGGACTCGGAGGTCAACTTGTAGCCTTGGCCAAAGGCGGGAACCGAGGCCGCCAGCAACGCGGCGGCGACGAGCAACGGACGGACGAGTGGGAACATGCGGGCAGTATTCGGCGAAACCGTCACGTCGCGCAAACCCGGAAGCGGAGTGGCGCGGCCGATGTAGCGCGGGCGTCCCCGCGCGAAGCGCCTTTGGAGTGCGGCGGCAAGGCCTCGGAGGCCGCGACGCCGCTTTCGTCGCCACCCCTGCACTCGCTTCAAAGCGGTGTGGTGCCTTCCGAAGGCTTCCCACCGCAGTCCGAAGGCGCTGCGCGCGGAGGGATGGTTTCGGTCCACCGTCTCACCACGGTGGCCACGGGACGCCCGCGCTACGGTCCGGCGAGGCTTGAAATTCATGCGGGGCCGGCGCGAAGTTCGGCCCATGCACCGCGTCCCCATCCGTCGTCGTCCCTTCATCAAGGCCGCCGGTTTGGCGGCAGTCGCCACCGCCGTCGCCGGGCTGGAAGCCAAGGCGCAGGACGCGCGGCCGCTCTTCATCGAGGGATACGCGGGACGCGCGAGCTATGCTCCGGGCGAGGATTTGACGCTCCACGTCTCGAGTGGCGGCGCGGCCTACTCGGTCGAGATCGCGCGCTGGGGCGCGAAGCGGGACGTCGTGTGGAAGTCCGACCCAACGGACGGCAAGGAACAACCGGTGCCCGAGGACGCGTCGTCGATGGGTTGCAAGTGGCCGGTCTCGGTGCGGCTCGCGATCCCGGCGGACTGGAAGACCGGCTACTACCACGTGACGCTGCGGACGCGCGATGGCGGCGGCAAATACACGCAACGCGGCGTACGCTCCGCGGAGGCAAGCTGCTTCTTCGTGCTGCGGTCGGCGAAGCCGGGTGGCGGTTCGAAGGTGTTGCTGCAGCTCTCGACGAACACCTACAACGCCTACAACAACTGGGGCGGGTTCAGCCTCTATGCGTACAACGGACGCGGCGGCAACCAAGGGCACCGGGTCTCGTACGAGCGCCCGCCCGCCAGCCAGTTCGCCACGTGGGAACAACCCTTCGTCGATTGGGCCGAACGCAACGGCATCGAACTCGAGTACTGCGCCAATCCCGACCTCGAGTTCCATCCCCAACTTCTCGCGGCCTACCGACTCGTGCTGAGCGTCGGCCACGACGAGTATTGGTCGGCGCCGATGCGCGACCATCTCGAGAAGTTCATCGGTGACGGCGGCAACGTCGCTTTCTTCAGCGGCAACACCTGTTGTTGGCAGGTGCGCAGCGAGGAGTCCGGACAGGCCCTCGCGTGCTGGAAGCAGAACTTCCATTCGGATCCCGTCTACGGCTCCCGCGGCAGCCAGGCCACGTTGTCGTCGCTGTGGAGCCATCACCTCGTGCAACGGCCCGAGAACCAACTCACCGGCGTGGGCTTCCTCTGGGGCGGCTATCATTTAAGCCACGGTCAACTCATGGAGGGCTCCGGCGCGTTCGACGTGGTCCGGCCCGACCATTGGATTTTCGAAGGGACAGGGTTGAAGGCCAAGGAGCCGTTCGGCGGCAAGGACACCATCGTCGGCTACGAATGCGACGGCTGCGAATTGGCGTGGAAGGACGGCGTGCCGTCGCCGACGTTCCGCGACGGGACGCCGCGTTCGTTCGAGATCCTCGCGATCGCGCCGGCGCAGTGGCATCCGGACGATTGCCAATGGTACGACCAATGGGAGAACGGGCGGAAAGGGCACGCGGTCCTCGGGATTTACACGCGCGGCGGCACGGTGTTCACGTGCGGCAGCACGGATTGGGCGCACGGGTTGCGCGGCCACGACGCGCACGTCGAGCGCATCACGCGCAACATTCTGGACCGACTCTCCACGTAGGCCGCATCCCAACGACGCCCCCATGACTCCCGATCGATTTCCCCGCGCGGCGCTCCTCGCGGTGGCGCTGGCCGGATTCGCGGTCCGCGCGGCCGCGCAGTCCGAGGTCGTCCTTGAACGCGATTTCGACCGCGACGGGATTCCCGAGCGGTTGGTCCACACGCCGGGCGCGACGACGATCGAAACGCGCGACGTCGCGGCGGGGCCGTGGAAGAAGGCGGAGTTCACATTGCCGGAAGGTGTCGCCGCGCTGGATGCATCGGGCCGCGACGCGGGTCTCCGGTTCGTGGATCTGAACGGCGACGGCTTCGACGACGTGCTGTTCTCGAACGGCGAGCGGTTCGCTATCCATCTTTGGACGAAGAACGTGCGGCCGGAACTCGGCTGGACGCGGGGTTGGTCGCAGTTCGTGAAGGCGGGACAACGGACGGGCGCGGGGTCGGAACCGCCGTCGTTGGTCGGCGCGGAAGCGCGGATGGAGAAGGGTGTCCTCGTGCTCTCTTGGCCGGCGGCCGATGGCCGGCCCGCGCGCGAGGAACGGATCGACGCGCGCAAATTGATCGCGTTCGACATGCCGCCGCCGAAGTCGCCGGAGGAAGCGCTGGCGGCGTTCCGCGTGCGCCCGGGTTTCCGGGTCGAGCTCGTCGCCGCCGAACCGGTCGTCGTCAGCCCCGTGGCGTTCGACTGGGGCGCGGACGGACGGTTGTGGGTGGTCGAGATGCGGGACTATCCGTTGGGAATGGACGGGCACGGGAAGCCCGGTGGCGTGGTAAAGGTGCTGGAAGACGCGGACGGCGACGGGCGTTACCGGAAGGCGACCGTGTTCCTCGACAACGTTCCGTTCCCCAACAGCGTCATGGCGTGGGGCAAGGGCGTGTTGGTCGCCTCTGCGCCGGACGTTTTCTACGCGGAGGACACGGACGGCGACGGCCGCGCGGACACTCGACGCGTGTTGTTCACGGGCTTCAATCCGGGCAACCAGCAGCATCGGTTCAACGGCTTCGAATGGGGTCTCGACGGCTGGGTGTACGGCGCGAACGGCGACAGCGGCGGCACGGTGAAATCCATCGTGACGGGCAAGACGGTGTCGATCGGCGGACGCGACCTGCGTTTCCGTCCGGACACCGGCGAGATGGAACCCGTATCCGCGCAGACGCAGTTCGGGCGGCGTCGCGACGACTGGGGGAATTGGTTCGGGAACAACAATCCGACGTGGCTGTGGCACGTGACGCTTCCGGAGCATTACCTGCGGCGCAATCCGGCGCTGGCGGTGAACGGCACGCGGCACGTGTTGGCGAACTACGGGGATTCGACGCGTGTGTTCGCGGCGAGCGCGCCGCTGGTGCGGCCGAACCAACCGTGGTCGCTCGGCCACGTGACCAGCGGTTGCAGCCCGACGCCCTACCGCGACGACCTCTTTGGTCCGGACTTCGCGACGACGGTGTTCGCGAGCGAACCCGTCCACAACGTCGTGCATCGCGAGGTGCTCGAGCGCGCCGGCAGCGGGTTTTCCAGCCATCGCGCGTCGGGCGAGGAGCACTCGGAGTTCCTCGCGAGCACGGACAATTGGTTTCGTCCGACGACGACGCGGACGGGGCCCGACGGCGCGTTGTACGTCGCGGACATGTACCGGTTCGTGCTGGAACATCCGGAATGGATCTCGCCGGAAATGCAGGCGCGGATGGAACCGCGCGCGGGCGAGGACCGCGGACGCCTCTACCGCGTCGTCCCGATCGGCGCGCCCCGGCGGAAGATTCCCGACCTGTCGCGATTGGACGCCGCGGGTTTGGTGGCCGCGATGGACAGCGCCAACGGATGGCAGCGCGACATGGCGCAGCGCCTGTTGGTGGCGCGGAAGGACAAGTCGGTGGCGGCCGCGTTGGCGCGGTTGCTCGAGCCGACCCATGCGCCGCAAGTGCGCGTGCAGGCATTGGCGACCCTCGGATTGCTCGGTGGTTTCACGCCGGCGATCGCGACGACGGCGTTTCTGGATCCGCATCCGGCGGTGCGTTGCGAGGCCCTGCGGCAAAGCGAGATCCTGGCGTCCGCGGACACGGCGTTGTTCGCATCGGTTGCCAGGTTGGCAATGGACGGCGATGCGACGGTGCGGTTGCAGGCGGCGTTCACCCTGGGCGCATGGCCGGCCGCGAAGGCGGAACCCGTCCTGCGCGATCTGGCGTCGCGCGCGGACAACGACGAGCCGACCCGCATCGCGATCCAGACGTCGTTGACGCCCGGCAGCGCCTTGTTCGCGGAAATGAAGGCCGGGCAAAAAATGCCGGTGGCGGCGCGTCCGGCGGTGGCGCTGGTGCCGTCGTCGGCGGATCGCGCGCGGGTGATCGCGGGCTACGCGGGGGTGGGCGCGATGGCGGGCGATGCGTCGCGCGGGCACGCGAGGTTCACGCAGTTGTGCACTCCGTGCCATCGGTTGCGCGGCGAGGGCAACGAGGTGGGACCCGACCTCGGGATGGTCGGCGACAAGCCGGTGGAGTGGCTGTTGGCGGCGATCCTCGACCCGAGCCAAGCCGTCGAGGCGCGGTACCGCGCGTGGACGGTCGGGTTGGTTTCGGGCGAGTCCTTGTCGGGACTGATCTCCGCGGAAACCGCCAACAACATCGTCGTGCGCATGGCGGGTGGGATCGATCGCCCCGTGTTGCGGCAGGAGATCCGGTCTGTCGAGGCGACGAGGGAATCGCTGATGCCCGCGGGATTCGAATCGGCGTTGGCACCGGGGGAGATGGCGGACCTGATCCGGTGGCTGCGCGGGCCTTGAGGCGGCGCTCCCCGGCACGGCGCGAATTCAAGGGCAGGTCTTGCCCCTGCGCGGGAACGGGACCAAGTTCGCGCACGGAAAATACCATGGAAGACGCGCAGGACCGCTACGACGACGCGATGTTCGACTACTCGACGGGTGACTACGACTCGGCGATCTCGAAGCTGGGTTCCATCCTCGCCGTGGATCCCGGCAACTTCGACGCCCAGTTGTCCATCGCGATGTGCCACTACCGGAAAGGCGATTTCCCGACCGCGATCACGGAGGGGCACAAGGCCGAGAAGATGCGGCCGAACGAGCAGTTGGTGCACACCAACCTTTCGCTTTTCTACATGCGGTCGGGCGACAAGACGACGGCGGAGAAACACGGGCTTCAGGCGCGGATCTCCGGGTGGAAATCGGACCTGACCAAACCGGCGGCGCCGGCCGGCGCGACGGAGGGCGAGCCCGAATTGCAGATGGCGCAGCCGAAGCCCAAGGCCTTCAAGATGCCGGAGAAGTTCCCGGACCAACCTTGGAAAAAAACTCCCAACCCCGCGTCGGGCGGCGCGCCTTCCACCGCGGCCGGGGAAGGGCCGAAGCCGTGACGATCGAGTTGTTCTGCGTGTGCGACGCCGCGACGGAGTCCGGCGGAAAGCTCAACATCCTCGGCGCCTTCGACCGCATCTGGTCGTCCGAGGCACCCGTCCAAATCACGCAATGCGCGGTGGTCGCGCGCGTGCGCTTTGCCCGCGGCGAGGCGGGGACGCACCAACTGCGGATCACGCTTTCGGACGACGACGGCGTGCTGGTGGTTCCGTCGCTGGATTCGAAGATCGAGCTCCGTTTCGGCGACGGCGAACTGACGATGCCGATGAACCTGGTCGTGCTGCTGCCGCAGTTGAAGCTCCCGCGGTTCGGCGACTACACCGTCGATCTCGCCCTCGATGCGAATCACATGGAAAGCCTCCCGTTGGCGGTCCGGCGCGCGGAGGCCAAACATGGATGACGGTGGGACGCGGTGGCTCGATGCCGCCGAGGAATCGAGTCTTCCGGAAGGCAAGGGACGCTCCGTGGAAATCGGGGGCCGGCGTTTCGCGTTGTTCCGTTTGGGCGGGAAGTTCCATGCCATCGACGACACGTGCCCGCATCGCGGGGCGCCGTTGGGAGCGGGTTGGGTCGAGAACGGCGAGGTCTTCTGCCCGATGCACGGGTGGGCTTTTGATCCGACGACCGGGTCTTGTTCGACGCGTCCCGATCGTCCGGTGAAAAGCCATCCGACGAAGGTCGAGGGCGGTCGCGTGTGGATCGGGGTCGCCGGTTAGCGACGCCGCGCGATCCGCGCCCGCATTCCGGTTCCCGTGCCGCCGGGACGACGCTAGCGTCGCGTCCAAGCGCTTGCAGAGGATCCTCCATTTCAACACGCAGTTCGCGTCGATGGGCGGCGTCGAGGCCGTCCTGCGGGCCCATCACGCGCGGGATGCGGACGTGGGCATCGAGTCGCGTTTCGTCGCGTTCTGGGAGAAGGCGTCGCCGGATTGGCCCCGCAACGCGGGCATGGATTTCCGGCGTGGGATGACGGTGCGCAAGGCACGCCGCCTCGTCTCGGAAGCCTGCCGGGAATTTGAACCGGAGGTTTCGGTGCACCACACGCTATGGGGACAGCCGTATTGGGGGGACCTTGATCCCGCGCCGCGCCGCGTGCTTTTCCTGCACAGCGACGTGCCGGGTCTTGCCGAAAAGCTCGCGTCACGGATGCCGGGTATGGACGCGGTTCTGGCGGTGAGCGACGCGTTGCTCGGGCGCGCGCGCGAGGCGGCACCCGGGTGGGATTCCGGACGATTTTCACGAATCCATTACCCCGTGTTCGGCCCCGCGGCGCCGCTGCAGGAACGCGAACCGGTGGGGGAACGGCCGATCGTGATCGGCTACTCGGGCCGATTGGAGCGGGAGCAAAAGCGGGTCGAACGATTCGTCGAGCTCGCCGCGAGGCTCGACGCGCGGAGGCTTCGGTGGCGTCTGGAGTTCCTCGGCGACGGCAAGGTACGCGCGGCGTTGGAACGAGCCTTGCCGGATCGTTCCCGGGTGGTGTTCCACGGCAGGCAGTCGGGCGAGGCGTATTGGAGAATCGTGGACGGGTGGGACGCGATCGCGTTCACGAGCGACTACGAGGGGACGCCGATCGCGCTGCTGGAGGCGATGAGTCGCGGCGTGGTGCCGCTGCACCCCCGGATCGGGAGCGGCGGTGATGGATACGCGGGGCGTGTCGACCCCGGATTGGTTTACCCCGCGGGCGACATGGACGCGCTGGCGGAGAGCGTGGCGGGATTGACGGGATGGGACGCGACGCGCTGGGCGGATGCACGTTCGAGGGCACGGGCATTGATGGAACCGCACGCGGGCGGGAACTACCTCCGGTCGTTCGGGGAGTTCGTGGAAAGGGTCGCCGCGATGCCCGCGCTTGAAAGGCCGTTGCCGCGGCGTTGGCGATTCCCGGCGGACCGGCTGACGTTCGCGCAATGGGAATGGATCGCGGGCCTGCGCCGTCGCGGATGATCCCGACTCAGAGGCCGGCCCAGAGACGTTGCGCCATTCCCTCGCCCGGAAGCGTGCGCCCGCGCCAGGCCGCGAATGACATCGCGACGACCAGTCCGGCGAGACCACCGACCGTTGCCGCGCCGACCGACGCGGCACCCGTCCAACCCCGTGCGATCAAGACCGCGGAGACGCCCGCCGCAACGCAGCCCGAGACCAGGCTGCGAAGCCAGATCGCCGCGAAGAGCGGTGCGGGCGACAGCGAATGACGCCGGGCGTACGCGGCGAAAATCGGGAAGAAAGTCCCGGCGACGGTCGAGGCCAGGAACGCGGCGGCGACACCGTTCGCGCCGAAAAACCATCCCGCGGGAATCGCCGCGAGTGTTCCGAGCGCGAGTTCGCGTCCGACGCAACGAGCCATGGTTTTGAAATCGCCGGAACCGATGAGCGAGTACGAGGCGGGCGAGGTGAGACCGATGACGAGAAACCGGGCGACCAGAAGCCCGTGGAGGACGGGCGCAGCGGTCCATCCCTTTTTCGTCATGTACCACGCGAGCATCGCGGGCAGTGCGCCGGCGAGGAGTCCCGACGCGAGTCCGTAGCACCAGGCGTTCAGCGCAAGGACGCGCCGGGTGAGTCCGCCCGGATCGGCGTCCCCGCTCGCGATCCGCGGCCACGTCGCCTCGCCGAGCGAGGTCAGGAAACCGCGCCCCATGCCGAGCACGCGGGCGACGATCACATACGCGGCGAGCACCGGCGCGTCCTTGGTGACGCAGGCGGCGATGACGAGATCGAGGCCGAGGAGCAACACGATGAACAGTTGCATCCGGAACACGGCCCACGCGCCCGCGGCGTGGGTTTTCCAAAGGGCGCGGCATTCGTCGGTCCACGCCCACGAGAAGATGCGGGTGCCGGGCGCCAGCGCGCGCATGAGGGCGGCGGACGCGCACCACATGCCGAGGGCAGAGGCGGCTTGGCCGACCGGGAACGCCCAGACCCCGAGACCGCCATGAAGCGCCAGCCAGAACACGCCGATGTTGATGGCGGAACCGCCGCCCTGGACGAGGGACATCAGGCCCTGCCGGTCGAGTCCGACCAGCGAAAGGACCTGCATGCTCGAGGCGAACGTGACGGCGCCGGCGACGCCGACCGCGATGTAGAACGAAGGGGGCAACGGCGTGCCGCGTGCCGCGCGGGAGAACGAGAAAGCGAGGGTCAGCAACGGTCCCGCCACGAGGGCCGCGAGCGTGAGGCGATGGGCCAACGATTGGCCGAAGCGCAGCAGGACCGCGCGTTGGTCCGGACGCGACGCGAGGAGTTCGCGGTTGAGGACGAGACGGAAACCACCGTCGATGAGCGGGAGATAAACGAGGATCTGGAGCGCGACGTTCACGACGCCCCATTCGTCGGTGGGCACGTACCGCGGAAAGATCCGCAGGAGGATCAATCCGGACACCACCGAACTGCCGGTGGCAAACAGCCTGCCGAAGACGACTTGTGTGAATCGGGCGTTCAAGTTCGGAAGACGATGCCAGGGGGAGGGGACGGGCAATTCGGTGCGTTTCCTACGCTGTTGCCGCAAGCCGGGCGGCATGGCGCGCGATGGTGTTCTCGATCGATGATTCCACTTCCGGCAAGCCGGCCACGATACGTTCGATCCTTCGTTGCTTCGCATCCCCGTTGAAATCCTCGAGGAGCGCGGTCAAGGCCGTGTCCTGCATCAAGGCGCAGCCGCCCTTGAGGTAATGCACGGCCAGCGCGATCTCGTCGGCATCGGCAGCGGCAATGGCGCGGCGGATCCGGGCGATGGCCTCGAGGCTGGTGACGCGCAGCAGGTCGAGGAGTTCCGCGTCGAGGCGCCCGGTTTCGCGCGGCGCGGGTTGGTCTGGCGCCTTCGGGGCGAAGGCCGGCAAATGGGATTCGATCGCCGCCGCGAGGGCCTCGCGGCGGAGCGGTTTGGTCAGGTAGCCATCCATGCCGGCCGCACGGCAGGCCTCGCGGTCGCGCGGCAGCGCGTGGGCGGTGACCGCGATGATGGGGATCCGGGGGCGTCCCAAGGTCGCCTCCCGTTCGCGCCACCGGCGGGTGGCGGCGAGTCCGTCGAGTTCCGGCATCTGCAGGTCCATGAGGACCAAATCGAACCGGGTGCTCTCGAGCCCCGCGAGCGCCTCGCGGCCATTTCCGGCGACGGCCGTCGCCAATCCGAGTTTCGAGACCAAGGCCTCGGTCCATGTTCGGTTCACCGGATGATCCTCGACGATGAGCACCCGCGCATCGTCCCGGCGCCGTGGCGCCGCGGCCGCGAGACCCGAATCCACGGGCGGTGACGCCGGCGACGGGCCCTCCGGCTCAGGGTCATGGGCGGTCTCGACGCCGACCACGAAGTGGAAGCGGCTTCCCTGGCCTGGATCGCTCTCGACCCAGATCCGTCCGGCCATGAGCAAGACCAAACGGCGGCAAATGCTGAGCCCGAGACCGGTCCCGCCGAAACGTCGCTCGATGGATTGGTCCGCCTGGGTGAAGGCGTCGAATACGAGGTCGAGTTTGTCGCGGGCGATGCCGATTCCCGTGTCGCTGACCGTGAACCAAAGCCGGCGGATGTCGGGCTCGGGACCGGGCTCGGGACGGACCTCGATCCCGATCGTGCCCGCCAGCGTGAACTTGACCGCGTTGTGGAGGAGGTTGCCGACGATCTGGCGGAGTCGCTGCGGATCGGCCCGGATGCGGTCGGGAATCCCGGGGGAGATGCGGGTCTGGATCGGGATGCCGGCCTTGGCGGTGCGGGTCGAGAAAAGCGCGACGGTGGACTGGACCAATTCGGCCAGCGAAAAATCCTCCGGGGCGAGGACGAGTTTTCCGGCCTCGATTTTGGAGAGGTCGAGGAGGTCGCTGATGATCTGGAGGAGATCCTCGACCGATCCCGAGGCCGCGCGCACGAAACCCCGTTGCTCCTCGGAGAGGGGGGTGTTGAGGAGGATGTCGTGCATGCCGACGATGCCGCCCAAGGGAGTGCGGATCTCGTGGCTCATGTGCGCGAGGAATTCGCTTTTGGCGCGGTTGGCGTGTTCGGCGTCGTCTTTGGCGCGGACCAATTCCCCGCGGATGCGGCGTTCCTCCGTGATGTCGTGGAACGAGGCGACCGCGGCGACGACGGATCCGTTGGGGGCGCGGCGGACCGGGCGGGAATTCACCGAGAGCCAGATGCCGTCGCCGCCCGGGCGCGGCAATCCCAGCACGGACCGGCTGCTGGGAACGCCGGTGCGGAGGGTTTGCACGACGGGGTAATCGTTGGGCGCGAGTCGGGATCCATCCTCGCGCACGGCGGACCAATCGCCGCGGATGACATTCGATTTGAGGAGTACGGAGATGGGGAGCCCGAGGATGCGGCAGGCGCTCAGGTTGGCCGCTTGGATACTGCCGTCGCCGCCGACGAGCATCACGCCCTCTTCGAGTCCGTCGACGACCTCGCGATAGCGGTCCTCGCCGTCGCGGAGGGCGGCCATGGCACGTTGCCAATCACTACTGTCCCGGACGTGGAGGAGCAGGGCCTGCTCGCCGAGATAGCCGATGCGGCTGATGCGGGTCTCGACCGGAATGACGATGCCGTCCGGGCCCGCGTGGAACGACTCGATCTTGCCGTCTATGGATTCCGAATGGCGGCGCAGTTCGCTCTCGGCGTCCTCCTGGAGCCCGGGGGGAAGCAGATCGGCGAAGGTCTTGCTCAACGCCTCGTCGCGCGAGATTCCATGGAGGTGGCACGCGGCGGAATTCGCGTCGAGAATCCGGCCGTCGAGCGCGAGCACGAGCACGGCGTCCGGCGATTTTTCGAACAGGTCGCGGAATCGGTTTTTGCTGTCTTCCAGTTCCTCCTCCGCCAACCGCCGGGCGGTGATGTCGCGTCCGACGGCCTCGACTTCCGCGGGTTGGTTTTCCTTCCAGAAGACCCGCGGGTTGATCTCAAGGAGGACCTGGCGTCGGGACGCGGTGACGATGCAAAGCTCGACCTGCGCGAGTTCGCGTCGGCCGCCCGCCGCCTCGGCCAGCAGTTGCCGGACGCGCACCTCGTGCTGGGGCACCACGAGTTCCGAGAGATGCATCGACGCGAGCCGGTCTTTCGGAATCCCGGTCATGGCGGACATCGCCGGATTGTAGGAACGGAACTTCCCGTCGAGATCGAGGGTGAAGATCAGGTCGGTGGCGTTCTCGGTGAGTTCGCGATGGCGGCGTTCCATCGCGGCCTCGCGCGCGGCGCGTTCCGCGATCGCCGTGGTCTGGCGGCTCACGATCGCGCGCAACAGGACCACCCACGCGCCCGCGCCGAACAGGGCCAAGGCGAGGACCAGCGCGAAAATCCCGAGTCCGTACCGCGTCAGGATGGGACCGCGAGCGGTCACGCTCAAATCGGAGGCCCCGCGCATCCAGATCCGTCCGCTCGAAGGGGATTCGGGCCCGACGCCGGATTGCTCGTAGACGCCGGTGACATCGACGGTGCATCCGGGCGTCAGTCCGGGCATGGGTAGGCCGATGGCGTGGACGGGCATCACCGCGTCGAGTTGCATGCGTCCGATGGGTTCGAGAACCAACAGGCGGGCGCCCGGAAGGTTGCGGATGTCGACGACCTTCCGTTGGAGTCGCACCAGCATGGCGTGGTAGTCGCGCTGGAGTTCGGAGGGGGGAACCCGCGTGGGCGCGGGGATCCCAGGGCGGGACTCGACGCGAAGGATGTCGGCGAACCGCAGGACGGGCGCGTGCTCCGCGGCCGTCGGGAAGCCGGCGAGCTCGACCCAATCACCGACCTTGGGCGCGGCGGGGCGGCGGGCGAGGACGTGGAGCGCGTTGCTTCCCGCCTGGATAAACAGCGAGCCGTTGGTGTTCGCCTGGGTGACGAAACCCTGCACGCGGACGCGCTCGTTGGGACGGGCATCGGCGCGATACGACAAAAGGGTGGGAATTTCCCGGAGCGGCGGCGGCAATCCGGCGTTCGCCGGCCGGAGTTGCTCGATGTCGCGCGAACGCGGCACCCGCAGGGCGAAACCGGTCAATTGCCCGTTGGCGTTGAAAAGAGTCGAGCACGCGCCGTCGACATTGATTTCCACGCCGATCCAATTGGTGGGTCCTTGGGGCCGTACGCCGGCGGAAAACAACAATTGGACGACGCAGTAGTCGCCCAACAATTCCATCCGCACCGCGTCGTTCTCGACGGTGTAGTCGCTGACGACCCCATGAAGCCGCACCCATTCGGAATCCTCGAGGCCCGCCAGTAGCCTCCCGGGGTCCGCGACCCGCGCCGGCGGGAGCGGTTCGTATCCGATCACCGTGATGTTGGTGGCGTCCAGTTCGGGAGCGAATCGGCCGGGGCCGACGTGGCCGCGGATCCGGACCCGGTCGCCGGCCTTGAGACCGGCCGGCCAGTGGGTCGTCCAGACGTAGGTGCCATCGGTCTTGTCGAACACGAAGAGGTCGCCCGGCGGGTTCGAGAAACTGACGGTGGCGAGCACGTCGGCCGGAATCGAATTGGTGATTTGCGAACGGTCCAGCCGCCGAATTTGCCAAACGTTCGTGACGGCGCCTTCGGGCAGGTCGGCGCCCAACGCGGCGGAGACGAGAGCCCAAAGGCATCGCGCGAGACAAACGACGACAACGGACGGGAAGCGGCGACCCATAGGCGGACGGAGGGAGGTGGACTTTCGGTCCGGGGCGATGGTGATGCATCCGGGCATCGGGCTGCAACCCGGCCTTGAAAGAAACGAAGCCGGACGCGTGACGGGGGTAGCAGGGCGGAATGGAAACCGTCCGGCGTCATCGGGCCTTCCCGTGAATGCTCTGTACAGGAAACCCCGACCTGTTAAATGTTGTGCGCAATACCCGAAGCGGCGCGATGGGTCGACCAAAGTGGGCAAATCTCCAAATACTCAGGCTGGAACCAGCCGTTCGGCAGCACCCGAACCGACACCCCGCGTCTATATCGTCGAGGATCACCCCGCGGTCCGTTCCTTTCTAAAACACTTGGTCGAGGGAGATCTGGGTTTCGTCGTGACCGGGATGAGTGCCGACACGCGCCACGCGATGTCCGATGTCGTCGCGCAGGGTCCCAACCTCGTGATTCTGGATCTCAGTCTGGCCGACGGGCATGGCTTCGAATTGATCAAGGATCTCCGAGCGCTGGCAAAGCCGCCGAGCGTGCTCGTGTTTTCGACGCACGAGGAAGACCTGTACGCGGAGCGCGTCCTCGAGGCCGGCGCGCTCGGATACGTGCGCAAGACGGCAAGTCCCGAGGAATTGGCCGATGGCATCCGCCGGGTGCTGGCCGGTCAGGTCTATCTGAGCGCCCAGATGACTTCAAAGGTGCTCCTTCGGAAAGTCACCCCGCCGCGAGGCGACCACCAATCGCCGATCCAGGCCCTGAGCGATCGCGAACTCCAGGTCTTCGAACTCATCGGCCGCGGGCAGAGCACCAAGCAAATCGCGGGGAATCTCGGCGTCGACACGAAGACGATCGAAACCTACCGGGCGCGGATCAAGGAGAAGCTCAGCCTCGATTCCGCACCGTCGCTGATGCGGGCCGCCTTCCAGTGGGTCAACCACGGCGCGACGCCCGAAGCGGTGTCCGGCGACTCGCGGTAAAGGTTGGCATCCGGCAGCGGATTTACCGCGCCTTCGGTTGGGGCGTTCCCGTCGACGGGACGATCTCGAGCGATGCCTCCCGCCGGATGCGCGCCACAAACTCCGGGATTCGAGCCTGGACTTCGCGTTGAACGAGCAAATCGTTGATCTGCTGGTCCGCTTGTTCGAACGGGATCCGGCTCGGCAGTTGGCGGGCGAGCACCTTGAGGATGCCGATGCCGCCGGGGAATTCGATGGGATCGCTGACCGCGCCGGGCTCCAGCCGGAACGCCGGCTCCTCGATCTCCGAAAGGATCTGGCCGCGGGCGACGATCTGTTCGCCGTTCCCCTCGCGCGATTTCGGGTCGTCGGAATTCGCCTTCACCAAGGCGCCGAAGTCCTCGCCGTTGCGCGCGCGGTCGCGTAGCGCGACGGCGAGGGCGTGCTTGCGGGCGACTACGTCCGTGGGAAGCGGAGCCCCCTTCGCAAGGTCCACGAGCAACAGGGGAAGCCAGGAAACGCGGACCGTGGCCGGCTCGATCCATCGGTCCGGATTGGCGTCGTAGAATTTGCGGCGATCCGCGGTGGGAATCCGGACCTCGCCCTTGACCTCGCGGTCGATCACCGCGGTGACGACCGCTTCCGAGAGTTTGTTGGTCGCGAATTCCGGTTCGCCGTATCCCGCCCTCGTGATCAACCGGCGGAATCCATCGTCGCCATGCTCGGTTTTCAGACGCGCGATGAACGCGGTGGATTCCCGTCGGGCGCGCTCGAGGTCGGCGGGCGTGGCGCGGGCCCGGCAGAGGTGGAGCAGCAGGACGCGATCGAAAAGCTGCGAGCGGGCCGTCGCCGACTCGTCGTCCTGCAACAAGCGCCCGGTGCTCCCGAGCTCTGCCTGGAAATGGGCGAAAGCGGAGTTGAGTTCCGATTGCCGGACCTCGATGCCATTTCCATGGGCGACGACCGCATCGGCCGGGTCCGCGGCTTCGACGACCGCGTTGCCAAGGGTCAAGGCCGCGAGGAATGAGAGCATCCGCTTCATCGTTGGGCGACGCTAGCGGGGTCCGCGCGGAGTGACAATGCAGCCGCTTGGTTTCGGCGCGCCGACCGGTAACCTGCGGGGACATGAACGAAGTCGAACGCGAGTTGCTCGGGGCCCTGGTGGCATTGGAACGGATCGCGGGAAGCGGGGAACCGGGACCGAAGCCGGGACTTGGGGAGGCGTTGGCACGCGTGGAGAGCACCGCGCGCCGACTGCCCGTGGGTTCCGCGCCGGACTTGCTGCACTACCTCGGGAAACGGAGCTACGAAAAGGCACGGTTGTTTCTGGAAGGCCGGGATCCCGAACAAGGCGCCTGTCCCCGATAGCGCGTGAATCCCTCCGACACGATCGCCGCGATCGCGACGCCTCCCGGCGAGGGTGGGTTGGCGGTGATTCGCATCTCCGGACCGTCGGCATTGGCCGTCGCCGACCGCCTTTTCCGACCGGGACGCGTCGGGCCGTCGTTGGCTGGCGTTCCGAGTCACACGGTGCACCACGGATGGGTCACGGCGGGCGAGGAGCGGGTGGACGAGGTCCTTGTCACGGTGTTGCGGGGCCCGCGCACCTACACGCGCGAGGACACGGTCGAGATCGGCTGCCACGGCGGCGTTCTCGTCTCTCGCCGGGTACTTGAAACCGCACTGGCATCGGGTGCGCGACTGGCGGAACCGGGGGAGTTCACGCGCCGCGCGTTCGTGAATGGCCGGCTGGATTTGGCGCAGGCCGAGGCGGTGGCGGACCTGATCCACGCGCGCACGACGCGTTCCGCGCGCGTCGCGCTGGGACAACTCCAGGGGCATCTTTCCGGAAGGATCAACGAGGCACGCGACTCCCTGATGCTGGTGTTGGCGCACGTCGAGGCCCACCTGGATTTTCCCGACGAGGACATCGCGCCGGAGACCGGCCGCGTTTTGGCCGCGCGCATGGAGGCCGCGCTGGGGTTGGTACGTGGAATCCTTCGGACCGCGAACGAGGGGCGCATCCTGCGTCACGGACTCCGCGTGGCCATCATCGGCCTTCCGAACGCCGGAAAATCCAGCCTGCTCAACCGGTTGCTCGGCGAGGACCGCGCCATCGTGACGCCGATCGCGGGAACCACGCGCGACACGCTCGAGGAAACCGCCTCGGTTCGCGGCTGGCCCGTGGTGTTGGTCGACACGGCCGGCGTGCGGGAAGGCGCCGATGCGGTGGAGGCCGAGGGGATCCGACGGGCGCGGATCGCCGCCGGCCGGGCGGAACTGCTGCTGCACGTCGTGGACGCCGCGCGCGGATGGACCCCGGCCGACGAGGCGTTGCGTGGGGAATCCCGGGGGACACGGACGCTGGTGGTATGGAACAAGGCGGACTTGGGTTTCGTGGCTTCCTCGGAAGGCATCGCGGTGAGCTGCCTTACCGGTGCCGGCATCGATGCATTGCGGGACCGGATCGCGGCGGCGGCGACGGAAGGGATGGAGACTTCGGACGGCGACGAGATCGCGATCGGATCGCGGCATCGGGACGCGTTGACCCGTGGGTCCGACGCGCTGGAACGTGCGATCGCCGCGATGCAATCGGGGGTGCCGCTGGATTTGCTGGCGCTGGATCTGCGCGTGGCGGCGGGCGCGGTGGGGGAAGTGGTCGGAAAAACGGCAACGGACGATCTTCTCGACGCGATCTTCTCGACGTTCTGCCTCGGGAAGTAGGAAGGGGAAAAGGAAACGCCCGCCATTGGGCGGGCGGTGGGTGTCGCGGGTTTTGACGCGCCGAAAGGGCGCGGCATGGGATCAGCCGTTGTTGCCGATCGCCTCGACCGGGCATCCTTCCATGGCTTCCTTGCAGGCCGCCTCTTCCTCGGGGGAGGAGGGCTGCTTGTAGACGTAGGAGTAGCCTCCGTCATCCCAGCGGGTGTAATTGTTCGGAGCGGTCTCGCGGCAGAGGTCGCAGTCGATGCATTGGTTGTCGACGTAGAACTTGCCGAGGACGTTCTGGGCGTAGCGGTTTGCGAGATCTGCCATAAGCCTTTTTTGTTGCGCGGATTTATGGGTCCGGACCGGAGGGGTCGCAAGCGGGTTTTTGCGCTTGGGACCAAATGTGTCCCTGGCGTCGGGCGCCATGGGACACGTCGCGGGCGGGCCCAATTGGGTCGGAAATCGGGTCAGGGAGTACCGACGATGGGGTGGAGATCGACGATCTCGCCGGGAAGGATCCGCATCCCGGGGGGGACGCTGATGACGATGGGTTGGCCGTATTCGCCACCCGACGAGCCCGCCAGGTTTTTCGGCGGGAGCAGTTCGGGGAGGATCGGCTCCATCTGTGCACCGACACCCGTCACCTTGCCTTGGCCGACGCCACGACCCGACGAACGCGCACGGATTTCGATGGTCATTCCGGGTTGGACCTCCATGCGGAGCGGTTGGCGGATATAGGCGACGATGCGTTCGGCCTTGGCGGAGCTGACGATGACGATGGGGTCGCCCGCGAGGATGGACTCGCCCGCATTGTGCGGGATGGAGCTGACGAAGCCGTCGATGGGGGACACGAGGACGACGGGATTGAGCTGGGCCTCGATGGCATCCAGCGCGCGTTGTTCGACGGTGATGGCCGCTTGGACGGAACCGGCGAACTGCTGGTCCATTTGTTTTTCCTCGGGATCGAACTGCTCGAGGGCCGCTCCGATTTCACGGGCAAGGGTGCTGTGCTCGGCGACGCGGCCGCGGAACGACGTGGCCTGTGCCTCGGCGGACTCCAATCCGGAAATGCTGACGAGGGGAGCGGTGTTGGTGATGTGGGCCAACTGGCGG
>JANYDN010000103.1 GCA_025363585.1 Verrucomicrobiota bacterium | reverse complement strand
AACGCGCGGGCAACCGGCTTGTTCAATTGGAGCGCGAGATCCAGCCGCGTCCCCTCCACCGCGGCGACGCGCCGGGTGTCGTCGATGTGCCGCGCCGGTCGGCCGGTGTACGAGGGAAACACAAGGACCACGCCGGAGCGCTCGAGCCGGGGGAACTCGAAAACGGAAACCCGGAAGTCCTTCGAACGCGCGCCGTCGTATTCGACGCGATAAAAAAAATTGCTCGAGACGTCGGCAAGCGTGCCGCCGAAAAGGGCGTCGGCGAGATTGCGCGTGAGCGGCATCCGCACGCCGGATCCGAGGACCAATTCCGCGTCGCGCGGGACCTTACCCCCGAACTTCGCGAGCACCACGAGGCTGGAGCCCTTCTCCAGCTCGACATCACCCGGCGTGATCTCGATGCCGCCACTGGTCGCACGCGCGACGAGCTTTGCCAACGGGCTGTCGGCCCGCGGTGATTGGTGGCCCACGAGAAGCACGGCGGCCAACGCGACGATCGCCAGCCCTTGAAGCGCGTGGATCGCCGCGAGGCGCCCGTTGGGGACGGCTTGGCTCCAATCGTGGGAACGTCCGTGCGCGAGGGCGCCGTCGAGAACGCGGCGTTGGAGGAATCCGAACCCGCCTTCCGGGGCGGGCGATTGCTGCGCGGCCGTCAGCAACAGTCCGTCGAGCCCGGGATGCCTTGCCTCGACCGCGCGCGCGGCGGCGCGGAGATCCAGGGGTTGTCGGAAAACGCGAAGGACCACGAGGGCGGTGGCGACGAGCGTCGCGACGGCGAGGAACGCCGCGGGCCACGGCGTGGGCACACCGAGGGCGCGGAGCGCGGCGAGAAGGGCGAACGCGGCGATCGCGCAGGCGGCCCAAAGCAGGGCGACGCGGCCCGCGGCGCGCTGCCACTGGAGGCGGCGGGCGATGGGGCGCAGGCGTTCGAACAGGGGATGATCGTTCATGATGTTGCCTCCCGCGGGATGGTGGAACGCGCGGCCGCACGGCCGGCGATCACGGTTTCGATGCAAAGGATCGCGAGCGTGGCGACGATGAGCCAACGCCATAATTTCTGCCGGTTCTCCGCCTCCGCGGCCTGGGCGACCACCGGTGGCACCGTGCCGGCAACGGGGTTGGTCCCCGCGCGTCCGACGTGGACGCCGAGGCGTTCGAGTTCGTCGGTGCCGAGCGGCGCGGTGCGCGACTCGGCGGGATCGAGGTTCACGGCGACTTCCCGCATCTCGGTGCCCGTGCCGATCCGGTAGATGCCCGGCGTGGCGGTGCCTTCGAAGCGGGGTTCGCCGGGCGCCACGGTGGAGCGTTTGCCGTCGGGTGCGACGATCGCGAGGTCCGCGGTCCGGCCCGTGGGCAGCAGGATGGGATCGCCGACGATGGGATTCGGGGCCGTTGGCGCGGTGGCGCCGGAAAGTTCGAGCAACGCGTACAGCCACGGCACGAACTTCGATGACAATGCGAATTGGCTGTCGTCCTGCGCCCAGCCCGACGCGGCGAAGACCAACCGACCGCGCCCGACGGGGAAATCGATCCACGCGGGTTCGCCGGAATCGAAGCGGGCGACGACGCGCGCTCCGGCGGGAAGCTGGCCCTTGAAACCACGCAGACGCCAGAAGTGGACGCGCGTGAAATCGCTGAAGCGCGGATCCGCGAATGGCGCGAGCAACGGGTGCCGGAAATCGAGATCGCCGAGCATCGCGTAGTTCGCGGGCTTGGCGTCGACGATTTCGACCGACGGCACGCCCAGCATCCGCGCGAGGCCCGCGGCATCGGCGGCGGTGGGCGGAGCGAACAGGACCGTCGCTCCGGCTTCCATGCGCGTCCGCAGTGCGGCCGCGGATCCTTCCGGCAGGCGCGCGGTCGCGACGACCAACCGGGACGCGGCGAGATTCTCCGGCGGCAGTGGGTCGCTCGGTTTCACGGCCAGCAGGCGCACGATCTGGCGGCGCGTTTCCGGCAATGCCCGCCGTAGGAAAAAGAGCGGTTGGCGGGAATCGGTCGGGGCCTCGGTGCCGATGTACAAAATGTCGACCTGTCCGGGAACCGGCGGACGCACGAAGACAATGTTGTCGAAGGGTTCTTCGTCGCCGCGGAGTTCGATGCGGTCCAATCCCGCCGAATTCGTGGGCGCCGCGAGCGAGACCACGCGGGCTTGGCCCGGCGGGACATAGATATCCACGGGCGCGATCCACGGCGCGGGCGAACCGGGGCCCGACCAACCCACGCGGAACTGTTCGCGGTGGGAGTCCGGACTATTGACGACGCGGACGCGCACGACCGGATCGGATCCGCGGTCCGCATCGCCGGAGTCGGGAACGAGATGGATCCCGGCGTTTCCGGGCGAGCCGGGTTTGACGGGATCGAGAACGACCTCGACGCCGGGTGGCCACTCGAAGGATTGCAGCGGGTCGAGGCGCGCGCCTTCCTGGAGATCGCCCACGACCACCACGCGGCGGCGCGCGCCGCCCGCGGCACCGGCCGGTTCGTTGTCGTTGAATTCCTCGGCGGCGCGGACCAGCGCGGGCCCAAGTCGTGTGGAGAACCAACCCGGCGCGACGGAATCGAGCGTGGACTTCGCGAGCGCCGGGCGTTGTCCCATCGGGGCGGCGGCCCATTGGGCGAACGAAAAACGGGTGGCGACCTCGCGGTCGAACGTCAGCACGGCGACGCGATCGGCGGGTCCGGATTCGTCGAGGATCTTCACCGCCTTCGCGCGGGCGGCATCCCAAAGGCCCGGACGCCGCATGCTGGCGCTGGTGTCGAGAAGCACGACGGTGCGGACGCCCGCGGAGGGATCGGTCGCCGGCGGTTCGGCCTTGCGGAGGAAGGGGCGGGAGAATCCGAGGGCGAGCAACGCGAGGACGAGGCAACGAAGCGCGAGCAGGAGCAGGTGTTCCAGCCGACTCTTCTTCGTGAGGCGCGGCGGCGATGGCTTGAGGAAAATGAGCGAGGGAAAGGGCGTGCGTTCGCGCGTGGTGCGACGGATCAGGTGGAAGATCACCGGTCCGGCGATCGCCAACGCACCGAGCAAAAACCACGGGGCGAGCAGGCTCATGCCGCGGCCCTCCCGGTGGCGGGGGCCGACGAGCGTTGCGCGCGGCCACGACGGGCGCGTCCCTGGAGGAAGTCGAACAACGCGAGGTCCAGCGCCTGGTCGGTACCGAGCGGGATCCAGGCGATGCCGAGCCGCGCGCAGAGCGAGCGCAACGCATCCTGGTGCGCGGCGAGGCGCGAAAGGTAATCCGATTTCGCGGCGACGGGATCGACGTACAGCGTGCGGCCGTCCTCGATGTCCTCGAACAGCGACGGATCGCGGAACGAGAAATCGCGCTCGGCCGGATCAAGGACCTGGAAGGCGGCGATCTCGTGCCCGGCCGCGGCCAGTTCGGTCAGTGGACGCTCGAGCGTCTCCGGCGGCGCGAGGAAGTCGGAGACCAGCAGGATGAGCCCGCGCTTGCGGACGATCTCGGCGGTGCGGCGCAGGGGCCCCGCGATGTCCGTCGCGCGGCCGAGGGCGGGTGCCTCGAGCGCGTGCATCAGTTGGCGCAGATGCGTGAGGCGATGCCGGGCGGGCAGGTAGTCGCGGACCGTCTCGTCGAACGTGAGCAACCCGACGGCGTCGCCCTGCAGGTGGAGGAAATGGGCGAGCGTCGCCGCGAGCGTCGCGGCATACGCGGCCTTGGTGTGGCCGATGGATCCGAAATCCATCGAGCGGCTGCGGTCGAGGACGACATGGCAACGGAGGTTGGTCTCGTCCTCGAATTTCTTGATGAAGTGCCGGTCGCTGCGCGCGAACACCCGCCAGTCGAGGTGGCGGGGATCGTCGCCGGGCGTGTACTGGCGGTACTCGGTGAACTCGACGGAGAACCCGTGGTACGGACTCCGGTGAAGGCCACTCCAGAATCCCTCGACGACGGAGCGCGCCCGCAGCTCGAGGCTGCGGATGGCCATCAGCGCGGACACGCTGACCAGCCCGGCGCGCGGGGAATTGGAGGGGCCCGGATTCACTTCGTCGCGGGGGCGGGGACGGTGTCGACGAGACGCTGGATGACGGACTCGACGCGGACGCCCTCGGCTTCGGCGCGGTAGTTGAGGAGAAGGCGGTGGCGAAGCACGGGCAACGCGAGCGCGCGGATGTCCTCGAGCACGACGTGCGAGCGGCCACGGAGCAACGCGCGCGCCTTGGCGCCGAGGATGAGGCACTGGGGCGCGCGCGTGCCGGCGCCCCATGTGACCGCCTGTTCGACGAAGTCCGGCGTTCCCGTTTGGCGCGGGCGCGAGGCGGCGGCGAGACGCACGGCGTAGCGCACGAGTTCCTCGGACACGGGGACCTTGCGCACGAGTTCGTGGAAGCGGAGGACGTCGTCGCCCGTGAACAGGGGTTCGATCGGGACCGGGGCCGCGCCGGTGGTGCGGGAGACGACGGCGACCTCGTCGTCCTCGGGCAGGTAGTCGATGACGACGTTGAAGAGGAAGCGGTCGAGCTGCGCCTCGGGCAGCGGGTAGGTGCCTTCCATCTCGATGGGATTCTGCGTGGCGAGCACGAAGAACGGTTCGTCGAGGACGTGGCGCCGGCCGGCGGCGGTGACCTGGTGTTCCTGCATCGCTTCCAGGAGCGCGGCCTGCGTCTTGGGCGGCGTGCGGTTGATTTCGTCGGCGAGCACGATGTTGGCGAAGATCGGGCCGCGCACGAATTCCATCCTGCGGGAAGCTCCCTCCGTCTGGAGGATCTCGGTGCCGGTGATGTCCGCCGGCATCAGGTCCGGCGTGAACTGGATGCGCTGGAAGCGCAGGTGGAAAACGCGGGCGATGGATTTGACGAGAAGCGTTTTGGCCAAGCCAGGCGCGCCGGTGATGAGGCAATGGCCACCGGCCAACAGCGCGATCAGGAGGTGCTCGATGACGTCGCGTTGCCCGACGATCACCTTGCCAAGTTCGGCGACGATGCGTTCGTGTCCGGCGACCAGCGCGTCGTAGGTGGCCTGGTCGGACGGCGGTCCGGCGGGCGCGGGCGCGGGCGCCGAAGCGATCGCGTCGGGAAGCGGCGGCGGCGGTTCGGCGGCGGGCAGCGGGGGCGGTGTGGAATCGAACATGGCGTGGGAAGTGGGTCGGGGAATGTTGGCCGCGGTCAGTGGGTCATCGCGTAGAAGATGATGTTGATGCCGAGCGGGAATGAGATTTTCTCGGAAAAGTTGTGGAAGAAGTAATCGCTCTCGCCCTCGCGTTCCCAACCGTCGCCGTTGTCGGTGTTGTGGGTGGCGATGACCATGATGCGGTCCTTGTCGTCGAGGATAACGCGGTGGTGCACCACGGTGGCGTCCTCGCGTTCCCAAGTGCGGTGCTCGGGATCGAACTGGCTGCGGATGCCGAGGCGATAATTCGGCACCTGTCCCTTGGCGGTTATCTGGAACACGCCGTGGTAGAGCGGGTGGTCGAGCGGCAATTCCACGAACGCTTTTCCCGGCAACACCTGCTGCATCACGTCCGCCGCGTTGTCCCATTCGGCCTTGCCCCAAAAATCGTCGAGCATGAGGAACCCGCCGTTCGCGAGGTAATTCCGGAGCGCCTCGATCTCGTCCTTGCCGAGGAACAACGCGCCGGGCTCGACGATGTAGATGAAGGGATACCGGGAAAGCTCCGGATCGGTGAGCCGGAGGAATCGCCCGTCCGGATCCACGCGCATCGACGTCATCTGCTGCAACCGGTACGAGAGGTTGAGATCACTGTCGGGCGTGTCCGTCTGCCAACCGCCGCCCATGCGGCCGTTGTGGTCGTACTTCACGCGGACGAAGGTGAAGACGTCCGAACCAAAGCCCTTGGGATTGGTCCAGACCGGCGTGTCGGTGCTGTGCGATTCCACCTCGCGCGCCGTGCGGGCATCGGGAGGAACGCGGCTCTCGCCGCCGCCCCAACCGCCGCGCCACTGCGCCATCGCGGCCACGCTCCCCATCGCGAAAGCCGCCGCGGCGAGCCATCGCCGGCACGACAATCCGCGGCGCAACGGCCGGGAGGGCGTCGTGGAGGGGAGGTTTGTCGTGGCGGTTTCCATGGCGTTGCGTTCAGTGCGTCATGACGTAGTGCACGATGTTCACGCCGAGTGGATACGCGATCTTCTCTGAGAAATTGCGGAAGTAATAATCGTTGTCGCCCTCGCGTTCCCAGCCGTCTCCGTTGTCGGTATTGTGCAATGCGAGGACCATGAGGCGGCCCTTGTCGTCGACGATGGCGCGGTGGTGGACCTCATGGGCATCGGGACGTTCCCACGTCACGCCGGTCTGCTCGCTGGTGGTGCCGAGATGGAGGTTGGCGCATTGCAGCTTGGCCTTGATCTCGAAGACGCCGTGGTAGAGCGGGTGGCTCAACGGCAACTCGAAGAACTCGCGCTCGGGAAAAACCTTCTTCAACTCCGTCGCGCAATTCTCCCACTCGGCCTCGCCCCAGAAATCATCCATGAGCAGGAACCCGCCGTTGAGCAAGTGTTTCCTCAGCGCCGTGGCCTCGGCGTCGGTGAACCAAATCGCGCCCGGCGCGGACAGGAACAGGAACGGGTAGTCGACCAACTCCGGATCCGTCAGGCGGATGATGCGGCCGGCGTCGTCGACGCGCATCGACGTCAACTGCTGGAGCCGGAACGCGAGGTTGATGTCGCTGTCGGGAAGATCGGTGGTCCATCCGCCGGTGCGCGGGAGCCAAGGGCCCGGGGGCGGGCGCTTGTCGTAGCGGACGCGCGCGAAGGTGAACACGTCCTTGAGGAACGCCGGCGAATTGGTCCACACCGGTTGGTCGCCGGTGCGTGTCTCGACCTCGCGCGCGGTCTTCACGTCGGGACCGAGCTCGAGTTCGCCGGTGCCGATCGGCCAACCGGCGGGATCCCAGCGGGTCCAACGGCGACCCCCACCGCCGCCGCCGAAACCGCCGCCGGGGCCGAAGCCCTGCGCGAGCGCGGTGGCGAACCCCAGCGCGAGGAGCAACGGGGCGATCAGTCTCGTGGGAATGAACCTCATTGCGGGAGGACGATCTTGTCCGGCGCGGACGCCGGCGCGTTGGTGTTGGCGGGCAGCGCGAGCAGGAGTTGCAGGGCCGGCCGGTGGCGCGGTGATTCCTCGAGGGCGCGAAGCACGTGGCGGCGCGCGTCGGCGGGATCGGTGGTTTGCAACAGGCGCGCGAGTTGGAAATGGGTGTCGGCGGGATTCGGGGGATCGAGGCGAAGCAACGTGCGGTAGGCCTGGATCGCCGCGGCCGGATCGCCCGTGGCCTCGGCGGACTCCGCGAGATGCCGGTAGGGCGGCGGAACGAGCGGGTTCACGGCGAGGAAACGTTCGGCGTTCGTCCGGACCCCGGTCCAATCGCGTCCGGCGGTCCCGAGTTCCATGAGCCGGAGATAAGCCTCGGTGGCCTCCCGGTCGCGCGCGGCGTACTCGACGAGCACGCGTTGCTCGGCGTTGGTTTCTCCGAGGGCGCGATGCGCCGCGGCGAGCATCGGATACGCGCTGTCGGCGCCGGTCTGCTCGGGGAAAAGCCGGACGAGGCGTTCGAGGATCGGCTTGGCGTTCGTCCAATCCTTGTCGGCCATCGCGCGCTGGGAGGTCTGGCGGAGGGCCCAGTAGTTGGTGGGATGCGCGCGGAGCCATTCGTCGAGTTTCTTCTCGCTGGCCGCGGTGGGTTCGGACGCCGGCGGCTTTTCCCAATCGAGCGCCGGGGCGAGGCCGCGCG
>JANYDN010000069.1 GCA_025363585.1 Verrucomicrobiota bacterium | reverse complement strand
CACCGGCGATTGGTCGAGTTCATAGCTGACCTTGATGTCGTCCGCGACGGCCGCCTGGAACCGCGGCAGGTTGCGCTTCACCAGATCCACGACCGCCAGCGTCGAGGCATCCGCGCGTTTAGTGACCGGCATGTAGACCGTGCGCCGCCCGTTCACGAGCGCATGGCTCGTCACGATGTCGCTCGCGTCCTGGACCGTCGCCACGTCGCGCACGAAGATTCCGGATCCGTTCGACACGCGCACGGGAACGCCCTCGAGATCGCGGATGTTTTTCACCTGCGCGTTGGCGGGCACGATCGGGTATTTGCCGCCGAGGTTCATGTTGCCCGACGGGCTGATCGTGTTGGCCTGGGCGATGGCCTGGACGAGTTCGTCGGGGGAAATGCCGAGCGCGCGGAGGCGGTCGGGCTTGGCGTTGATGGTGATCGTGCGCGCGCCGCCGCCGAAGGGGGGCGGTGCCGAGACGCCGGGCAAGGTCGCGAACAACGGGCGCACCAGGTTCAGCGCCGCGTCCTGCATTTGTCCGACCGTGCGCGCCGGATTCTCCGTCGAGAACACGAGTTGCCCCACCGGCACGCTGCCCGCGTCGAAACGCGTCACGAACGGCCCCGGCGTGCCCGGCGGCATGAAGGCCCGCGCGCGGTTCACGTACGCCACCGTCTCGGCCATCGCGCCCGACATCTCCGTTCCCGGATGGAACTGGAGCTTCATGATCGACGCCCCCTGGATGGTGCGCGACTCCACGTGCTCGATGCCGGTGATATATAGGAAGTGATACTCGTAATAATACGTCAGCGAACCCTCCATCTGCGCGGGGTCCATCCCGCCGAACGGTTGGGCGACGTAGATCGTGGGAATCCCCATCGAGGGGAACACGTCGCGCGCCATGCGCGAGAGCGCGAGGATGCCGCCGAGACAGACCGCGAGCACGAGCACGAGGACCGTCACGGGCCGGCGGAGCGAGGCGTTCAGTGCGGACATTTCCGGGAAGCGAGCGGCATCGAGAGGTGCAGCGACAGTCCTGCCCCGGGGTCCACCCCGTCAAGCGGCGACCTACTGACGCCGCCGACCCCGGGCACATCCCTGCACTGCCGAGACTCGTTTGGTTGGGATTTATAGATTTTTTACAGGAGGTAAGGGAGGAAAGGGAGGCTTTCACTTCGCGTTCTGCGCGGCTTCGCGCCAGCCCATCCCCAACCGTGACACGAGGTTCTTCCCTTCGGTGGATCCGCACGAAAGGGAAAACAAGGGGGTCGTGCCGCCGGGGAATCAAACATGAGGACGCCTCCCTTTCCCCCCTTACCTCCCTTACCTCCTGTAAAAATCTTCCGCCTCACCCGTCGAATCGAGGCCGTGCCGAGTTGCGCCCGCGTCGGACTACGGCACCAACCACGTGTTCGTGGACACGCCCGCGCTGGTGAACGCGTCCCGGACCGCCTCCCGCAACCGCGAACTGGTTGCTTGCCGCACACTGCCGTCGCCCATCAGAAGATTGCCGGACGAGTCGTGGATCGTGGACGAGAATCCCAACACCTGGTTGGTCGAGATTACCCACCGACCCGGCCCCAGCGGCACGTCGTTCGTCGTCACGTTGCGATCGAGCGACAGGATCGTGTCCGGCTTCTCCTCGTCGCCATTGAGTCCAACCACATAGCTGATGGCCGCGGTATTGGTGATCGCGGGCCATCTCGGCGGGTCCGCGGACCACCACAGGAAATGCGAGGGCCGGCGTTCCTCGTCCGCCGGACAATTGAGAATCGCGGGGATGCTGAGTTCGTTCGAAATGGCGGTCCAATGTCGCCACATCTGCTTCTCGTCCGCGACCCACTCCATCGTCCCCCCGTTCGTCGAAGCGGTTGCCCACGGAAATCGAGATTGGTCGAGACCAACCAGCGTCCGGGCCCCACCGCCACGCCGTTTGTCGGCAGATTCCGGTCGAGAGCCAGGATGGAATCCGGATTGTCGTCGGCGGCATTCAGTCCGATCGCATAGCTGGTCCACGAGGCATTGGTGATCGACAGCCAGCCCGGCGGATTGTCCTGCCAACCCGTATGGCCCGGCGGCCGGCGGGCATCGTCCGCCGGGCAGACGAGGATCGCGGGGGTGCTGAGTTCGTTCGATATCGCGGCCCAATGCCGCCACATTTGCTCCTCGTCCGCGACCCTCTCCATCGTCCCGCCGTTCGTCGAGGGAGTCGCCCACGGAAACCGACCGCGGTGGTCGGTCGAAAAGATCCGGAAACCCAGCCCGATGTTTTTGAGATTGTTGACGCAGTTGATCCGGCTCGCTTTCGCCCGCGCCATGGCAAGAGCCGGCAGGATCACGAGTGCCAGCATCGCGAGCACCGCGAGGACCGCCACGACGGCGATCCAACTCAGCCCGCGAGCGTCCTTGGTGCCGCGAATGCCACGGGGCGGATATAATGTCGGGGTCACAAAACGGATGCTTAGGGAATCAACCAAGTGTTCGTGGAAACGCCCGCACTCCGGAACGCCTCCCTCGCCAACTCGTCGAACCGCGCGCTGGTCGCCTGCTGTACGCTGCCGTCGCCCATCAGGATGTTGCCCGCGCCCTCGTGGATCGCCGACGTGAATCCCACGGTCTGGTTGGTCGAGACCACCCATCGTCCCGGCCCCAGCGGCACGCCGTTGGTCGTCACGTTTCGGTCGAGCGCGAGGATAGTGCGTGAGTTTTCCTCGTCGGCATTCAGCCCGATTCCATAGCTGATCCTCGATGTGTTCGTCGTCGCCGGCCAACCGGGCGGAGCCGCGTGCCACCAAAGGAAATGCGCGGGCCGTCGATCCAGATCCGACGGACATATCAGGATCGCGGTCGTGCTGAGTTCGTTCGAGAGGGCGGTCCAATGACGAAATGTCTGGTTGCCGTCCGCGACCCACTCCCGCGACCCGCCGTTCGTGGACGGCGTCGCCCAGGGAAGCAGTCCTTCGTGGTCGGTGGAAAAGATTCGGTATCCCAGCCCGATGTTTTTGAGATTGTTGACGCACCCAATCCGCCGGGCGAGCTCCCGCGCCTTTAATAGGGCGGGCAGAACCACCGCCGCCAGCAACGCGAGCACCGCCAGTATCACGATGACCGCGATCCGGGTGAGACCAGTCGAAGCCCGGCGCCTCTGGTCACCAAGATGGCAGTTAGGTTTTGAATTCATCATGCGGGACGCCTCGCTCCCACCCTACGGAAAACCCCCGACTCACCCAAGCGCTGCATATTCCCCGCGTCTTCGCGACGATTGGATCCGCACCCGTGGGTGGCGGCGGGGCCGGGGCGATGTAGAGCGGGCGTCCTCGCCTGCGCAGTGAGCACCGTCCCGGTGCGTTTCACTCTGCCTCCCAGAAGCAGTCGAATGCGTCGGGCCGTGGCACCGGGCCGGTGCCACCTACGGCATGCTCGATGGGACCTGCTTGGGTTTGCGCGAATATCTACCCCCAGCGTCGCGGTGCTATGGGATCAACCAGGTGTTGGAGGAAACCCCGGAAATCCGAAGCGCTTCGCGCACCGACTCGTTCAACCGCGCGCTGGTCACCTGCTGCACGCTTCCGTCCCCGAGAAGGATGTTGCCCGCTTCATGGTGCATGGCTTTGGAAAAGCCCGCGACTCCCCTCGTTCCCAGGACCAACCGTCCGGGTCGGGCCTCGGCCCCGTCGATGGTAACGTTTCGATCGCCGCCGAGAATCGTCGCCGGGTTTGTCTCGCTGGCGTTCAACCCGATGAAATAACTGATGTGTGTGGTATTTGTTTCTCCCCATCCCAAGACATCCCCTCCCCTTGGGTCGTGTGGGCACACCGCGATCTTCGGCGTGCTCAACTCGTTCGACACCGCGTGCCAATGCCTCCAGATCTGCGTTTCGTCGGACACCCATTCCTTCGTGCCTCCGTTCGCAATGGGAACCTGCCAGGGAAACAGACCGTCGTTGTCCGTGGCGAATATCTGGAACCCACGGCCGACGTTCTTGAGATTGTTGATGCAGTTGATTCGCGCGCTCTTCTGATGCGACTTGGCGAGGGCCGGCAGGATCAACGCCGCGAGCATCGCGATCACCGCGAGGATCACCATGATGGCGATCCAGGTCAGCCCACGCGAGGACTTGGCACCACGACTGTCGTAGGATGGGTTCCGGGTGGTCATCACATTCTCTCTGCTCCCGTCCTATCGACAAAACGGGTGGCCGTCGAGCACGAGGCCTCAAACAGCCATCAGGAACTGTTTCACGCCAAGGCGCCAAGGTCTCGGACGCCGACGCTCCCCCAGACCACCCCCGATTCAAACGTTCCGACACACATAGGAAAACGAGGTTCGTCGGCCCTTGGCGCCTCGGCGTCTTGGCGTGAAATAATTCCTCCCGTCTGTCTTCTCCGTCTCTACGGCATCAACCATGTGTTCGTTAAAACTCCCGCGGCCTCGAAGTCATTGCGCACCGCCTCGTGCATGCGCGCACTCGTCACCTGCTGAACACTCCCGTCCGCGAGGAGGATGTTGCCCGCGTCGCGGTGCATCTTCCCGGAGAAGCCCACGACTCCATTCGTTCCCAGCACCAACCGTCCCGGGAGCGTCGCCTTGCCGTCGATGGTCACGTTGCGATCCCCGCCGAGGATCGTGGCCGCATTCGTCCCGGTGCCGTTGAGTCCGATGAAATAACTGATGCTCGTGGTATTGGTGGTCCCCCATTTCGGATCCGCCTCGCCCCGGTCGTCGCTCGGACACACCAACATTCTCGGCGTGCTCAACTCGTTCGACACCGCGTTCCAATGCCTCCAGATCTGGGTCCCATCGGATACCCATTCCTTAGTCCCGCCGTTCGTCGCCGGGACCTGCCACGGAAAGCGGTCGTCGTTGTCCGTGGCGAATATCCGGAACCCAAGGCCGACGTTCTTGAGATTGTTGACGCACTTGATTCGCTGGGCCTTTGGTCTCGCGTGGCTCACCGGCATGAAGAGGTTCGCCAGCACAAAGAGTATCGCGAGCACCACGATCATTTCCATCAGCGTGAACCCGTGGTCCGATGCCACCGAAAGCGAGCCTTTGCCACGCCCGCATGTTCGGGATTCGGTTTTGAGGGCCATGGCCGACTACTAAGCAAACGCAGTGCCAGCGGATCGGGGACATCGACCGGACCGCCCTAAGCCGTAGCCATGCAGTAAGAACTCGATTGGGTATCACGCCAAGGCGCCAAGACGCCAAGAATCCAAGCATTCCCGACCGAGCCGGGACGGAACACTGCGGTCGCGGCATGGGAATTCTCCCACGCCAAGGGGGACCAAGGCCGGCCAAGAAGGCGGGAACGTGTATCGGGAACCAGGGATTGGATCCCACCGTTCGGTGAAACGACACGCCGGCGGTCTTTGCCCCCTTGGATGGCCTTGGCCCGGCTTGGCGTGAGATAATTCCTCGGCCGCTACTGCATGGATACGGCTAAGGGAGGCGTCGGTTTGCTTGCCTCCAAATAGCAGGACCAACCCGCCCTCCCTTCCTTCCCTTTCCTCCTGTGAAATATTCGGGTTCCCAAGCCATGGCCCTCGGCCTGTTGTCCGGGTGGGATCTCTAGGACATCAACCGTCACGCGAACGAAGTGGCGTCCTGGGTGGCGTCCAAACCAGGCGCCACGCCACCGCTGCCGTCGTCGATCCGGAGTGCTTTTGTGGCTCGATAGGGCGTCCCCACCATCGGGGTTCTCCGGCAGGCCACGCACCGGCGTGCTTCTCGCCCTTGGTCAAACGCGCCATTGCATTTGAAAGTCGTTTCGACTCTAAAGAAGAGGCAGTTCGGATCGCCCGCCTCCTCCCATTATCCAATGAAATCCTCCCATCTGAAACACGCGGCCTTCGCGCTGGCCATTGCGGCCGCGACCGGCTCCCAGGCCCAAATCATCGTCGATGTCTATACGGGCATCGGAAATGACGCCACGGGCGGCGCGCCCTACACCGGGTTCACCGGCAGCTTCAACACCCCCGACATCCAGTTCGGCACCTCGACGGGCTTCAATTGGCACCCCTTCGAGCTCTCCGTCTTCGGCGCCGACTTCAACGGCGGCCTCAAGGTGCCCAGCGACGGCAACTACAGCTTCTCGATGGAGTCCGACGACGGCAGCCTGTTCTTCATCGACGGCAACCTCATCATCGACAATGGCGGCGGCCACGGGCCCGCCACGATCAGCAACAACGTGAACCTCACGGCCGGCGTCCACACCTTCGAGGTCCAGTTCTACGAGGACTTCGGCGGCGAAAGCGGCGTCGACCTGAACCTTCCCGAAGGCGTCACCTTCACCTCGGTCCCCGAGCCGGCCGAGATGACCGTCCTCGCGGGCAGTGCGGTCGCCGCGTTCGCGCTCTACCGCCGTCTCGCGCGTCGCCCGGCAACCGGCCGGTAGGCCGAGGCCTCCGCCTTCGGATCAAGCCCACGCCGTCGCGTGGGCTTTTTCGTGCCCGGCCGGAGGGATGCGTTCGGATAAAACGGGGATTCCTCACGCCAAGGGGACCAAGGCCGACCAAGAGGGCGAGAACGTGGATTGGGATTCAAACATCGAAACCCATCGGACGGTGAATTGACACCCCGGCGGTCTTTGTCCCCCTTGGATGGCCTTGGTCCGTCTTGGCGTGAGAAAATTCCGCTGCCGCCACTGCGTGCTCCCAGCTCGGCGCCCGTCTGCTCCGTACGCAGCCGTGGCGGCGGGCCGCCGCCACCCACGGTTTTCACCGTGTCGGCCCAACCCTCAATTCATCGCACGTCGCGCTCGCGTGGCCCACCGTTCTCCCCCACTGTCCCCGGGCCGCTTCGGGCGGCCCCGCATGCTTTCCATCCGCGATCTCAAGATGTCCTACGGCGGACGCGTCCTCTTCCAGGGCGCGTCGCTCACGGTGAACTACGGCGACCGCGTCGCCCTCGTCGGCCCAAACGGCGCCGGCAAATCCACGCTTTTCTCGATCATTCTCGGCGAGGAACAGCCCGACGAGGGCGCCGTCGAGCGCGACGCGTGGACCATGGTCGGGTTCCTCCCGCAGGAAGGCGAGGCCGTCGGCGAGGAGACCGTCCTCGACATCGCCACGGGCCGCGCGGGGGAAGTGGTCCGGCTCGAACACAAACTCAAGGAACTCGAGGCGGCGGGCGCCGTCGACAGCCCGGCCTACATGGAGGCCCACGCCAAACACGACGCCCTCACCGACCCGCAGGTCGAGGCGAAGGCCAAGAAAATGCTCGCCGGACTCGGTTACCGCGAGCACGAGTTCCATCGCCCCGCCAAGGAGCTCAGCGGCGGCTGGGTCATGCGCGCGCATCTCTCGCGCCTCCTGGTCATGGAGCCCGACCTCCTGCTGCTCGACGAGCCCACCAACCACCTCGACCTGCTCTCGCTGCTCTGGCTCCAGAAGTACCTCGCCAATTACTCCGGCGCGTTGCTTCTTATATCCCACGACCGCCAGTTCATGGACGAGGTCGTCACCCAGGTGCACGAGATCGCCGAGCGCAAGGTGATCGCTTATACCGGCAACTACACCGAGTTCCTGTCGCAACGGGAGGCCAACTACGAGTCGCAGATGGCCGCCTTCAAGAACCAGCAGAAGGAAATCGCCGCGCTCCAGGAATTCGCCGACCGCTTCCGTTCCGTCACCTCGAAGGCCTCCCAGGCCATGGCGAAGCTCAAGCAGATCGAGCGCATGGAACTCATCGAGAAACCGACGCCTCCACGGAAGCCGTTCCGTTTCCAGATTCCCCCGCCCCCGCGCGGCGGCCAACGCGCCGTCACGCTCGAGGGCATCCACATGTCCTACGGTTCCGTGCCCGTCTACCGCGGGCTCGACCTATACATCGAGCGCGGCGAACGCACCGTGCTGGTCGGGCCCAACGGCGCCGGCAAATCGACGCTCATGAAGATCATGGCCGACGTCGTCCCGTTCCAGCAGGGCGAGCGCAAGGTCGGGCACAACGCCAAGATCGGCTACTTCAGCCAGCACCGCGCCGATTCCCTCGACCCCAACAAGACCGTCCTGCAGGAGGTGGTCGACAGCGCTCCCAACCTCCGCGAGGACGAGGCCCGTGCCATCCTCGGCAGCTTCATGTTCCGCAAGGAGGAGATCTACAAACTCACCGAGGTGCTCAGCGGCGGCGAGAAAAGCCGGTTGAACCTCATCAAGTTCCTCGTCGATCCGCCCAACCTGCTCCTGATGGACGAGCCCACGACCCATCTCGACATCACCACCGTCGAGTCGCTGACGATGGCTCTCGAGCGCTACGAGGGAACGCTCGTGTTCATTTCGCACGACGTGCATTTCATCCGCAAAATCGCCAACCGCGTCCTTCACGTGAATGCCGGCACCGTCACGTCCTATGTCGGCGGCTACGACTACTTCCTCGACAAGACCGGCGCCGCCGGCGACGCGCGCGCCGCGCTCACGGCCGGATGAGCCGGGACGAGACTTGTCCGGAAGGATGCGATGGGGTTTAACGCCAAGGTTTCCTCCTGTAAACAATCCGGGGCCTTCGGGTTAAGATGAAGCACATGTTGCCACGAACGCTTTTGATTCTGGTTCTCGTCGCTTGGACGACGCGCGCCGTGGACCCGGCGCCGGCCGCACCCCTCAAGACGCTGCCGCTCCCGGGCGAATCCTTCGCCGTCGAGGGCCACGCCGCGTTCATCATACCGTCGGCCCATTATATCGCCGGGAAACCCAAGGCCTGGGTCTGGTACGCGCCCACGCTTCCCGGACTGCCCGGCACCGAGGAGAACTGGATGTTCGAACGTTTCCTCGCCGCCGGCATTTCCGTGGCCGGCATCGACGTCGGCGAATCCTATGGCAGCCCCGAGGGTCGCCGACTCTTCGACACGTTCCACGCCTTGATGTCCGGACAGCGCGGATACTCATCCAAACCCGTGCTGCTGGGCCGGAGCCGCGGCGGCCTCATGACCCTTTGCTGGGCCGCCGAGCATCCGGACAAGGTCGCGGGCTTTGCCGGAATCTATCCCGTGTGCAACCTCGCCAGCTATCCGGGCATCGACCGAGCGGCCGGCGCCTATGGCCTCACCGCCGAACAACTGTCCGCGCGACTCGCCGAGCACAATCCCATCGACCGCCTCGCGGGACTCGCCAAGGCCGGCGTCCCGTTCTTCGCGATCCACGGCGACGTCGATGCCACCGTTCCGCTCGAGGCCAACTCGGGCCTCGTCAAAAAACGCTACGACGCGTTGGGCGGGCGGATGGAACTAATGGTCCCGAAAGGCCAGGGACACAACATGTGGACCGGCTTCTTCCAGTGCGCCGAGTTGGTGGACTTCGTGAAGGCCGCCGCGACCAACGGGAACGCGACGGCGACGCTGCCCTCCAAATAACCCACGCGGGAACCGCCGTAGCGCGGGCGTCCCCGCCTGCGGTAGTCGCGGGCGTCTCGCCTGCGCAATGCGAGCCGTCTCGGCTCGGTGTCTCGAAGCATGGCGCAGGCGGGGACGCCTGCGAGTTGCGCGGCCGGGACGGCCGCTCTACCCCCGAATCACGATTGAATTCGCGTCCCACCGACGGGACCATCGCGCCGTTGTCACCCGCCCCACGAACTGTCACCGCCGGCAGATGAACTATATCCGACCGTTCATTCTCGCCGCGTTGCCGCTGTGCCTCGGCGCGGCCGGCGCCGTCGGCACGGAGCTTTGGTCTCTCGCCCCCGTTGCGTCGCCCGCCATCCCCGTCGTCACGAACACGGCGTGGCCGCGGAACACGATCGACCGATTCGTTCTCGCGCGACTCGAACACGAAAAGCTGGCGCCCGCCCCGGAAGTTGATCGCGCCACTTGGCTACGCCGCGTCTCCCTCGACCTCACCGGACTGCCTCCTGCTCCCGCGCGGATCGATGCATTCGTCGCGGACGCCCTGCCCGACGCGCACGAGCGCGCGGTCGACGATCTGCTCGCATCGCCGCGCCACGGCGAACGCTGGGCACAACACTGGCTCGACGTGGTGCGCTACGCCGACACCCATGGCTTCGAGGTGAACACCGAGCGGCCCAACGCGTGGCCGTACCGCGATTATATAATCCACGCCTTCAACGAAGACCTGCCCTACGACCGATTCATCCGCGAGCAACTCGCCGGGGATGTCCTGGGACAGGACGCGGCGACCGGCTTCCTTGTCACTGCCTCCGTGCTTCTCCCGGGACAAATCGGCGCCGACGAACCGTCGAAACGCCTCGCGCGCCAGGATTCCCTCGACGAGATCGTCACCAACATCGGGCAGACGTTTCTCGGGCTCGGCGTCAATTGCGCGCGCTGCCACGACCACAAGTTCGATCCCGTCTCGCAGCGCGATTATTACTCCATGCAGGCCTTCGTCGCCGGCGTGGAATACGGCGAACGCGAACTCCGCACGCCGGAGTCCGCCGCGCGCCGCGTCGAAAAGGACCGACTCAAGGCACGCGTCGCGGAACTCGACCACGATCTCGCGCGCTTCGTCCCGATCGCCCATCCCGTCGACGGCCCGTCGAAATCCGGGATGACCCGCGCCGCGGTCAACCCGCGGCTCAACACCGATCGCTTCGCTCCGACGAGGGCGCGTCGCGTGCGCTTCACCATCCGAGCCACGGGCAACCTCGAGCCGTGCATCGACGAACTCGAGGTCTACGACACCGCGGGGCGCAACGTGGCGCTCGCATCCGCCGGCACCAAAACGCGCTCGTCGGGCGACACCGTCGTCGAGAACCGACACGAACTCCGCCAGATCAACGACGGCGAATACGGCAATTCCCGAAGCTGGATGTCCAACGAGACCGGCAAGGGCTGGGTCGAACTCGAATTCGCCGGGGATCACGAGATCGACCGCGTGGTCTGGGGACGCGATCGCAACGGCGAGTTCCACGATCGATTGGCCACCGACTATCGGATCGAACTCGCCGACGCATCGGGCGGCTGGCGCCTCGTCGCGGATGCGACGGACCGCGCGACTTATATCGCGGGAAAAAGCGAACCGGCGCCGCCCGCACTTCTGGGCCTCGCTCCGGACGAAGCCCGCGAGGCCACGCGTTTGTCGGCGGAGCGCAAGCAATCCGCCGCCCGGATCGCCGTGCTGGATTCCGCCGGCACGGCCTTCGCGGGCATCTTCCGCAAACCCGACGACATCCACATCCTGCGCCGCGGCGATCCCGAGCAACCCATGGATCCCGTCGTCCCCGCCGTGCCCGTGGCGCTCGGCGCGACGGCGAGCGGGGACGATACGAACGAGGCCGGCCGGCGCCTGCGCCTCGCCGATTGGATCGCAAGCCCGACCCATCCCCTCACCGCGCGCGTGATGGTCAATCGCGTCTGGCAGGGACATTTCGGGACCGGTCTCGTGGACACGCCCAGCGATTTCGGCCGCAACGGATCCAAGCCGTCGCATCCGGAGTTGCTCGATTGGTTGGCCGGTGAATTCGTCCGGTCGGGATGGTCGATCAAACACCTGCATCGGTTGGTCGTGCTGTCCGCGACCTATGGGCAATCGGCGCGCGTCGATCCCGCGGGCCTGGCGCGCGACGCGGACGACCGCTTGCTATGGCGCTTCCCGTCGCGCCGACTCGAGGCCGAGACGATCCGCGACTCGATGCTCGCCGCGAGCGGGCGCCTGGATCGCTCGATGTACGGGCGCGGTTTCGATTTGTTCGACCTGCGCGGTGGTTTGACGGGATTCAAACCCGTGGAATCGTACCGCGGCGACGGACTCCGACGCATGGTCTACGCGCACAAGGTGCGTCGCGAGCGCGAGGCGGTGTTCGGCCCGTTCGACTGTCCCGATGCCGGGCAAAGCACCGCGCGCCGTCGCGAATCCACCACGCCGATCCAGGCCATCAACCTTTTCAACAGCCGTTTCACGATCGACGAATCGGCGGCTTTGGCCGCGCGGGTCGCGCACGAAGCCGGC
This sequence comes from Verrucomicrobiota bacterium, assembly GCA_025363585.1. Classification (GTDB taxonomy): domain Bacteria; phylum Verrucomicrobiota; class Verrucomicrobiia; order Limisphaerales; family UBA9464; genus UBA6176. The sequence continues at coordinate 14,653 of JANYDN010000069.1, read as the reverse complement.
GTCGATCCGCGGAACCAAGTGCGTCTCGCCTGGCGTCTCGCGCTCGGACGCGATCCCTCGCCCTCCGAACTCGACGACGCGTTGGCCGTGTCGCGCGACCACGGGTTGGCGACCGTCTGCCGGGCCGTTTTCAACAGCAACGAATTCGTCTTCTCGCCATGAAACGAGCCGTAGGGCGGCCGTCCCCGGCTGCACAACCAAGGGCGTCCCCGCCCGCAGTGAAGCCGACCGGCATATATGCCCGTTATCCAAATACTATAAGCCGGGCGTCTTTCCCCAGATGATCCACCCCCCGCAATCCCTCTCGCCCGCCGGCGCGGGCCTGCTCGATCGGCGACGCTTCCTCACCGGCGCGTCGACGGCCCTGGGTTCCATCGCGTTCTCGAGCCTATTGGGCCGCGAGGGACTTCTCGCCGCCGATCCTGGGTTCGCCGCCTCGCGCCCGTTCGCGCCGCGCCACGGCCACTTTCCCGCGCGCGCCAAAAACGTCGTCGTCATCTTTTGTGCCGGGGCCGTCAGCCAGCTCGAGACCTGGGACTACAAGCCGGAACTTATACGACACGACGGGAAACCCCTGGAAGGCGGGCCGGCCGTGACGTTCCAGGGACCGGCCGGAAATCTCGCGCGACCCCAATACGCGTTCCGTCGCCGCGGCCAGACGGGCAAATGGGTCTCCGTACTTATACCCCATCTCGCGTCGTTGACCGACGATATCGCGTTCGTCCATTCCCTCACCAGCAAGAGCAACACCCACGGGCCCGCAGAGAACTTCCTCTCCACCGGTTTCGCCCTCGACGGATTTCCCAGTCTTGGATCGTGGATTAGCTATGGGCTCGGAAGCGAGAACCAGGACCTGCCGGCATTCGTTTCCATCCCCGACCCGCGCGGCGTGCCGCAGGCCGGTTCCAACAACTGGGGTCCGGGCTTCCTTCCCGCCGTGTTCCAGGGCACGCCGATGAGTGCCAAGGATCCGATCCGCCACCTCGCGCCGCCGGCGGGCATCGGGCGGGGCGACGACGACGCGGCCCGGGCGCTGCTCGGACGCATGAACGCGCGGCACGCCGACGCGCATCCGGGCGACGGACGGCTCGCCGCGCGCATCGCGAGCTACGAACTCGCCGCGCGGATGCAACTCAGCGTGCCGGAACTCGCGGACCTGTCGTCCGAACCCGCGCACATCCTGCGTCTGTACGGTGCCGACGACGCGTCGAATGCCAACAAGGCCGCGTTCGCGCGGAACTGCATTTTGGCGCGGCGATTGGTGGAGCGCGGCGTGCGCTTCGTGCAGTTGTTCAACGGCGCGTACGCGAGCGGCGGGGAATTGAACTGGGACGGACACAACAAACTCCGCGAGCAATACGACAAGCACGCCGCAATCCTCGACCAACCCGCGGCCGCGTTGATCCGCGACCTCCGCCAGCGCGGCCTGCTTGAAAGCACGCTGGTCGTGTGGTGCACCGAATTCGGCCGGATGCCGATGTTCCAGAAAGGCGCCGAGGGACGGGACCACAATCCGGACGGATTCACCTGCTGGATGACGGGCGCCGGCGTGCGTCCCGGCGTGAGCCACGGAACCACGGACGAATTGGGACGCCGGGCGGTCGCCGACATCCATCCCCTCTATGATTTCAACGCGACCATCCTGCACCTCCTCGGCCTCGACCACGAAAAGCTGGTCTACGAACACAACGGCGTGCGACGACGGCTGACGAACGTGGAGGGCAACGTGATCCGCGAACTCCTCGCGTGAGACCACGGACGCTAGGAACTTTTATACCACGGAAATCACTGAAATCACGGAAGGGAAACACGAGACATTGCATTTTTACCACGGAGCACACGGAGCACACGGAACTGAGAGCCTGTCGTGCCCCCAATTTCCGTGTGATCCGTGTGCTCCGTGGTTAAATATGTTTGGCTCGGGAAAGCTTTCCGTGATTTCAGTGATTTCCGTGGTAAATATATTCCGGGGCCCGGCCTCTCCGAATCCGTGTGCTCCGTGTGCTCCGTGTGCTCCGTGGTAAAAATTCCCTTCCATGGTTGACCCCAGAATCACATGACGGGCATGCAGGCGAGGAAAGCGGCGTGGCGTCGCTGACACTTCTTCCCGCCGCAGTCCAAAGGCACTTCGTGCGGGGGCACTGCGATGCGCTCATCGCGGCGGAACGGCGTGGCGTGGCGCGGGCGTCCCGCCTGCGCAATGCCGGGCGTCTCGCCCGGCTCCCCGGCGATTCCCCACCCACTTCGCCCTATACCCTTGCCCTCCGTATTGGTATCCAAGCCCCACCGCGGCGGCGGCCGTCCCGAGGAAGCTGCCGCGCGCGGACCCGGAACATTCCCATGGCGATCCATATTTCCAAAAACGGTCAAAACTACGGTCCCTATAACGAGGCCGATGTCGCGGGTTACCTCCGGTCGGGCCAATTCGATGGCAACGATTTCGCGTGGCGCGAGGGGTGTGCCGGTTGGATACCGCTCCGCCAACTCATGGGCATGCCCGCGGTGACACCCCAGGTCCCGGTGCCCGTCCGCCATCCGGTCACGGGAATCATCTCGTTCGTCGTCGGGCTGCTCGGAATCCCGTACTGGATCATCCTGCTCGCGTTCGCCGCCGCCGCGACCTCGAAAGGCAAGGGCGACCAGGATCCGACGATGATCGTCACGGGACTGCTGGTGTTCTTCGGGGTCGCCGTGAATTTCGTCGCCGGCATTCTGGGAATCGTCGCGGCCGCCCGGCGCGGACCCCGGAAAGCCCTCTCAGTGGTCGGAATCCTTCTCAACGGAGCACAATTCCTGGGCCTCCTCGCCATCCTCGTCGTCGGCGTCTCGATGAAGGACAATTAGCCGGCTTGTGCCGGCGCAGGATTCACGGAACGCTTTGCCCGCAAGCCCCCACCCGCATGAAGAATGCCGTCCGAATCCCCGACGCCCTCCTCCGGTCCGTCCTGGTCGCGCTGGCCCTCGCGCTCGCGCTCGGCCCTCTCGGCGCCAACGCCGCCGCCGCCAAGGCCGCGCGGCCGAACATCGTCTTCGTCCTCACCGACGACCATTCGCTCCAGACCATCGGTGCCTATGACTCCCGGCTTTCCGCTTTCTGCCGCGAACAAAAGGTGACCCCGAACATCGACCGTCTCGCCGCGCGCGGCGGGTTGTTCGTGAACAGTTTTTGCGGCAACTCCCTGTGCTCGCCGAGCCGGGCGTCGATCCTCACCGGCCTCCACAGCCACGCGAACGGGGTGATGAACCTCGACGAACCGATCCGCCCGGGCCTCTGGACGTATCCCGACTCCCTGCGCGAGGCCGGATACCAGACCGCGATGATCGGCAAGTGGCACATGGCCGGTTCGCGCCCGACCACCGACCATTGGCGGATCCTTCCGGGCCAGGGCGACTACTGGCACCCGGAATTCATCGGGCCCGGCGGACGCGAGAAACACGCGGGCTACGCGACCGACATCATCACGGACATGAGCCTTGATTGGCTCCGCCAACGGGACAAGGCGCGCCCGTTCATGATCATGGTCCAGCACAAGGCACCGCACCGGAACTGGATCCCCGCGCCGCGCTATTACCATTGGTTGGCCGACGTCCACGTCCCCGAACCCGCCACGTTGTTCGACGATTACGCGGGCCGCACTTCCCCCGCGCACAACCAGAAGATGGAGATCGGGCGCCACATGAGCCTCGCGAGCGACCTGAAGGTTTTCCAGGGCACGAATTGGCCGGGCGAGATGAAACGCATGTCGGCCGCGGAGCAGGCGGAATGGCTCGCGGCGTTCGGCCCGCGCAACGCCCGCTTCACCAATTCCCAACCCACCGGCAAGGAACTCACGCGCTGGAAATACCAGGAGTACATGAAGGACTACCTCCGCTGCATCAAGGCGGTGGACGACGGCGTCGGGCGCATCGTCGGGTATTTGAAGTCCGAGGGCATCGAGGACAACACCGTCGTGATCTATGCCTCCGACCAGGGCTTCTACAACGGCGAGCACGGGTGGTTCGACAAACGCTGGATCTACGAGGAGTCGATCCACATGCCTCTGATCGTCCAGTGGCCCGGGGTGGTGAAGCCCGGGAGTCGGTTCAAGGCGATGGTGCAGAACATCGACTACGCCGAGACGTTCTCCGAGATGGCGGGCGCAACGATTCCCGCCGGGCTTCACGGACGATCATTCGTGCCCATCCTCCGCGGCCAGACGCCCGCCGATTGGCGACGGAGCATCTATTATCATTACTACGCGCCCGACAGCCACGATGTCCCCCCGCATCTCGGCGTGAGGAACGATCGCTACACGCTCGCAAACTTCTATGAGACCGGCGAGTGGGAGCTCTACGACCTGAAAAAGGACCCGCAACAGATGCACAGCGTCCTCGGGGATCCCAAGTACGCCAAGACACTGGGGATCATGAAGGCGGAGTTGATGCGCTTGAAGACCGACTTTCGCGACGAATCCCAATGACGTTTTAAGTTCCTTCGTCCCCCGCGCGCCCATGATCCTGCATCCCGTTTTCCAAATTATATAATGCCACCGATGAAACTCGCCCTTGTCGTACTCCTCGCCTCGCTTCCAGCGGCCGTCGCAGCGCCCATCAAGGTCCTTCTGGTCGACGGCCAGAACAACCACGCGTGGAAAGCCACGTCGCCGGTGATCAAGAAGATCCTCGAGGACTCGGGCAAATTCACCGTCGACGTCGCCACCTCGCCCGCGCCGAAAACCGGACAGATCGAGTCCTTCAAACCCAAGTTCGCCGATTACCAGGTCGTGGTGTCCAACTACAATGGCGAACCGTGGGGCGACGAGACCAAGGCCGCCTTCTCGGATTTCGTCCGCAAGGGCGGCGGGTTCGTCAGCGTCCATGCGGCCGACAACGCGTTTCCCGAGTGGAAGGATTACAACCGGATGATCGGCGTCGGCGGATGGGGCGACCGCAACGAGAAAGACGGTCCCTTCGTGGTTTTCAAGGACGGGATCATCATCAAGAGCTCCAAGCCCGGCGCCGGCGGCGGCCACGGCAGCCAGCACGATTTCCTGGTGGTCACCCGCGAACCCTCGCATCCCATCGTCGCGGGATTGCCCCCCGAATGGCTCCACGTGAAGGACGAGTTGTACCACCGGCTCCGCGGGCCGGCGGAGGGGATGACCATCCTGGCGACGGCCTACTCGGCCCCCGCCCAGGGCGGCACCGGCGAGAACGAACCTATGTTGATGGTGACGACGTTCGGCGAGGGACGCTGCTTCCACACCACGCTCGGGCACGGCGTCGAGGCGGTGCAATGCGTGGGCGCCGCGACGGTGCTGCAGCGCGGGGTCGAATGGGCGGCCACCGGCAAGGTCACCCAACCCGTCCCCGCCGATTTCCCGACCGCCGATCATACCAGCAGCCGGAAATAGACACGCCGCCACGACGGCGTGCCGGAAACGTAGTACAGGAAGCCATACTCCCTTATGAGCCTTCGCCTCGTCCTGCCGCTGATCGCCGCCCTTCTGGGCGCGGCATCGCCGTCGTCGTCCGCACGGGCAGCCGATGCCTCGCGCCCGGACGAGCGCGCGCCGCTCTGGCCGGGCCCCGCTCCCGTCGGCGACGGCACGCTGGACACCAACAACGCCTATATAACCGTCCATCGCGCGCTCAAACCCAACGGCGCCTCGATCGTGATTTGTCCCGGCGGCGGCTACGGGGGGCTGGTCACGGGCGCCGAGGGACATGGGATCGCGCAATGGCTCAACGGCCACGGCATCGGGGGCATCGTCCTCGAATACCGCCTGCCCCACGGACGCGCGCGCGTGCCGCTGCTCGACGCGCAACGCGCCCTGCGCGTCGTCCGCGCCAATGCCCGCGCCTGGGAACTCGATCCCGCGCGCGTCGGCATCATGGGATTCTCCGCCGGCGGCCATCTCGCCTCGACGGCCGCGACGCGCTTCGACGACGGCGATTCCCTTTCGACGGATCCGATCGCCCGGTTCGGGTGCCGCCCGGACTTCGCGATCCTCGTGTATCCGGTGATTAGCTTTGGTCCGAAGGGACATTCCGGATCGCGCGACAATCTACTGGGCGCGAATGCCTCGCCTGGTTTGGTGGACGCTTACTCGAACGAGAAACAAGTCACTGGCCGCACCTCGCCCACCTACCTCGCCCACGCGCTTGACGACCATGCGGTTCCTGCCGAAAACAGCGCGATGTTTTACCGGGAGCTCCGGGACCACAAAGTCCCGTCCGAATACCTTGAACTGCCATCGGGCGACCATGGCCTGGACGGGTACAAAGGCCCGATGTGGGACGCGTGGCAAAGCGGTTCCTTGAAATGGCTGGCCTCGTTGAAGCTGATTCCCGCGGCGGACACCGTCGGCCGCGATGCACCGGCCAAGAACCCTTAGCCGTATCCATGCAGTAGCGGCCGAGGAATTATCTCACGCCAAGCCGGGCCAAGGCGATCCAAGGGGGCAAAGACCGCCGGCGGGTCGTTTCACCGAACGGTGGGATCCGATGTCTGGTTCCCAACACATGTTCCCGCCTTCTTGGCCGGCCTTGGTCCCCCTTGGCGTGATATAATTCCCCTGCCCCGATTGCATGGTTCCGTCCCGGCTCAGTCGGGAATGCGTGGATTCTTGGCGTCTTGGCGAGATACCCAATCGATTTCTTACTGCATGGATACGGCTTAGCCGTTCGGGACCGCCCAGGATTTCAGCATGCCGTCCAGTTCGAGTCGGAAATCATAGTGCGGGTTCGAGGCGGCATGCTTCTGGATCACGAATCGTCTCCCGTCGCGCGCCACCGATTCCTCGACGGAGTCTTGGGATGTCGTCTTCATGTCGTCCGGCCGGCACCTCCCGAGGCAATTTGCATCGCCCGCGAAGGCCGACGGGGCAGGAACGGATTTCCCGAGGGCGAAACCAACTTGGCGATCGCCTCGTGGGCCTTTGCGTCAACTTTCGGCGTCGGAGGCTTTTGTGTCGGGTCCTCGCAACCGGCAAGCAGGGTCAGTAGGGCCAGTACCGCCACCGCGGAACATGCGGTTCGTTTCATCAACTCCCGCCTGCCAAAAGCGGGCCAAGCCTGGGACGACCCTGCCCCTTCGGCGCCCCGATTCCCCCGCATAAGACAAGCCCATTGACACCGAACGCCTTGTGGGGAGCATCGCACCCACCGCGCCCCCGAAGGTTGGTCCTGCCGCTTTCAAGACCGGGGGACCGCGGTCGGCTCGCCGGATATGGCCGAGAATGCCCCGGGAAACCGGGCGTCCGGCCAAAATCATGACATTTGGAAACCATCGGGACGACGCGGATGGAAACCGCGGGGTTGGCTATCTTGTCGCCATCCCATTGCGGGGAGCGTCCCACGCCCATGCCTCGAAGCGGCTCGACGATCTTCCCGGGGCAATGCAGGGCAACGCCGCCTAGCCATGCAAAACATCGTCGTTGCCAAACCCTATAAGTTCATCGCCCCCCGCGTGAGCCGGTTCTGGGCGCGACTCGTCCAGTGGCATCTTCCCACCTACCTGCGCAAGACCTACGGCGTCACGTCCTGGAAATGCGTCGGCGTGGAACGCCTGCAGGCGTCCATCGACGAGGGCGCGGGGATCATGCTGGCCGGCAACCACTGCCGTCCCTGCGACCCCATGGTCCTCGGCCTGCTGGCCCGCGAGGTCGACCGCACGTTCCACGTCATGGCCAGTTGGCATCTGTTCATGCAAAGCCGGCTCGACGCTTTCATCCTGCCCCGCATCGGGGCGTTCAGCGTGTATCGCGAGGGCCTCGATCGCGAGTCGCTCAAGTGCGCCACCCGCATCCTTGCCGAGGCCAAGCATCCCCTCACCCTTTTCCCGGAAGGCTTTGTCACCCGGAACAACGACCGGGTCATGAACCTCATGGACGGCGTCGCCTTTCTCGCGCGCTCGGCGGCCAAGCAACGCGCCGCCTCGCCCCGGCCCGGCAGGGTCGTCGTCCATCCGGTCTTCATCCGGTATTTCTTCGAGGGCGATCCCGCCACCACGCTCGCGCCCGTCCTCTCCGAGATCGAATCCCGCCTGTCCTGGCACCCACAGACCCAATTGTCCCTCCGCGAACGCATCGTGAAGGCGGGACACGGGCTGCTGGCCCTCAAGGAAATCGAGTACCTCGGCGCCTCCGGATCCGACGGCGTCGTCCAGCGACTCCCGCGCCTCCTCGACGCCCTGCTGGAGCCGCTCGAGAAGGAATGGATCGCGGGCACCCGGGAGTCGGACACCATGGCGCGCATCAAGCGCCTCCGCACCGCGATCCTGCCCGACATGGTGCGGGGCGCGCTCGCCGAGGACGAGCTCGCGCGGCGCTGGCGGCAACTCGCGGACCTATATCTTTGCCAGCAACTCCAGTGCTATTCCGGCGACTATCTCGCCGACAACCCGACTCCCGAGCGCCTGTTGGAAACGGTGGAACGGTACGAGGAAGACCTCACCGACGCCGCGCGCCCGCATCCGCCGATCCATGCCGTCATCTGCGTGGGCGAGGCGATCGAGGCCGGACCGACGCGGGATCGCGGGGCCGCCAGCGACCCGCTTTCGGACGAGATCAAGCGCCAGCTCATGGTTTTGCTCGAGGAGAGCAAGGCCCATCGCCGCGTCCGGAGCTAACAACCCCATGCTCTCGGCCATCATTTGGACGCAAGTCGGAATCCGAGCGGCCGCCATTGCCGGGGCGCTCGTGCTGTGGTTCTGGACGCAATCGTTGATCGGGCGGAAATCCGTCCCGAAGCAAGGCATCGGGGACCTCGCGCACGACCTCACGTCCGGATGGCACGCGCGTCTCCTGGCAAACACGCGCGGCGCCAACGCGGCGTTGATCGTGAGTTCGGCCTTCATCGACCTCATGAGCCTGGGGTTGATCGGCGCGGCGATCTTCGGCGGCACGCTCGCGCCGTTCCTCGCGATCCTCCTGCTGTTCGGCCTGCGCCAGATCTGCCAGGCCTTCTCCACCCTTCCGCCCCCGCCCGGTATTATATGGCGGCACCCGGGCTTCCCCGCGCTGCTCGTCACCTATGGGGTGGGCAACGACTTCTTTTTCTCGGGCCACACCGCCCTCGCCGTGTTGGCGGCGATCGAGGCCGCCCATCTCGGTCCAGTCTGGCTCGCAGTCGGCGTGGCGATCATCGCGACGGCGGAGGCGGTGCTCGTCCTGGTCCTGCGCGCGCACTACACGCTGGATGTCGTCGCCGGCGCGCTCGCCGCGTATTTCGCGGCCGACGTGGCGGGAAAACTCTCGCCGGTGGTGGACGCCTGGTTTCGGTGAGGCTTATTTTCCCGTGTCCAAGCCGGCACGCCGCGTGTTTCACTGGGCGTGGACGACATCCCGCGTGAACACATCCTCCGCCATCTTTTCCTGCAGCGCGCCGAATCTCGCGGCGTGTCCGGACGAATCCCTTCCCGAATTCGCCTTCGCCGGCCGTTCGAACGTCGGCAAGTCCTCCCTTTTGAATCTCCTCGTGGGGAAGCGCGATCTCGCCCGCGTCTCGCCGACGCCGGGCCACACCAAGGAGATCAATTTCTTCACCATCAACGGCACGTGGCGCCTCGTCGACTTGCCCGGGTACGGCTACGCCCGGGTAGAGCGCAAGGAACGCGGCCGCTTCAGCGCGTCGGTCAACGAGTACCTCGCGGAACGCCCCAACCTCGAATGCGTCTTCACGCTCGTGGATTCGTCCCTCGAGCCCCAGGACAACGACCTGCAGTTCATCGAGTGGTTGATCGACAACGCGATCCCGTTCGTCCTCGTGCTCACCAAGACCGACAAGATCAAGGCCGACGAACTCGAGGCGAGGATCGCCGCTTTCAAGACGCACATCGCGGAGTGGAGCGACACGCCGCCCACCATCCTTTCCTGTTCCTCGGTCGCGCTGCAGGGCCGGCACGCGCTGCTCTCGCTGGTGGACTCGGTACTCAAGCCCGAGCAGAAGGCACGGCAAGCGAAGAAGCCGCTGCGCCGCGACACGCCGTGGTGACCCGTCGGATGTAGCGCGGGCGTCCCCGCGTGTGCCCATGCGCGTCAACCCAAGGCCGCACGGCCTGTAGGCCGCGTGCCCCCACGCGGCGTTCCACCGTCGGATTCCAACCCGATGGATATCTGTTGCCGGTCCGCACAACGCCGGGTCAGGGGACCCGGCCTACAAGCGGATGGACGCGCATGCGCCGGCGCCGGACTTCGCCCGCGCAACGTGGCCGACGTCGTGGGACGGCGGATCGGCGTGGCGGAAATCGCTAGGTCCGCCATCTCACGATGGCTGCCACGTCGATTTGGAGCGCGCGGGGCGACGCAACGAATGCGATGTCGCGTCGCCAGCGCTCCTCCACTTCAAACTTAAAACTTAAAACTTGAAACTTATACCCCCGACTCCCCTCACCAAAGCGTGAACGAGAACAGCTTGGTCCCGAACGGATCCGGCGTGGAGAACGAGAACGTTCCGTCGGTCCCCATGTCCTTCGTGAACGTGCCCTTGAACGTGTCCCCTTGGACGCCATCGGGGACCTGGTCCGCCCAGTTCGATCCCGTCGGCGGCTTGTTCTGGTTCACCGTGTCGAAGTGCCCGACAATGCAGGTACCCATCGGGCCCGGGATGTCGCACACGAAATTAAGCGTCGGCTGGCGTTGCCACGCCGCGCACGTCGCCGAGAGGTGCGCCTTCAGCGCGGCGTTCTCGAGCGCGAACGCCGTGGACCATCCCACCCGCGCGGCCGGATACGACGACGCCGGCCCGTAATAACCCCAACCGCTGTCCCCCGACGCGCTCGCGGCAAACGTCACGCCCGACGTCGTCAGGTTGAATTGGTCCACGTTCACCGTAAGGTTCCCGTATCCAAACGTCGGTTTTCCCGTGCCCGGGTCGATGCCGAACGCGTTTCCCTTGAGCAGCCAATGCCGCGAATCCGTCGCGAGGCCCCCGATCTGGATGCTGCCGGTCGATCTTAGTTCATACGATCCGTCGAGCGCCGCGAAGCCGTCGTGCTGCAATCCCACGCCCACGCCGAACGAGTTCCAGTTCATCTTCCCGCCCAACCCCATCTTCGCGTCGCCCGCCACGTGTCCGGAAAACTCGACGTAGCCGTTCGCGAGCGCGAACCCGCCGACGTTGATCCCCGCCGCGTCGCGGATCTTGAAGTACCCCCCGATGCCCGGCGACTGCAGCGTTCCCTGCAAATGGCGGTTCGGGAACGACACCGGCAACCCCGTGTCCGCGCCCACGGTCATGGTTCCGGCCATCGTCTTGAGATTGCCCGCCAGCACGAACGAGCCGTTGTTGAACGGGAATCCCATCAACGTGAGGTTGTTCAATCCCTGCACGCGGAAATCGAGATTCGCCTGCCCGTCCAGACTTCCCCGGAATCCCGAGAGCGGCGTCGACAGGTTCGGATAATACAGGCTGCCCCCCATCCACATCACCGGGCTTTGCCCCGCCATCTTGACCAGCGCCGCGTACCCATCCACGAAACTAAACCCCCCGAGACCATAAGGACCGCTCGCCTGCAACGACACCTCGCCGCCGGAACCGATCGACCCGCGGAAATCCATCGAGCCGAACCCGGCGTTCTGCAACGTCAGCGTCCCGCCAATCCGCAGGACGGTTCCGCCCCCCGCGATATAATGGTCCGCGACCTCGGCGGGACTGAGCGCGCGCTGATAAATGGCCACCTCGTCGATCGATCCCCCCCACTGGCGCGTCGGTTGTTCCGAGTTGTTCCCGATCATCACCGGCTGGTCGTTCTTGTCGAACCCGGCGGTATAGGGCTTCCATGCGTCGAGCGCGCCGTCGATATATAGGTATTTGCAAAACCCGTCGTAGGCGGCGACCACGTGGTGCCATTTGTCATCGTTGACGCTGCGCACCCCGGCAAGATCGTCGGCCGCGACGTTGGCGCTTCCGCCCGTGCCGAACGACAACTGGTCGGTGTTGGCATACCGATGGAGCCGCCAGCACGAGTCGCCCTTGGTGAGGATCGCCTGCCAGTCCCGGTCGAACTTGGCCACCTTGATCCACGCTTCCAACGAAATGTTCACGAAGGTTTTGCCCGGGTTGAAATAACTCTCGGAACCCGTGATCAACAGATGGCTGGCGCCGCCGAACGCCGCCGCGTTGTTGGCATCGCCCGCGATCGCGCCGGGCGCACCGAAACCCGCTTTGCCGACCCATGCCCCGGGGAATTTGAGATAGGCCGGATTCCTGACCGTGTCCGCGGCCGCGGGCACGGGCTTCACGTCCGCCTGGCCCAGTCGCCAATAGGCCACGGGATCGTCCCCGTATTCTCCCGCGAGCTGTCCCGCGACGACCGCCGCGTAACTCCCCGGCTGGCGCTTGAGACGCAGGTCGACGTTGGGAAACGCGAATCCCTGCAAGGCGAAAGCCGGGAGTGCCGGGAACACGAGCTCGTAGTTCCCGTCGTGCCCGAGCGTCCCGCTCAACTGCACGTCCACCACGCCCGGCACGTGGATTCCCACGTTCCTGAGTTCGATCGCCGACGTCCGCAACACCAGGCGCCCGTTGCCGATCGTCAACGGCCCCAGCGTCAACGGCGTCGCCCCGAGGTCGTCGATGAACTCGACCAACGACCCCGTCGAGGTCGACGCCTTCCAATGCCGGCTGCCCGTCGCCGGACTCGCGTAGGAAATGGTCGCCGCGAAACTCCCGCTCCCCGCGAGGCAATCTCCCGTCATGTCCACCTGCATCCCGCCGAAAGCCAACGGCCCCGCGCCGCCCGAGGCCAACGTCCCGTGGAAATCCGCCGGCCCGTCGCCCCGCAACGTCCCGTTCAACCGCACCGCCGTCGCGAACGGCCCGCCCGCCTCGAGCCGGATCCCGACTTGGTAGGCAATGCCGAGCGTGGTCGGGGCAACCAGACCGCCGCCGCGCGACAATTGGATCTGGGCCGCGTCATACGCCGGCTGGATCGAGTCGAGCACCGGCACCGGGAACAAGACCTTTTGCCCACCGGTATCAATGGCGATGGAGAACGATCCGTCGGAATTAATATCCAGCGGGGCCAACGGGAACACCTGGTCGATCGCCTTTCCGCCGAATCCAAGCGCGACCACGTGCAGGCGCGCGCCCGAGAGATGGATTCCCGACGGGTTGATCCGCGCCTTGACGCCGGCCGCCGTCGGACCGTCGATGCTGAAGAGCGGACCGAGCGAGAATGCCTTCGAGTTCGCGGTCACGTCGAACGACGCGGTGCCATCAAGGGCAAACGTGACCGTCCCCTTGGCGGTCGCGGCCACGGGCACGCCGGGAAGGTCCGCGGCGATGCTTCCCCCGAGCGTGTACGATCCGGGCTTGAACAACACGTCGGCGCCGACCGCAAGCGACGCGAACGCGGGCTTCCCGAGCGCCGCCTTCGCGCCCAGCTTGCCGCGCACCTCGTACGACGCGTTGGAATCGTAGAGCACCACCTGCGGCTTCGATGCACTCTGCCACGTGAAGCGCTGTTCGTCGGCGCCCGTGAACGCGACCAACTCGGCGTTGTCCGGAAGGTCCACCGTCACCACGATGTGGCCCGCCGCGTCCGAAACCACGCGCGCGCTCACCGGCGTCGCGTCCTTGAACGTCAACCGCAGTTGCGGCGACCGGCTCAGCAGGAAATCTCCCGGCGACGTGAAATCGACGACCGCCGACCACGCCCCGTGGTTGTCGTAATCAAACGGCGCGGTCACACCGCCCGCGCCGTGAACCCGTCCCGCGACCAAAACACCGGTCGCGTCGCGGAACTCGAAACTCGCGGGATCCATCGATAACTTATAGTGCGCCGGGCACTCGATGAATCCCGCCTCGAGCCGTGCCGAAAGGAATTTCTGTCCCGCGACAAGCGGCGCGAGCCGGAACGACCCGCGCACCAGCGGCGGGAACACCAGCGTCGTGCCGCCGGCCTTGTTGTTCGGATCCGTGCCGAGCTCCACTTCCGATCCGTCGGAAAGCCCGTCGCCGTCCGTGTCCGCCGACAACGGGTTCGTGAGCTGCACCGTCATTTCCTCCATGTCGTCGAGACAATCGCCGTCGCTGTCGAACGGCGCGATCTTCGGAACCCGTTGCACGACGAAGAACCTGCCGTCCGTCCCGGCCCCGAACGGCAGCGTCGCCTTCGTGTCTAGCGTCACGGCATCGACGCGGTCGAGGTGCTTCAAGTCGGTTCCCGAAAGCACGCGGTGATAGGACGCGGCGTCCGCGGGAAATTTGATCTGGAGCGAACCGTCGGGAAGCCGCGTGGCCTCGGCCTTGAAATCGGCGGCGTTGGTCGCGAGCCGAAACAGCGTCGGGAGCAACGCCGCGGCAATGATCCGGCGGCGGGAGGATTTCGGGAGGAAGTTCATGGTGGGTCCAACAGGTCTCGGACAGGCAAGGCCGGCGGGTGACCGGACCGGCAAAGATTCCACGAACGACGCCACGATTGCAACGCTCCGGCTTGGGACTTCGACGACAAAATACGCTCGTCGGGAGTTGCCCCATCGTCCTTGGCCGACAACTCTCCCCAAACACCATGTCCACTCCCGCGAATTTCTGCCCGAGCCTCGTCGGTTGCCTCTCGCAAGGCGCCGCCGGCAATCCGTCCGGCGTCATGGTCGAGGCCGCGTTCCGTCATCACGGCGTCGCCGCCCGCTATATCAACATGGAGGTGCCGCCGGACAAACTCGCGGAC
>JANYDN010000057.1 GCA_025363585.1 Verrucomicrobiota bacterium | reverse complement strand
CGCGACGACCGATTCCGACAGCAAGGATCGCGCGCGGGTGACGGGTTTCACGAGCCGCCGGGTGGTGGTGCGGAACGTGGCGCCTCGGGTGAAGATCGACGGCGGCAACATCACGGTGAACGCGGGCGACGCGCGGTTGGTGGTGGCGCGCGTGACCGATCCTGGGTTGGACGACCGGCACCGGTTCGAGTGGGAATTGCCGGGGAACGCGGGCGAGGGGTTCACGGGATTCGTGGTGCCGGTGAGTTTCCAGGATCCGGGAAATTTCCTGGTGCGGGTGACGGCGACCGACGACCACGGCGACTCGGGATCCGACTCCATCGCGGTGACGGTGTTGCCGGCGGTGGCGACGACGCCGCCGCAATTCCCCGAGACGGCCGCGACGGGACGTCGTGCAAGGCCGGCCGATCTTCCCGGATTCGAGGGCGGGCAGCCGGAGATCGTCGTGCGGATCGTGGGCGCGCGGCCCGTGAGCGACGAGTTCGGGGAAATCCAGACGCCGGGAATCGTGGTCGACGACGCGCGCGGGACCGACGCGTTGGACCAGACATTGAGGAACGTCGTCGACCAGCTTGATCCCACGCGGTTTTTCGCCCTGCCGGTGGCGCTCCCGTTGGACGAGGCCGCGGCGGAAGCGGCGGGCGTGACTTTCGAGGCGGCGATGGCCTCGATCACGGAGGGCTTCGCGGGACTGCGGGACAAGGTGGTCGGCAAGTTGGCACAGGACGCGGACTACGTGCGCGTGGTGCGTTCGAAGAACCTGCCGCTTGATTTGCTGAGCGACGTTTTGGACCAGAATCCGTTGGGCCTCGACGTGTCGGTGAAGCGCACGACGGTGGCCGCGGTCGGGACCGGCGGGCCGCTCGAGCTGGACCTCCTGTTCCTCAAGGGCGGCATCCCGCAGTTGTTCATGCGTTGGTCGAACGTGATCTCGACGAACCAGGGCATGCGGATGGTGTTCGACTGGACGAGCGAGACCGCGGACTTCGAGGTGACCCAACCGGGCGGCGGCGGGGGAATTCTGGGGCCCAGTCTTTTGACGGGACCGAAGATCTCGAACGCGTTGCCGGCGTTCGTGGCGCTCGGCACGGCGCTTGCGGGCGACCGGGTCGGGCCGACCGTCGTCGGCGTGCTCAACCCGTCGAGCGACCGCGTCGAGATCATCGCGCGCGACAACTTCACGCCGTCCGCGAAGATCCAGACTTTGCTGGCGATCGACGCGAACGGGAACGGTCGGTTCGACGACGACGTGATCTACGAGCTGTCGACGAACGTGGTGGACCGCGAGCGATTCGGCGGGCGGCCGTTCACGATTTTCGGGCGGGACCAACTCGGGAACCTCGGCGAGTTCGAGCCGTTCGTGCCGGTGCGTTCGCAGAATTTCACGTACGGGGAAAAGCCGGGCGACGCGGACACCTACCGGAAGAAGCTGCAGTCCGTGCGCGATTCGGTGCGGGCCGCGATCGGGGAAGCGGTGGTGGACGCGGTGACGACGCGCTACCTGCTTTCGAGCGATGACCTGTGGATCTTCGAACAGGGATCGGGCGCGGGGCTGTGGAAGGCCACGACGCTGGACGGCGTGGTTGCGGAGTGCAACGGGGTGTACCTGCCGGGGAAGAGCGACAACGACTACCAGTTGTTTTTCCCGACGGAGCTGCTGAGTCCGCTGGGATTCAACGCGACGGACCGCGCGGCATTCGACGCGTCGGATCCCCATTCGTCGCCGACCATGACGGGCGATTGGTACTTCAAGGAACCCGAGGGACTGGATGCGAACAGCCAACCGACGACGGACCGCGCGTTGGTGAGATTCTGGCGGTACACGCTCCCGGGAACGTTGCTGAACGGGGCGGGGGAAGCGACGTGGACGGTGGGCCGCGAGGCGGATTTCTCGGATCTCTCGAAAGGCTTTCCGGAGCCATTGCCGCCGGCGCACGTGGTGTCGCGACGGTTCGACGCGGTGCTGAAGTCCGACGCGGCGCGCGCGAAATTGCTGAGCGACTCCACGTTCTTCGCGAACCGCCGCGAGCACTTCATGTACGGCGTGCTGGCGCTGGACCATCCGGAGGCGGCGGGATCGGATCCGTTCGGCGACGTGGGGCTGGGTCGCCAGATGCTGCTGTTGAAGTGGCTGCTCGAGGGGGCGTTCGTGACGCCGGACGACTCGGGCGTGCCGCACGCGGGCGATCCGAACGCGACGTTGCCGTTGGCGGGCCCGGCATTTCTGGACGCCATCTATGCGAACTGGGCGTCGCGCGAGATCCCGGCGGCGGAGGGATTCGAGTGGGGCGTGCTGCAGGAATTCGCGGCGTGGCGCGGCGAGCCGTTGATCTACACCGAGCCGCGGTACGGCACGGCGGACCCGCGGAAGACGGCGTTCGCGCGCGATGACGCGGTCACGTCGGAGATGAAGTCGAAGATCAAGAAGATGGGGAAATCGGCGATCCGCGGCGCGTTGGCGCGTTTGGCGGGCGACGCGGTGCTGTCGGCGGAACTGCGGAGGATCAAACCGTCCGACTACCGGTCGCTGAACATCCGGAGTTTCGAGGACTACATCCTGGCGACGATCCGTGGAAGTGCGGCGGCGCGGACGGTGTTCGGGAACCTGGCGGATGATCTCGACGATCGTTCCGAGCCGCCGGATCTGGCCGACTGGCTGAAGGCAAAGAAGGGCGACGACCGATACCTTCGTTTGATGGCGAGCGACCCGGCGCTGTACGCGCGGTTCGCGAAGAGCACGTTCGAGTTCCTTCGGACGGGGGTGCAGGCGCCGACGGAGCCGGCGTACGGGAGTTACATGGACGGGCTGTTGGCAAAGGGGCGCGCGGCGGAGTTGGCGCTGCGCGCGGACAACCTGAATTTCACGATCAACGGCGCGCCGCCGCGGGCCACGGGATTGGCCGCGTTGTCGACGCGCAACGGCGGCTCCGTGATCTTCCCGACGAGCGTTTCGGCCTACGGACCGGGCGCGTTCTCGGGCGTCGATTTGAACGGGCCGCCGGGTGACTTCAATCCGGGCGCCGTCGCCGGCGGGACGGCGATGGTGGACGGCGATTCGGCGGGGGAAGTGGAAGAAGACGCGGAGATCGCGTTCCCCGGGACCGACACCGAGGCGAGCCGGAAGCTGACCGGCCAAGCGGCGGGCGAGGCCCCGGCGACGCATCATCCGGCCGGCGCGCGCGACGTGACGGTGACGGGAATCCGCGTGGAGATCGCGCCGTCGACGGTGACATCGAAGCCGCGGATGGTGCTGTTCCTGTCGACGCCGGGAGAACCGGACGAGGCGTACGGCGATCATCCGGCGGGGAATGGCGCGCCGCGTTCGGTGAAGTTCCTCGTGAACCGCAAGCAGCGGATCACCGCGCGGGCATGGGGACTTCCCGCGAACGCGACCGCCACGGTCCGCGCGCAGACGCCGATCATGGCCAATCTCGGCAACTCCGCGGAGATCGCCTTGGTCCCGCTTCCGGGCGAACCCGGCGTGTTCGGCGTGCAGGATCCGGCAACCGGTGGCTTCGCGTTGGGCGCCGATCCCAATGCGTCCGATCCGCGGGTGATCTACGTGAAGGACGAGGACCCCGGTGATTTCCGGTTGGTGGCGCAACCCGGGGGGACGGTGGCGACGTCGTCGGTCCTGATGGACCGGGCCGAACTGGCGGTCGGCGCGCTCGACTACCACGACTACAAGAAGCGCGACAAGTTGCCGCATTTCGAATTCCGGACTCGGTTCGTGCTGACCACGGCGGAGTTCGCCTTCGACGACAGCGGTGTCCCGCTCCCGTTTCCGGACGTGCAGACGGGCGTGGCGCCCGGGAGCGCGCAGGATTTCGCCGCGTTCGCCCATGCATTCGGCGATCCGGCGCGTGCGGTCGACGTGGGCGAGGCCGACCTGATGTACATCAACGTGCACGGCACGACCGACGGCCAATGGGGAGACCACATCTCGATCAACCCGCCGACGCCGCGGTTCCTGTTCTTCGCGCCGAACGATATCGACGTGGTCCAAAAGAACGAATGGGGCCACGACGCGGATTTCGTGATCCTCGATTCCTGCAACCTGTTGGCTCCCGACGGAGCGGCGGCCTACAAAAGCATTCTCCAACTCGGCAATCGTCCGCCGAAGATGCTGCTCGGTTTCCAGGCCACGAAGAAATCCGGACGCCTGCTGGCATTCCGCGCGTTTCTCAACCGTCTCTCGGCGGGCGAGGCCGTGCTCTCCGCGTGGACCAACCAGATGGAACTCTCGGGGCTGCCGTGGGCCGCGCTGTACCTGCCGTCCGCGGAGAAGGACACGCTGCGTCGATTCGGCGCGCGGAAATCCATCGCCGAGGCGTACGTGCGGGTGGGCCGGACCACGCCGGTGCCGCCGGACGATTGCGACGACGAGACGGATTCCGCGGGTCCGCCATGGACAACGCCACCGCCGGATGATTCCCCGCCACCGGTCGCGGTGCGTCGCGAAACCCAGGTCCGACCAGCGTCGATGCCTGCGAAAGGAACGCGATGAACCTTCGCAATTCCATCGGATCCCTCGCCGCCGCGTTGGCCGTGGCGTGCGCCGCGCTCTCGCCCTCGCGCGCGGCCGAACCGCTCGCGTCGTTCGACTACCTGTTGCTGGGCTCGTCGTTCACGGCGTCGCCGGCCGTGTTGTCGGTGCCGAAGGGACTGGCCGGATCGATCGCGACGCGGTTCGAGGGGGATCCCGCGACGCTCGACGGCACCTACGTGGTCGCGCGGTTGCGCGGGCCCTCGTTGCCCGACCGCGAGTTGCTGGGCGCGCCGAACCAGCCGCTGTTGCTCCCGCCGCTCGCGCTCGCGGGCGACTACCAACTGGACGCGATCCAACTCGTGCGCGACGCCGGCAACGAGCGCGTGGTGGTACTCGACGCCGTGCCGTCCTCGATTCCCGTCCGCGTTTTCGACGACGTCCTCGTCACCAAGGTCACGTCGCGTCCGCTGTCGGGCGACGAGATCAAGGCGAAGGGAATCTTCATCGACGAATCGAACTTCCGCGTGACGGAGTTCGAGGTCGGCCTCGTGCTCGACGGCCAGACGATCTCGATCCGCGCGCCGGTGGTCGTGCCGCGCGCGGTGTCGGCGACGGAGATCATTCCCGCGGCGGAGATCGACGCGAGGCTCGCGACGGCGAAGGACCTGACCGACCAATTGTCGTCGCTGGTGGTGTTGCCCGAGAAGGTCCGCACGGCGGGAATCTCGGTGCAGGGAATCCAGTTCCAGTTCACGGACGAAACCGACGGGGACCTCGGGCTGTCGGTGCCGCCGATCCCCGCGTTGCTGGTGATTCCGGGCAACATCGGTTTCCTCAACCAATTCTTCAGCGTGCAGGTGTTCACCGAGAATGCCGCGCCGGCGGGCTCCGGACTATCCGTCGCCAACATCCAGGCGAACCTCGTGTTGCCGCCGGGAACCGACCTGATCCCGGGTTCGTCGGACGACCCGCTGCGCTTCGCGCGCGTCGGGACGGCGAAGGAAATCCAGCCGGTGCTGCCCGTGCGCGGCGTCGGGCCCGATGGAAAACCCGGGACGGCGGACGACGTCGGGCGGCTGCAATCGGGCGACGCGGGGCAATGCGAGTTCCTCGTCGAGGGCCTCCTCGAGGGATTGCACGTGCTCAACCTCGCGTTGACGGCGGACCTCGACGGACTCGCCGCGGGCTCCGTGAGGATCAAGGGCTCGGCCGCGGGATCGGTGTTGGTGCGCAACCCGAAATTCTCCCTCGCGTTCACGCATCCCGCGACGGTGCGGAGCCAGGAGCCTTACGAGGCGGCGGTGACGATCCTGAACACCTCGGCGGTCCCGGCGAACGACGTGAGCGTGACGTTGCCGACGGCGTCGTTGTC
>JANYDN010000050.1 GCA_025363585.1 Verrucomicrobiota bacterium | reverse complement strand
GCCCGGGGTGTCGTTCGTCGCGATGCGCGTGCGCGACGGCGACGAGACCAGTTGCCTCAACCTTGGCCAGCCCGGACGCCCGCGTTTGCTGGGCGTGGATCCGGAATCGCTCGCACGGCGCGGCGCGTTCGCGTTCGCGGGCTTTGCCGAAGGGATCGCGAAAGACACCGGTTGGCGCGCGCTGAACGGCCCGGCGGACGCGGACGAAATCCCGGCGATCGGCGACGACGCGTCGATCCAATGGTCGTTGCAGAAGAAGCTCGGCGACACGCTCGAGCTCACCGACGACCGCGGGCGCGTTTTCAAAGTGCGGCTCGTCGGCGCGGTGGCGAACTCGATCCTGCAGGGAAGCCTTTTGATCGACGAAAAGGCATTCGCGCAACGCTTCCCGAACGAAGCGGGGCACCGCGCGTTTTTGGTCGACGCGCCGGTCGCGACCGCCGGCGATGCGGCGAAGACGTTGGGGAAAGCGCTGCAGGACGTGGGATTTGAATCGGTGCCGACGGCGGAACGGATGGCGCGGTTCAACGCGGTCCAGAACACCTATCTCGACACCTTCAAGGCATTGGGTGGGCTCGGATTGTTGTTGGGCAGCGTGGGTCTCGGCGTGGTGGTGCTGCGGAACGTGCACGAACGCCGCGCGGAACTCGCCGTCCTGGGCGCGGTGGGATTCGACGCGGGACTCGTGCGACGCCTCGTGCTGGCCGAGCACGCGGTGCTGGTGCTGCTGGGTTTGGGACTCGGATTCGCGGCGGCGATGGTCGCGGTGTTCCCGGCGTTGTCGGGTGGCGGCCTGCCGTTGGGCGGCCTCGCGCTGACGCTGGTGGCGGTCGCACTCAACGGGCTTTTGTTTGCGGCCGTCGCCACGTGGCGAGCCTGTCGCGGCGGAATGCTCGGCGCGTTGCGCGGGGAGTAAGCAGGGAGCAGGGAGCAGCGAGGCCACAGCATGGGTGGGTGACGGCGGCCCTGCCGTCATCGAAGGCAAGGCAGGATCGCGCACGGCCCCGTGTGGGCTTGCGAGAAAGTGGCACCAGGGCCGGTGCCACCCACCCAAGCTTGGCCGGGCCCGGCCTCGGCATGCGTGGGTGACGGCGGGCCGCCGTCACCCACGCATGCTCAGGCTCCCTGCTCCCTGCTCCGAGCTCCCTGCTTCCCCCTCCGTTCCCTCCCTTTGCTCCTGTAAAATAATTCCTCCCCCTCACGGTTTCGCCGGTGCGGGTACCGGTGCCTGTGCAGGCGGCCGCGGGTTCCACGTCGCACTGCGCTTCACGCGCTTGAGATTCGCCGCCACGTCTTTCGCCGCCTGCGTCTCGACGCCGGGTTTGTTCAGGAATCCAAGATCGCGGAACCACTCCAGGTAACGCGCCGACCACGTCCCGTACGAGATCCCGCCCATGTTGCTCAACGCGCCGGTCGCGGGCGGCTCGTCAGGACCCACCTTGTCGCCCGGATGATGCCCGCGCGCGTACACGTGCATCTCGACGTTCGGAACGCCGTCGTTCAGCAACGCCGTGAAATACTCGTTCGCCCACACCGCGTGGATCCAATCGCCCCAGCCGGCGCACGTGATGAAGGCCGGCGGGGCGTCGCGCGGAATCGGCGGCGTGCCGCCGTTCGCGAACAGCGACGGGCCGGGATAGACGCTCACCACGAAATCGGGCCGCGACGAAACCCTCGCCAGCGGATTCCCCGCCGTGTCGTTCTTGAGATCGAATTCCGGCCACATCAACGAGGCGTTCGCGGCCAATTCCGCGCCCGCGGAGAATCCCATGATGCCGATCTTGTTCGGGTCGATGTTCCATTCCTTGGCGTGCGCGCGTACCAGCTTGATCGCCTGCAACGCGTCGTACACGCCGTCCGTCTTCGGCTCGTAGCCATCGCTGCGGAGACGATTGCGCAGGATGATGGTGTTGACGCCGTGGTTGGCGAAGAACGGGACGAACGGCGACGCCTCTCCCGTGTTGAGCGTCCGGTGCCCGCCGCCGCCGGCGAGGATGATCGCCGCGCCGGTGTTCAACGAACCGTTGCCCGCATGGAACTCGAGCGACGGGTTGTGGATGTTCGTGATCGCTCCCACGATGCCCGCGCCCCACATCTTGTAGACCTCGGCCTCGCGGATCTTCCCGGCCCTAAGGTACGGCGAATCCGGCGCGAAGAGCGGGATCACCACGCCGCCCGACAGGATCGGTTGCGGTGCATAGGGCGCGTCGGTCATGGGGCCCGGCACCGGCACGCCGAGCGGCGCGGGCAAAGGCGGCAACGCGGTTTCGGCCGCCGACAACGGGGCCAATGACGCCGACGCTCCCAGCAGGAGCGCGAGACCAAGCGGGAATTTTCGGGGATTCATGGGATGCTCGAACGGGATTTCGCTCCGCGATGGAACGATTCGGGAGAACGACGAAAACCATGGCGATCCCATGGGAACCGCGAAAGTCCCATTTCGCGCGGGGCCGCTCTTTGCGTGGCAGCCGCGGTGACGCGGCGGAGTTTCAAGTTTCAAGTTTCAAGTTTTCAGTTTGAAGAGACCGAAGCATGCGTAGCGCGGGCGTCCCGCCTGCGCGAAAACTCCGCAAGCATGGCGGCTCAGCCGGGAACGATTCGTTCGGAAGACGGGAATTCCTCACGCGAAGGGGGACCAAGGCCGGCCAAGAAAGCGGGAACGCGGATGGGGACCCAGACATCGAATCCCACCGTCCGGTGAAATGATACCCCTGCGGCCTTTGTTCCACTTGGATGGCCTTGGTCCGACTTGGCGTGAGATAATTCCCCTGCCGCGACTGCATCATTCCGGCTACGGCACGTTCGGTCCACGGTCTCACGACCGCTGCCACAGGCGTCCCGTCCACGGTCTCACGACCGCTGCCACACAGACGTGGCGCGGTGCCGTTCCGGATCCGCCGCGCCCAAAAGATGGCTATCCCCTCCGGATTCGGCGACTGTCGGGCATCACCGCCGCGGTGACGGCATCGCGGAGGCAGCCGAAGCATCATGAAGGATCGAATTCTCCGCCTGTTGTCGGAACGGGATTACCTGCCCGCCAACGTCCCGGAACTACTGCGCGCCCTGCGCCTTCCCCCCGCCCGCCAACGCGAACTCGAGGATTCCCTCGCCGCCCTCGAGGCAAGCGGCGACATCGCCCGCATCAAGGGCGACCGCTATATCAAGCCGCTCGAGGCCGACCTCGTGCCGGGTCGCATCCGCATGACCCGTCAGGGAAAAGGATTCGTCGCGCCGGACGATGCCGCCTTGAAGGAGATCGCCATTCCCGAGAACGCCACCGGCACCGCGCTCCACGAGGACCGCGTGTTGGTGCGGCGCGATCCCCCGTCGCGCGGCGGACGCGGCGGCGCGGATGCGCAGGACACCGGGACCGTCCTCCGCATCCTCGAGCGAAGACGCATGCGGATCGTCGGCACGCTCAAGCGCGGCCCGCGGTTCCTCCATGTCGTTCCCGACGACCCGCGGATCCCGCACGACATCTATGTGCCCGAGCCGCGCGACGTCGGCCGCAAGGCGTACCTCGATGACAAGGTCGTCGTGGAACTCCGCGAGTGGGAATCGCGGAACACGAATCCCGAAGGCGAGATCGTCGAGGTTCTCGGCGCGCCGGACGCCGAGGGCGTGGACATGTTGTCGGTGTTGCGCCAATACGATTTGCCGCTGCATTTCCCGAAGGAAGTCCTCGACGAGGCGCGCGCGATCGGCAGCCAGGTGAAGCCCGCGGAACTGCAGGGACGCGAGGATTGCCGGCGCCAACTCGTGGTCACCATCGATCCCGACGACGCGAAGGATTTCGACGACGCGATCTGCCTCGAGCGTTCCGGCGACCGCCATTGGAAACTGTGGGTGCACATCGCCGACGTGTCGCATTACGTGAAGCCGGATGGCCCGCTCGACACCGAGGCCCGCAAGCGCGGCAATTCCACGTACCTCGTCGACCGCGTCATCCCGATGTTGCCCGAGGCGTTGAGCAACGAGTTGTGCTCGCTGAAGCCGAACGTCGACCGGCTGACGAAGTGCGTGGAGTTCCTGCTCGACGACAACGGCCGCGTGGCGAAGACGCGCTTTTTCCCGGCGGTCATCCATTCGCAGCGGCGCTTCACGTACCGCGAGGCGTTCGCGGTACTCCAGCGCAAGCCCGCCGGCGCCATCGAGGAGATGCTCCACGAGGCCAACCGCCTGGCGCAGCGGATCCGCGCGTTGCGGTTCAAGTCCGGCGCGCTCGAACTGGATTTCCCGGAAATGAAGATCCGGCTCGACGACCACGGGAAGATCGAGCGCATCGAGAAGGTGGAGAACGACGTCTCCCACCAGTTGATCGAGGAATACATGCTGCTGGCGAACGAGGCCGTCGCGGCGCGTTTGATGCACCTGCGGCGTCCCGCGATCCATCGCGTGCACGAGGATCCGGACGCGCGCCGGCTCCAGGAATTCCGCGAGGAGATCCAGGGACACCGCGTGCCGTGCGGGAATCTGGGCGACCGCATGGAAGTGCAGAAGCTGCTGCACCGGCTCGGGACGCTGCCGATCGGTCCCGCGTTGAAGATCGGTTTTCTCAAATCGCTGAAGCGCGCGCGGTACAGCGAGGACCCGATGGGTCACTATGGGTTGGCGAAACGGCATTACGCGCACTTCACGTCGCCGATCCGGCGCTACGCGGACCTCACGATCCACCGCGCGTTGTTCGAGACGCGCCTGCGGTCGCGGCATTCGCTTCGCGAGACCGCCGAACACATCTCGATCACCGAACGGAATTCGGCCGACGCCGAGCGCGACAGCAAGGACGTCAAACTGTACGCGTTCCTGACGGCCCAGATCGAGTCGGGGCAGCCGAACATATATCCCGCGCTCGTGACCGACGTCCGCAACTTCGGGTTCTTCGTGGACGTGCCCGGGCTCGCGATGAGCGGGCTGGTGCCGTGCTCGGGCTTGGAGGACGACTTCTATGTGTTCGACCACGAGCGTGGACAACTCGTCGGCCGACGAACCCGGCGCGTGATCAAGCTGGGCGATGCCCTCGAGGTGCAGGTGTCGAAGGTCGACCGCGCCAAGAAGATGGTGGATTTCCGACTGGCGCAGCGACGCGCGACGCGTCCAC
Source organism: Verrucomicrobiota bacterium (assembly GCA_025363585.1). Taxonomy (GTDB): domain Bacteria; phylum Verrucomicrobiota; class Verrucomicrobiia; order Limisphaerales; family UBA9464; genus UBA6176. The sequence continues at coordinate 3,027 of JANYDN010000050.1, read as the reverse complement.
AGCGTCCCCAACGCGTCGAGTCCAAGGAACGCCCCGACCGATTCGTGCTTCCGTCGCGTCCAGTGGCGCCGTCACGACCGGCCCGGCCGGAACCCGCGCCCGCGCCCGCTCGTGGCCGGCAGGAAGACCGTTGGTCGCAACGTCCCGCGCCACGAACAGCGAGGCCGGGCGACGACCGGCGACCGGCGCCTCGAGCGGGATCGGGTCCGGCGAAGGGAGGACGTCCCGCGCAGAAGGGACACGGGACAAAGAGTGCGCCCATCATTCCGTCGAGCCATTCGCGACCGCAGGATAGCCGCGGTCCAGGCCGGGCGGATTCGTCCGCCCAACGTCCGCCGTCGCGCGGATTGATACCAACGTCCACGCGGCGTCCCATATCCACGGGCGGCAAGCGTCCGGGTCCGGGCAAGCGCCGGAATTAATAGCGGCCATCCCGTCGTCAACGTCCCGGACAAGGGCGGGCTTCTTGACCGCAATCGAGAAAGAGCCATTCTGGCCATATGAAAACGGCTAGTGTCACCGAATCCAAAAACGGGCTCAGCGGCCTGCTGCGCCAGGTGCGGTCGGGCCACAGCGTCCTAATCCTGGATCGCAACGTCCCCGTGGCGATCATCTCGCCCGTAACCGCGGGCGCGCTCCCGCCGGACCTGCATCTCGAGGGGTTGGAACGACAGGGTTTGGTTCGTCGTCCCCGACGCGGCGGTGACCTTTCCAAGCGGTTGGCGGCGCTCCCGCTGCCTCGCCTTCCCAAGGGAACGAGCGCCGTCGCCGCGGTTCTGGCGGACCGGGGAGACGACCGATGACGGCATTCTGGGACAGCTCCGCGATCGTGCCGTTGTTGGTGAACGAGGCTGGAACCGCCGGCCGTCTGGCACACCTAAAGGAAGGCGGTGGAATCCTCGTTTGGTGGGCCACGCCCGTGGAGTGCGTCTCGGCGCTGCAGCGACTTGAACGAGGAGGATCGATATCGCGATCCGACGTCGCGCTGGCCCTGAAACGTCTGCTCGAACTGGAGTCATCCTGGGCGGAAATCGAACCTGCGCCCTCGGTGCGCGTGCAGGCCGAGCGCTTGTTGCGGCTCCATCCGCTGCGGGGCGCGGATGCGTTTCAACTCGCCGCGGCGCTCGTGGCCGCAGGCCACAATCCCGCCGGGATGCGCTTCTTCACAGGCGACAACCGGCTTGCCGACGCCGCGGCGAAGGAAGGTTTCTCTGTCGAGTGAAGCGGCAGCCGGCTTGAAGTTCCGGATTCGAAGTTTCAAGGAGGTGGGTTGGGCGTGACGCCGGCGTCTCGTGGTCGGCAGTGCAGATCCAAACTGTAGGGCGGCCGTCCCCGGCTGCACAAATAAGGGCGTCCCCGCCCGCTTCCTTATCCCGAGACCCTCAAGCCGAGCCGAGGACGGCCGCTCTACACCGCGCCCCAGCTTCATCGTGAGGTTCGCGAGGATCGACGCCGCGTCGCAGGCCGCGTGCCCCCACGCGGCGGTCCTTTCGCCGCCGGGTCGGGGGACCCGGCCTACAGGCGGCCGTGGCTCGGACTCCTTCGCTACGGCTTGCGACGCATCCAGACGCGCACGAACAGCACGAGCACGACCGGGATCGCCAGCAACGCGGCGATCGCTCCCGCCTTTCCCGCACGCGAGGTCGTCGTTCGCCAATGGATGAAATTCCGTTTGCCGTCGATCCGCGCCTGTTGCCACGCCGTCGGACGACGCACGCCGAGGTACGCCAGAAGATCCTCCGCGTCCCGTGGCGTCGCGGCGTTCAGGAGGCCTTCCGGCATCAACGACGCGGCCAGCACGTGGTTGGTCCGTATGTCCGCGCGCGGGAAAACCCGGCGCAGGTTGCCGCCAAGGATCATGGTCAACGACTCCTCGTCGGCCCGCAGCACGCGGCCGATCGTGGTCTCGCCGTCGCGCGTCGTGATCTCCATGCCCTCGTGCCCGGTCTTGATGGCGTACGAAGGATTCCGGATCGCGAGCAGGATCTCCGCCTCGCCGAACATGTCGCCGATGCCCTCGAGATCGGGTCCCAGCAACTCGTCCTTGCCGCCGACGGAATGGCACGCGGCGCAACCAAGGCTCGTGAACACCTGCTTCCCGTGCGCGAGATCGCCGGCGATCTTCGGATACGGCGAATGCCCGGTGGGTGGCGTATGCCAAGGCGCATGTACAAACCGATACATCCCGCCAGACGGCTTGTCGTACGGCGTGTGCCCGTGTCCCTCATGGCCGAATTGGGCGACATATAAGTCCCCTTGGGGACCGAACGCCACGTCGCCTAGTTTCGGTACCTCGTGAGCGAACGGGAATTCCTCCGCCCTATAGGTCCCGTCCGGATTCCGTTCCAGGTGCACCCGGCAGATCGCGCCGCGTTCCCACAGGAAATCCGGTCCCCAGCTCGCCACGAACAGGTCGCCCGCCGTCCCGCCGAAATCGTTGGTCGGCGAATTGAACGCGATCCCGACCATCCCGTAACCGTAGTGCACCGGCACCAAGGGCGGCGTCGCCGGCGGATGACCGGGGAACTTGTCCGGGTTGTGCCCGTAAAAGGCGCCCGCTCGCACCCAATTGATTTCCTCCGACGGGTTCCCGCCGCCGCTGTTGTCGCTGAAAAAAAGATCCCCGCTCGCGTTCATCGCCATGCCGTACGGATATCTAAGTCCCGTCGCGACGCGTTCCATGCGCGTCCCGTCGGGCGAAACCTTGACCAGGCTTCCGCGCAGGCGCTCCGGATCCGGCGCCGGCGTGGCATTATAGGAATCGGTCGACAACGAGAAATTGAGCCAACCGTCGCGGTCGAACGTGAGCCCGAAGGTCCAGTCCGCGGTGTCGTTGCTGCACGGGAAATCCTTGAAGAAGGTGCGGCTCTGGTCGGCCACGCCGTCGCCGTCGGTGTCCGTGTAGACCCGGATTTCCGTGGCGGTCCCCACGAACACTTCCTTCCCGCGCAACGCCAGCGAGGTCGCATGGCGCAACCCGTCGCGCCGGATGTCCGCGAACAACACCGCCGTGTCCTCGAGTCCGTC
>JANYDN010000023.1 GCA_025363585.1 Verrucomicrobiota bacterium | reverse complement strand
GCATGGAGTCGGTGCTCTTCGACTGGAAGAACGTTTCCCGCATTTGCCCCTGCGGCACGTTGCGGATGGCATAGGAATCCTGGTCCGCCGCGGGAATCTCGACGGCGCTGCCCCAGCGCTGGGCGCCGAAGAACATCAGGCTGTTGGGATCCGGCACCTCGGCCCCGTCGATCTTGAGCGTGTAATAGTGGAACCCCTCGTCGAGCGGGCGCGTGTATCCGTACCACGCCCCGTCGTCGCCCTTCGTGAAGGCGCTGCCGTCCCGGAAACTCACGCCGACACTCTGGGCATTGGTCGCCACGATCCGGAACTTGATGCGGTGCTCCGAGTTCACCTTGGGATATTCCTTGCCGGGTTGGTTGGACGGCGCGGGTTTCCAGTCGTCGGCCGGCGCGTTGGTCTGCGCGACGCCGCGCCCGATGGCGAGCAAGGTGCCGAGCGCGAGAAGTGGGAGTGTGTGTTTCATGGATTCCTTCGGGTGGGTTCTGAAAACGAATTGGGTTCGCGCGATGCCAGCGTGTCGGACTGCGGCCGGCCCTCGGCGAACAACGCGCCGATCTCGGCGGCGGAAAGCGGCCGCGCGAACAGGCAGAACTCGTCCATCGCGCCGCTGAAGTTGCGGATCAGGAACGGGTCGTTGTCCGTGTTCCCGTTTGCGTTCCAGTTCCCCAGTTCCGCGGGTCCGATCCGGAACGGCGACGCCATCCGCAGCGCGTGGCGGCTCACGGGCCGACCGTTCACAAAGTGCACGACTTGTCGCGCCGGCCCGTCCAACACCACCGCCAGATGCGTCCAGATGCCGAACTGATCGAGCGTCATGACCGGCGGGCTCGCCAGGATTTGGTGCGCGCCACCGTTGCCGATCACCGTCAATCCGAGCACGCCGTCGCCGCGGATCACCCAGTGCAGCGTGCCCGGCGCGAAGCCGTCGCTCATGAACAGCGAGTTGATCTGGCGATCGAGTCCCTGCACGCGCACCCACGCCGCGAGGGTCGCCGATTCAAAAGTGCCCGGGACGTCGAGCCGCACGCGGTCGCTCACGCCGCGGAATTCCAACGCCGGCTTGGTCGCCCAGCGACCCTCGCGCCACTCGCAACCGACGATCGTCGCGTCGGCCGCCGCGTCGCGCCGAGCGCCGGAATTGGGCAGGCGCCACGCGGGCGCGCCGCCGTGCTCGAAGTCGAGATGGACCCACAGCGAGGCGTCGCGCTGGCGCAGCCGGATGGCCTCGCGCCAGGCGTCGTAGCGACGCGCCTCGGCCGCGACCGACTTCGCCTGGAGATCGAAGAGGTCCGCGAAGGCGGACCGATCCGCCGCTGCCAAACGTGGCGCGCCCGTGCCTTCCACCACCGCGCAGGAGCCTTCTGCGAGGGCCTGCGACGCGGTGTTCGAGTTGGTGCGAAACGCGGCGCGTCCCTCGAACGCGTGCAGTTCCGAGCGTTCGCCGTCCACCTTCAGTCCGAACGAAGTCCCGTGCTCGGTGACGTCGAGCCGCGGCGATCCGACGCGGAAGCCGCGCGCCTGCGGCGGGACTTCCGCGGTCAATCTCCCGTGCACGCAAACGGCCTCGGACGACGAGACGAGGCGAAGTTCGGCGGGACCTTCGATTGCCACGCGCGCGCCGTTGTAGAAGACGATCTGCGCCAACCCGGCGTCGAGTCGCAGCGGGCCCGGTTCGAGCGCGGCACCCAGACGCGGGAGATGCTCGCCGTCGGCCCAGCGCGCGTTCACCACGCGGTTCAACATCGCGACCGCGCGACTGGTCTCGCCGCGCCGTCCCGCGGCGCCCGGCCGGAACCACCACGCCAGCCCCAGCAACAGCACGACGCCCGCCGCGAGGGCCAGCGCGCGCGGCCGGCGCAGGTCGCGCGGCGCGGTGATTCGCGGGACGCCCGCCACCAACGTGTCGCCGACACCTGTGTCCTCGCCGCTCGCCGCGAACAAATCGGGATCCGACGCGAGACGTGCGTGCAGCGCGACCCGCAGCAAGTATTCGTCGCGCGCGGCGGGATCGGTCCGCAACAACCCGTGGAGCGCGGCCATCTGCTCGTCCGACGCGACGCCATGGCAGAGGGCGGCGACGGCGTCGTCGAATTCCCGCGATGGAAATTCCAACGTCATGCCGAAGCGCCTCCTGTTGACGGCGCTCGCTCGATGCATTCCTGGAGCGCGTGGCGGATTCGCTGAAGGGACTTGTAGGTCGCGGTGACGCTGCGGCCGGACTGTTCGGCGAGCCGCGGGATCTCCTCACGCCGATAGTAGTAACCCTCGACCAACGCGCGTTGGTCGTCGGGCAATCGCGCGAGGCAACCCTCGAGACGTCGGAAGCGGGCCTCGAGTTCCGGCTGGAGTTGCTCGTGGCGCAGGGCGAGTTCCTCGGCGAGGCCGGCATCGAGGAGCGCTTTCCAGCGGTGGCGACGGTCGATCCATTGCCGCGCCTTGTTGAGCGCGAAACGGCAGGCCCACGGCGTGAAGGGCAGGGCGGGGTCGTAATCGTCGAACTTTTCCCAGAGAGACAGCGCGGTCTGCTGCACGATGTCCTCGGCGTCGGCGACGTTGGGCACGAGGGCCGCGACATAGCGGAACACCTCGCGCTCGCTGCGCAGGAACAGCGAGAGGAAGCGCTGCTGCGCCGCCGCCCGTCCGTCGTCTCGTGGGTGTGCGTCCATTCGATGCGATCCCGGTGGTTCGCCACTACTTCCACAGGCCCCGCGATTTTGGACACAGAAAGTTGAGCCAAAAACGCAATTCCGTCACGGCAGGGCGAAGGGGCTCGGTCAGCCGGGGCGCATCCGGTCACTGCCCCGGTTCAGCCAATGGAACCAAAAACATTTCTGGGCCTCATTCACGGCGATCCAAGGGGCAGTGTCCTGCGCCCGGTCCGTCGTCCGTAGTTTGGACGTCGGGCCTGCCGGTGGGTCAATGATTGGTCAAGTATCGGTCAAGTATCGGTCAAGTGCGCATGATGCGTGGCGGGCGGGCCCACGGATGGGGAAATCGAAATGGTTCCATCCGGCCCCGATCGGAAGCAGCCCCGACCGTGCCTGCTTTGGCCGGCCCGGAAGCTTCAGGGTGTCTTAGTTCGCACCGTCGCTCGTGGTGCCCAGCGGCGAAACGTGGCCGTCCATGAACACGACGTTCTTTCCGGACTTGGGCGGGCGGGGGTGTGAATTGTCGTAGTCGAGGAGGAGCGGGGTCGTCGCCGGCGGGATCGTGACGACGAAGTTGGTGATGCCTCCCGAAGGGTCGCCGGGCTTCAACAGCAGGAACGCGCTGTCCGTCCGGGTTTCGTCCATGCGACGCCCGTTGAGCTCGGCATTCCATTCATAACTTGAGCCCTCCTTGGCGAACCGGGCCTTGATATCGACCGGGCAACGAAAGATCGCCGCGCCGTTGCTGTTCGTGCCGGTGGATTTCCCGACATAGCGCGCTCGCACGCGAATCGATCGCGGGCTTCGGCGCGGGGACCTGTATCGAAAATGTCTCTGTTCATATGTATGTTAATACGGACTGATCGGTTTTGGATCTGTCGGGCTTCGAGATCTCAACCTCCGGGGCCGTGTCCTTTCCTCGCGAACTTGACCCGTTGTTCCGGGGTGAAGTCAGAAAACCGACGGGCAGGATCCGGAGGTCGGAGCGCTTGGCCGGGTTTGGCGAGGCCTTGCGGTCCCTCCGCGGCGATTCCATCACCCGATTCCTGCGGCGCATGCGCGCGCGAACCCGATCGGGCGAACCACAATCCGGCGGCGGCGAGCACAAAGGCCATCGCCAGAAAGAGACGTTTTGGTTTCATGATTCCATGTCCTTTGTCGAAGCCACGGCATCGCCCGAGAGCGGAGACTGCGTTCGCAGCTTGTCTGCATGCGTCGCTTCACCGTTAAATTCCGCTGATGCGCTCCATCGAAGTTGAGCATTTGCCGATTTCCTCGCCGCCCGCGTTCTGGTTGAATCCACGCTTGCAAGCAACTCAGCAAATACATCGCGGCGCATTTTTGTTCGTCGTGCTGCTGCTTTTGCTTTCGGTCGTTCCGCTCCACGCCCAGCCCGCCGCCAACAACCCGCCCCGAACGACGAACAACGAACCAACAACTCACCGCGTCCTCGAACTCGATGGCACGGGCGGGTACGTGGAACTGCCGCCACATATCTTCAACGATCTCGACGAGGCCACGGTGGAAGCCTGGGTGCGATGGGATGATTTCAGCGGGACCGGCAAGCGCCTGTTCAATTACGGCGATGCCATGCGGGACATGTCGCTTTATTCGGGGTATGGCTCGACAAGACTGGCCTTCGTGGTGGCCGGTCCGACGGGGACCCTGGCGGACCTACGTGACGTCAACGCTGATGGTTTTTTGCGCCCGCAGCAATGGGTTCACGTGGCGGGCGTCTCCGGCAAAGACGGGATGAAACTTTACCTCGATGGCGCGCTCGTCGGCACCAACGCTTATACCGGCAGCTTTTCGGCGTTCAAGAATGGCGCCCTCAATTACCTCGGCCAACGCGTGACCACGAATGAGCCGCCCACGAACTTCAAAGGCGCCCTGGATGAAGTCCGCGTCTGGCGGGTCGCCCGCTCCGTCGAGCAAATCCGCCAGACGATGCTCCAGCGGTTGACGGGGCGCGAGGAGGGCCTGGCCGCGCTGTGGAATTTCGACGACGTCACGGATGGCGTTGTGAAAGATTCCGGACCGGGCGGGCATCACGGCAAGCTGATCGGCAGCGCCAAGACCATCGCGGGCGATCCGGCCGCTTCGCTCGCGCCGGCGAGAGTTTCAAAAGTCCTTGAACTCGATGGCACGAACAGTTTCGTCGAACTGCCTTCGGGCGCGCTTACCAATCTGGATGAAGTGACCGTCGAAGGCTGGGTCAAGTGGGAAAGCTTCGGCAGCTATTCTCGCTTCTTTGATCTATTCGTCGGCAGCCGCAACTTCAATGTCCAGAATCGCGGTACCGCCTCAACTCTGTTTCTGGAGCGGGATGATGCGGATGGTGTGGCCAGTGTGGAAGTGCCCGGTGTTTTGAACCTAGGTCAATGGGTGCATGTAGCGGCAGTGTTAGCACCGGATCGTCTCGAGTTATTTCTCAATGGCTTGCCGATCGCTATCTCTACCAATGCCGCGAACGCGAGCTCGACGGCGGGTGTTGAGAAGCGGAATTACCTGGGGCGGTCCAGTTGGAAGAATTCGCGAAATGCCGACTTCCGCGGCCAGATGGGCGAAATCCGCGTCTGGAAGGGGGCACGGACGACGGGGCAAATCCGCGAGAACATGTTCAAAAACCTCACCGGAGGTGAAGAGGGCTTGGCGGGTCTCTGGAATTTTGAGGACGGCACCGCAAACGACTCAACCACGAACGCTCATCACGGCAAGCTGATGGGCCAGGCCAAAGTGGTCGAAGCCCCGCTGCCTTCGGCGACCGCCATGATTCCCTGGTCGCGGCTGCTCGTGCAGGTCGCCGATGCCGCCGGCGCGCCGCTGCAAAATGTGGACATCCGCGCCGAGGCGCATGGCGTTGAGGTCGGTCGCGCGACGAGTGATCGACAGGGCCTCACGCCGCTCACGATTTGGACGAATGTGCCCGCGGTGGACCTGGTCGTTTCCGGCTCGAATGACCTGGGTGGCTGGCAGATTGCGGTACCCACCACTCCCTACACCGAGCGGAGGATCGAATGGAAGCTGGGGCGCGCCAATCACCTAGCGGGACGCGCGACGACGCTGGACGGCAAGACGCCGCAGGCCAACCTGGTCGTGGAATTGGTCAAGCCCGATGAAGCGTCCGAGAACCAACCCGTCTCCCGGCCTTCGGCCACCCTTTCCCCCTCGGCGGCGGAGAGGGATGGGGTGAGGGGCGAATCGAAGACGAACCGCGCGCTGCAACTCGACGGCACGAATAGCTTCGTGGAACTGCCCTCGAATCTGCTGGTGGACGCCCGCGAAGTGACATTCGAGGCCTGGCTGAAGTGGGATGAGTTCGGATATCACCCGACCGCCTTCGATCTGGGGTCTCGCTCACGAAGTCTGCTTCTCGCGATTGGCGATGGCAACGGTGAGGCTTTCGGCATTCAGAGCGAAGGCTCGGCGATCTACCCGTCGTTTGTCGGCCGGTCGGGCGCGTTAGAACTCCACCAGTGGGAGCATGTGGCGGGGGTGGTGAGCACCAACGGCCTGCGGCTGTACCTCAATGGCAGCCTGGTGAATACGAACGATTTCACGGAACGCTTTTTCACAAACGGCCCCGTTCAGAAGGCTTTCCTGGGCCGTTCCCCGGTTGGACTTGCCAATTTCCGCGGCGAGATGGACGAGGTCCGGCTATGGAGCACGGTGCGCACGCCGGAACAGATTCGCGAGAACATGGTTCGGAGGTTGACCGGAAGTGAAGAAGGTCTGGTCGGGCTTTGGAACTTTGACGATCCCGCGAATCCCGGGCGCGACGCCTCGCCCGGCACGCATCACGGCAAACTCATCGGCCAGGCCACGGTCACGAACGCGGCGCTCCCGCTGATCGTTTTCGGAAACATCACCGATGCCGCCGGCAAGCCGCTGGCGAACGCGACTGTTGAGACCCACCACTCTGGCCAGCCCGACCGGAGCGTTACCGCCAACGCTGCCGGTGAGTATGCCTTCACGATTTCTTCCACCGCACCCTGCGACCTGTTTGTCACGACTGGAGAATTGTCGGCGTATCGGCTCGGCTTCCAGCCCACACCGGAGGCGCAACAACGACTCGACTGGGTCCTGGCCGATCCGGAAAAAACGCCGGTGACATTGGGAGGTGGCCGCCGAGGTGAGGAAGACACCTTATCCAGCGCGAACGGACCGGACCGTTTCCTTGGGTCGGCGGCGACGAACTTCCCCGCCGGCAGGGTCATCGAGACGGTTCTTACGGACGAGCAAGGCAATTTCAAATTCCCGAACGTGAAGCCGGGCGCCTATCAGGTGCGCGCGCAAATTCCCGGCGGACGCGCGTGGCTCGATGCGGGACGGATTCTATACGCCAATCCCGAGGCGACGGACGCCGGGCGCGCGCGGCTGGCGACTCTGGATTTTCGTCTGGCGCCGTTCATCCGGGGGCATTGGAAACGATTCGGCGTGCCGGACGGACTGCCGAGCGCACAGGTGTTTCGGGTGATGTTCGCACGGGATGGCGCGGCCTGGTTTTGCACGGACAACAGCGTCTCCCGGTTTGATGGTTACGAGTTCTCCAACCTGACCCGCACGGAGGGCCTGCCTGCGCCTGGGGCTGACGGGGTCGCTCAAACGCGCGACGGCAACGTGTGGTTCGCCTGCGACTATGGCGGTCTCGCGCGTTACGTTCCGGCGAGCTCGGCAGGTCCCGCCCGTGCTGATGCCGTGAGCAAACCCTCGCTGAAGAGATTCGACCTGGAACTTCGGAGCACACCCGATGGCGCTCTTTGGGCGCGCAGATACGACGGGGACGTGGTGCGTTACGAGGGGAATCAGGAAACCGTCTTCACGAACGCTTACCCCAAGGTCACCTATTTTTTTGGCGCGCATTTGGCGGCGGCTCCGGACGGCCGTGTGTGGCTCACGGGGGCCGGGTCGGGCCTGGTCCGATTCGATCGAACGAATATGACCCGCCTCACCCCCAAGGATGGCTTGCTTTCCATGGACACGGGCGGGTTGTCGGTAGCTCCCGATGGTGCGGTCTGGTTTGGCGATGGCCCGGGCGCGCTCACCCGCTACGACGGGACCAACTTCACCCATTTCACCACGCGCGATGGCGTGCCCTCGGGGGACATCTACGCGGTTCATGCGACCCCCAGGGGCAGCGTCTGGCTCACGACGCCGGATGGGCCGCCGTGCCGCTACGATGGCCGGAGTTTTGTCCGCTTTACCGAGCAGGGCCGGGTGAAGGCGAGTGGCTTCCAGGAAATCGAGACCGGCCCGGATGGCGCCACCTGGTTTGCCACGAGGACCGGGGTTTACCGGTATGAGGAAGACGCGTTGGCCCTTTTCTCCGTCGCCGACGGGCTGCCAAGGGAAGGGGCGAGGTTGGGGCCTGAAATGCCAAAGTTGCTTTCGGCGCGCGATGGCAAACTCTATCTGGCAAGCAGGACGAATGGGCTGGTGCGGTTCGATGGGAAAAGATTCGAGTCGTTCGACGACAAGAACAGCCCGTCCGGAGGCAATGTGTATGACTTGCTGCAAGCCGCCGATGGCCTCCTTTGGCTGACGACCAGCAATGCCATTGTGCGCTTCGATGGGAGCCGCTTTTTACCCTCCCCCCCCAACCTGCATCTTCCTTTCAATGGCGAGGGAGCGAGCCTGGCACAGGCCCGGGACGGCGCCATCTGGGTGAGCACTACCGGCGGTGGCGCGGGGCGCTACGTCGGAACTGAACTCACCCACTGGTTCAGCAAGACCAATGGACTGAGTGCCCAGGACACGTTCACCATTCATGGCGACGCGCATGGTGATGTTTGGCTGGGCGGCCCTCTTCACGCCTCGCGTTACGACGGCCGGAGTTGGACGCATTTCACCACCGAAAATGGGCTGCCGAATACACATGTCCATACCATCGCCGACGGCCCGGATGGTTGGCCCTGGTTCACGTCAACCGCAGGCTGGGGGCTCTCGCGCTTTGATGGCCGCGTGATAAGCCCGGTCGGCGGGTCAAAGTTGATTCCCAGTTCGCCGCACGACATTTTTCGCGACGCGGAGGGCGGGATGTGGGTTGGCGGCGGCGACGGCGTGGTCCGCTTCGACGGGATCACCTGGTCGGGACTGGATGAAGAAGACGGGCTGCCGCCTCGCGGCGTCGGGCATATCGCACAGGATGGAACCGGCGCGATGTGGTTTTTGGGAATGCACGAGCTGGTGCGTTATCGTCCGGTCCGCGCCTCGTTGCCGGCGCCGACGGTGAGCGTGCAACTGGACCAGCTTTACCTGGACGCGGGCCGGTTGCCGACGGTCCTGGCGGGCCGACTGATGACCTTCAAGTGTGCCGCCGTGGAATTCCGCACGCGGCCCGCGCGACGTCTCTATCGCTACGCCATCGTGTCGGGGCATCAGACGGACGCTCCAGCGAAGACCAACGCGCTGTGGGTGGCGGCGGACTCGTCGCCCCAATTCGCCTGGCGGACGAACAAGGCCGGCGCTTACACCTTCTTTGCGCAGATGATTGACCGCGACTTGAATTACTCGGCCCCGGCGGCGGTGCATTTCGAGATTGTGCCGCCGTTTTATGCCAACGCCTTCATCGTGGTGCCGTCGGGTGGCGCGTTGCTGGGATTGGTGGGCTGGGCCTTTGTCGCGCGCTCGCTGGCCGGTCGGCGCAAGCGTGAGGCGGAGGAGTTGCGGGAGCGATTGTTGGAAGAGGAACGCAAGAGCCGGGCTACCGCTGAAAAAGCACGGGAAGCCGCCGAGAGTGCCCGCACGGAGATCGAAGCCCGCAACGCCGAACTCGCCGCCGCGAAGGAAAGCGCCGTGACCGCAAGGGAAGTGGCCGAGTCCGCCAACGCGGCCAAGAGCGAGTTCCTGGCGAACATGTCGCACGAGATCCGCACGCCGATGAATGCCATCCTCGGCTTCTCGGAATTATTGCGCACGCAGATGGCGGCGTCCAAGGACCGCAATTATCTCGACGCGATCACGTCGAGCGGCCGCACGTTGCTCACGCTCATCAACGACATCCTGGACCTGTCCAAGATCGAGGCGGGCAAACTGGAGTTGCAATACGAGCCGGTCTGCCTGCCGCGTCTAGTGGATGAGATTCAAAAACTCTTTTCGATCAAGGCGGGCGAGAAAGGCATCCAGCTGCTGACGGAGATCGATCCGCAACTTCCGCGCGGCTTGATGCTGGATGAGGTGCGGTTGCGGCAGGTGCTCTTCAACGTCGTCGGCAACGCGCTGAAATTCACGGAGCAGGGGCATGTGAAGCTCCGGGCGTGGGCCGAGCCGATGGCGATCGGCGCCCCGTCTTCCGCCGCGGACGAGCCGGATGAGACCCGCGTGAATCTCATCCTCGAAATCTCGGATACCGGCATCGGGATTCCGAAGGAGGAACAGGAACGTATCTTCGGCGCGTTTTCGCAGGTGGCCGGCCAGAGCACGCGCAAGTTCGGCGGCACGGGCCTGGGGCTCACCATCACCAAACGGCTCACGGAGATGATGCGCGGGTCGGTCGAGGTCGAGAGCCAGCCGGGCCAGGGCAGCGTGTTTCGATTCCGGTTCCCGAACGTGGCGATCACCGAGTTGGGCGAGTCCGACGCGATCGCCGCGGATGGCACGGGCGACTTCGATCAGTTTGCCCCCGCCCGCATTCTCGTCGCGGACGACGTGGCCCTGAACCGCGCGTTGTTGACCGGCTACTTCGAGGGCACGGCGCACCGGGTAACCACCGTCACGAATGGCCGCGAGGCCCTCGAGGAAGCCGCACGCAGCCGGCCCGACGTGATCCTGATGGACATGCGGATGCCGGAGATCGACGGCCACGAGGCGACGAAGCGCCTGAAGGCGGATGCCGCGCTGAAACACATCCCGGTGATCGCGGTGACGGCGTCGTCGTTCCGCGAGGAAGAGGCGAAGGCGCGCCGGATTTGCGACGGTTTCATCCGCAAGCCGTTCAACCGCGCCGAGCTGATCGCGGAGTTGAAACGCTTCCTCAAGCCGGCCCGGACCAGCGACGCGTGTCCGTCGGTTTCGGTGGGCGAGGCCGCGACGGCCGGGGCGGCGGCACCCGTGCCGGCGGAAATATTGGCGCGGCGCCCGGAGTTGATCGGCCGGTTGCGGGCGGACGAGGCGAACGTGTGGCCGCGTCTGGTCCAGACGATCGCCATCGGCGAGATCGAGGCGTTTGCCGGGCGATTGAAAGCCGTGGGCGACGACGGCCAGTGGCCGGAGTTGTCCGCGTACGCGGGCGCGCTTGAACAACAGGCACAGGAATTCGACCTGGATCGCCTGCCGGACACGCTCCGGGAATTCCCACGGATGCTCGAGCGGTTGATCGTGGCCTGACCTTTCATGAATCCCTCGCCGGACCCCAACGCCGTCGCCCCGTCCCAGGCCCGCATCCTCGTCGTCGACGACATCACCCGGAATCTGCAGGTCGTCGGCACGATGCTGCGCAATGCCGGCTACGAGGTGATGCCGACGACCAGCGGCGAGCAGGCGCTCGCCCGCGTGCAGGTGCAGGTGCCCGATCTGATCCTGCTCGACCTGATGATGCCCGGGATCGACGGGCTGGAGGTCTGTCGCCGGTTGAAAGCCGAGGCAGGCACGGCCCAGGTGCCGGTGATCTTCCTGACCGCGAGCAACGAGATGGAACACCTGGTCCAGGGGTTCGAGGTGGGGGCGGTGGATTATGTCACCAAGCCGTTCAATCCTCCGGAATTGCTGGCCCGGGTACGCACGCACGTGGAACTCAAGCGGGCCCGGCAGCGCCTGCGGGAATTGAACGACGAGAAGAACGAGTTCATGGGGATCGTCGCGCACGACCTGCGGAATCCGCTGGGCGCGATCAATGGCTACTCGGAATTGATCGTGGAGGAATCGGCCCCGGGCGCGGCGGCGGAACCGGGAGGGTGGGAGCGCAATCGAAAGGAGATCCATGAATGCGCGGCGCGCATCCAGACCACTTCCCGGCGGATGGCGGAGATGGTCCAGAATCTACTCGACGCGAACCGCATCGAACGCGGCGAGTTCAAGCTGACGCTCGCGCCGACGGACTTGTCGGCGTTGCTGGGTTCGGCGGTGGAGAATTTCATCCCCCGGGCGGCCGCGAAACGGCAAGCCTTCGAATGTCACCGCGACCCGGTGCCCGTCCTGGTGGTGGCCGATCCCAACGTGCTCGCGCAGGTGCTGGAGAACCTGATTTCCAACGCGGTGAAATACTCGCCGGCCGGGATGGAGATCTCCGTGCGGCTCCGGGTCCTGGACTCCGTCGTCCGGCTGGAAGTGCAGGACCGAGGACCGGGTCTAAGTGCGGAGGACCAGAAGAAGCTGTTCGGCAAATTCGCCCGCCTGAGCGCCAAGCCCACGGGCGGCGAGCACTCGACCGGACTGGGCTTGTCGATCGTGAAGAAGATGGTCGAGGCGATGAATGGCCGCGTGTGGTGCGAGAGCGAGTTGGGACAAGGGGCCACGTTCCTCGTGGAATTCCCGAGGACCCGCTGAGCCGGCCAGAAGGGCGCGGAGTTCGTCCGCACCGGGTCAGGGATGCCCGGAACGTGGCGCCAAACCACGCCCACCACGGTGACCGCCGACCCGGTCAGCGGTAGGTTGCCCGCACACGAGCCGCTCCGTGTTGGTTGTCAAATGTCAAAAGTACAGATCTGACCCCACGGCCTCCCCGCGAGCCAGAGCGCCCAGAACCAGCCGCCGAACCGGACCGCCTGCCGCCACGAAACGGGACCGGTCAACGCGAGCGGCGCCGCGAACAGCAGCACCAGGGCGCCCCAGAGCCCCAGCATCGTGGCGACGATCGCCACGTTGCGGCCGAGGCGTCCGTTGCCGCGCGTCCCCTTCATGTCGCGATGGATGCCTTCAAGCGCGCCCCAGCAAACCGGGCGGGCGAGGGTGGGTCAAACCGGGATTGGGTCTCCCGTCGTTTGACACCATGGTCGGAACCTTCGAGTAGTGCCCGGCTATGGCCTCGGCTGTCTTCTACGCATTGATTCAGTTGACGGACGTCAACGGTAAGATTTTCCTACCTACATGACGGCGACGATGAGCACCAAAGGGCAGGTCGTGATTCCCCGGGCAATCCGGGAGGAGCTGGAACTCAAGCCTGGCGATGATTTCGAAGTCGTCAGGCGACAGGACGAGGTGGTGCTCCGGCGGATCGGGAACCGCCCTCGCCGGAAGCTCTCGGAGCACCTCAAGTCACTGCGCGGAATCGCGATTCCCCGATGGGATGAACCGCTCTTCCCGGGCGCATGAAGTACCTGCTCGACAGCAACGTCGTCAGCGAGCCCATCAAGTCGAAGCCCGATCCGGGCGTGGTCCGCTGGCTTGATGTCCACGAATCCGAATGCGCCGTTTCGACGATCACCTTGGCCGAACTCCGGTATGGCATCGAGCGACTTCCGGATGGCAAGCGCCGCCGGCAGTTGGAGCGCGATTTCGCCTTCTTCCGGCAGGATCTCGGAAATCGGGTGTTGGCATTCGATGAAATCGAGGCCGCGGAATGGGGAAGGTACGCAGCCGAACTGGAACAGAAACTGGGCCGCGACGCCCAGCGGAAGGTGGGGATCAAGGACTCGCAGATCGCGGCGACCGCGCTGGCGCACCGCCTTGTCGTCGTGACTCGCAACACGGATCACTTTCCCGGGGTGGACACACTCAATCCATTCTCGGGCTGAATTGTCAGGTCAGGTACCGCGCGGCTGCAGGCCCGGGGCGGCGGGCGCCTGCAAGTGCGCGCGGTGGAACGCGGCGGCGAACTCGTCCCGCGCGGCCTCGGCGCGGGCCAGTTCGTGCCGATGCCATTCGGGCGCCGACAGGTGGATTTCAAAATCCCCCGGCGACCGAACGCGCAGCCGGGCGAAGATTCGTTTTTGGTCCGGAGCGGGAATTGGAACCCGCCCGCCGGGTTTGCCCGTGGGAATTGGGTTCCAGAAATGGACCCGCCCATTCCGGTCGATGGCCGTGACCGTTCCGTCGCGGCCGACGCCGAGCCACGTTCTCGGCGTCCTGGGTGGCCTTGGTCCCCCTTGGCGTGAGGAATTCCGTTTTTCAACGCATCGTTCCGGCTCAGGCCCGCTCGGGCACCTGCGCGAGCAGGCGACGGAGTTGGTCGAAATTCACCGGCTTGACGAGGTGGGCGAAGAAACCCGCCTCGCGCGTCTGTTGCACGTCCTCTTCCATGCCGTAGCCCGCGAGGAATGCGCCAGTTCCTGTGCGGTCCGGAGCAACGATTCCTCCGCCTGCTTGCGCTGCAGATAGTCCGCCGCCTGCCGCGCCAGCAAATCCATCAGCTGGAGTTCGCGCTCGTCGGGCCGATGCGGTTCCGCGAAGTGGGTCGAGACGATGCCGAGGATTTTTCCCGAACTGCTCACGAGCGGGGTGGACTGAACGGCCCGCGCCCCGGCGTGCAGCATCACGGCCAACCCTGGCGCGCTGACGAACGTCTCGCTGTGTTCGACGTCCTCCACGATCGTCCGTTGGGCCGACGCCATCGCCGCGCCGCAAGCCGAGCCACGAGGCGAGCGGACCTCGGCGAAGAATTTGAGAAACGGTTCCTCGAAGCCGTGCTACACCGCGATCTTCAGCGCGCCGGTTTCCTCGTCGAGGATCTGGATGTTGCCCCGGTCCGCGAGGGTGAGGGTGATGGCGGCGTCGAGGATTTCCTTCAGGCACTCCCCGACCTCGTTTCCAAGGCGCAGGCAGAAATTGCCGACCTCGACCAGTCGGGTCGTCGCCTTGAGATCGGCGGCGACGCGTCCCGAATTTTCGAGCAGTGCTTCCTCGCTTCTCCGTCGTTCGGAGATGTCGAGCGCCATGCCCACGATGAATCGCCGTCCATCCAGCAAGGTCCCCGGCGCCGACGCCGAAAAAAACGACCAGTGACGGTGTTCCCCGACGCTGGTCGTGATGAAGATGTCGGTCTGGAGGATGCTCACTTCACCGCGGAAAAGCTGCTGCACGCGGTCGCGCACGTGCCGTAGGCGCGGTTCAACCATGCGTCGAAAGACGGGATATCCTTGGACGTGTAGCCGGTCAGGTCCGTCCACGTCCGGCTGATTTGCAGGACCTGCCCATCCTCCGCCTGCATGATGACCGGGATCGGCGCCTCTTGGATGGCGCGGCGAAACTGTTCCTCGCTCGCGCGCACGGCGGTTTCGGCCCGGGCGCGATCATCCACCTCTTTCTGACGCGAGATGATGATGGCGGCGGTGCCGGTCAACAACGACGCCAGCGCCATGTCCCGCTCGGTCGCCTCGCGCGGCCTCTGTGAGTAGATGGCGAGCGTGCCGACGAGCATCCCCGCGGCGCTGCGGATCGGAAAGCTCCAGCAACCGCGAAAGTCAAAGCGCTCCGCCATCGGCCGCCACTGCTCCCAGCGCGGATCGGCCTGCACGTCGGCGGTGATCACCGGCTCGCCGGTGTGCGCGGCCAGACCGCAGGCCAGCGACGCGGGACTGATTTCGAATCCGTCCACCGCCGCCGCATGGTCGGCGGGAATGCCGTCCACATGGTACAGCGAGGATTCCTTGGAATCGCAAAGGTAGAATGCCGCGCGCGTGCCGGGGCCGAGCGCCTCGATCGCGCTGCGCACCAGTCCTCCGAGCGAAGTTTCGAGCGGGGCGCCGTTGACCGCCGCGGTGAGCGCCTCGCGTTGCCCGCGCAGCCACGCCGCGGTTTCCCGCACGGTTTGCTCCGCGCGGGCGCGAACGGTGATGTCCACGAACGTGAGCACCACGCCCGCGATGTGATCCTCCAGCGTGCGGTAGGGCAGCATGCGCGCGAGCAACCTGCGGCCGTCGTCGCGCAACTCGCGCTCGACCGGCACCAGCGTCCGCAACACCTGCTCGGCATCGGAGGTCAGCTCGGGATAATCCAGCCGTTGCTTGAGGTCGGCGATCGGTCGTCCCACGTCGCCCGGGATGAAATGAAACAGCGGCGCCGCCGACGGCGTGTAGCGCATGATCTGCAGCTCGCGGCCCAGGAACACCGTGGCGATCTGCGTCGCGCCCATCAGATTGTGAAGGTCGGAATTGGCGCGCGCGAGTTCGTCCACGCGGTTCTTGAACTCGCCGTTCACCGTGGTGAGTTCCTCGTTGACGCTTTGCAGTTCCTCCCGGCCCGTCTCGAGTTCCTCGTCGGCGCTGCGCAGCTCCTCGTTCTTTTTTTAATCCGGAATCGCGAGGAAATAGGGGGCGATTCCTAAGTATCTCGACCCGCGTGCCGGCCAGCGGACGGAGGGCGGCCGCTTGGAACCCCAAAGGCAAGTTCAAGCCCGTGAAACGAGAAGAAACGCTGTCATCGGCGCGAGGGAGGGAAGTATTTCACGCCAAGGCGGACCAAGGCCATCAAAGGGAGCCGAATCCGCCAGGGTATCCTCTCACCGAACGGTGGGATTCGATGGGAGCCTCGCAATCGACCTTCATGGCGCTTTGGCCGGTCTTGGTTCCCCTTGGCGTGAGGAATCCCCGTTTTCCGAATGCATCATTCCGGCCAAGGCATGTTCATGATTTGGCTTCCGGGTCGCCGCCGTATTCGTGGACGAGTTGCGCGCGGAACTGGTCGCGTTCCAGCGAAAGCGCCTCGCCTTCGCCACCGCTTGTGGCCATGCCCGCGTACGACCCCATGAAGTCGCTCGATTTCCCGAAGGCCTCGAGCGCACCGTCGTCGTCGCCGTTCTCTTTCAGGCGCAACATCCGGAGCCGATACATCTCGGCGGTCGAGCTCGCGTAGCCGATGTGATCCACGGCGGCGCGGATGCGTTTCTCGGCGGCGGGGAGATTTCCGCTCGCCTCGAGCGCGAGGGCTTCGTGCCACCACGCGGGTTGGCTGTCGGTCTTCTCGTGGGTCTCGGCTTCTTCCGACGGGGCCTCCAGCGGGGGCTCGGATTCGTCGCCCGTCGGAACGGGTTCGAAGACGCAAGTGTCGAGGATTAGCTCGGCGATCTTGCGCACGCCGAGCGCGTCTATTTTCCCCACGGTGAGGCGGGCGAATTCCGGCGCGGGATATTCCTCGCGCGCCGCGGCTTCGAGATCGTCGAGCACGTCCGCATGCGGGGCGGCCACGTTGGGTTTCGCCTCGGCCGCCGGCTCCGGGATCGGCGCGGCCCGGACGTCGTCGGGGTGGAGATCGCTTTTGAAACGCGAGCCACGCGGGGTTTCGAGCGCGAAGGATTGCAGCATGCGGAACCACGCGTCGCGCGCGGAGTCGGCGAAAAGTCCCGGCGCGGTGAGCGTGAGATTGAGGAGTCGGTTGCCGTCCTCGAGAAATGCGAAACGCAACACCATCGTGCCGAGTTCGGATGGCTGGGTGGCCTCGCCGACGACGGCGGGAACACCGGCGACGAGGTCCCGGCCGATCGCGCGCGGCTCGAGTCGGGCGTGATTCAAGAGATACGTCGACCAATCGGAAACCGTCCCGTCGTCGTAGGCGGACGCGCGGCGAACGCGAACACGATGGCGGCGTGCGGCGCCGTCACGATGGCGAGCGGCACGAGCAGCGTGGGGTCAGAGAAATCGACGTCTTCCGTCGGTAGATCATGGCTGATCCAGTCGGCCGGAAGATCGGCCGTGAAGCCGAGTTCGGCGATGCGCGCGGGAAACGTGCGCGGGGCAAGTTGGAGGCTGGGGTTCATGGGGTCTCGACCAGTTGGTTGGATTTGGTGCCCATGAGGGGTTGTCGCCCGGACGGGCGCGACGATTTCAAATGAGGTTCGTATTGGGAATCGATTTTGAAGAGCAGGCCAACTCCCGGCCCAGCGCCCGCGGCCGGATCCGTGGAATGGGATTTTCTCGCCAAGGCGCCAAGAAAGCGGGCAACACGGAGCAATGGAATCGATCCCGTCACCGCACCGAACGGTGGCCCGAGATGCCGATTCCGAAGGCTTGGACCCTTGGCGTCTTGGCGCCGTGGCGAGAAACCAAATTCGCTTCGGTCCTCCGAGTGAGGACCCATACGCAAAAGATTTCACCCCATTCGCATGGCTGCGCGCTCGCGTGGGTTAACCGGCAGTGATATGGGTTCCGCCGTGGATCAAACGACCTGAACACCCACTGTCTCCGGATACACTTCGCTCCCAATCGCCATGAAAAATCCCCGCGCGCTTCCGTTGTTGGTCGTTCTCCTGTTCGTCGCCGTTGCCATTCCGGTGGTCCGGGCCGCGACGTTGGCCTGGTACCATCTCGACGGGGCGGTGGGAACCACGGCTGGGCCCATCGCGGATGCCGGCCCGAATCATGTCGACGGCGCGGTGGTCGGCGACGCGACGTTCACCACGGGGGTCACGGGCGAGGCCCTCGATCTCGCCGGCGATTTTGACTACGTCGCGGTGCCGAATTCCTCGGTGCTGGTGCTGTCGAATTCCTGGACGGTGGAATTCTATTTCAGCGCCCACCAACCTTACTCGGTCTTCGGATCGGATCCGGCGACCCTTATCAACAAGCTTAACACCGGTTCCGTCGGATCCCATCTGAGTTCGTTCGCGGTCGAGTATTCGTCCAACGGGCATCTCCACGCGTTCACGTCCTGGGTGGTGAACCAAGGCGTCGACGTCGATGGCGGGGCCAACGTCGATGCAACCGACGGGCGATGGCATCATGTCGCCTTGGTCTACAACGCCGCCGCGGCGACGGGCGACAGTTCGCTTTCCTTCTACGTCGATCACGAACTGCGTGATTCCGCGCACGGCGCCTATCCGCCGATCGCCTGGGCGGGATATCCCCTCGTCATCGGCACGGGCAATTATCCGGACAACCAGGACCATTCCATATTCCGCCGCAATTTCGACGGGGCCATGGACGAGGTGCGCATCAGCGACCTTGCGCTCGAGCCCGCTGGATTCCTGCCTCCCGTCGCCCGGTTCATCGGATTGCGAATCGAGCGCCAACAGAACGGGACCGACGTCCAACTTATCTGGTCGGGCGAGGCAGGCCATTCCTATCAACTTCAATATAACCCGGTACTGCAAGTTTCGGGCTGGAACGACCTCGGGGGAGTGCAGGCCGGCAGCGGCGTGGATCTCGAGGTGGTGGACCCGATCCAGACGGCGACCCCGGCGCGATTCTATCGCGTGGTGCAGTTGCCGTGATGCGCCCGGCGCCTCTCGATATATAAGGCCTCAACCAGACACCGGCCCGCGCCTGCCACGGCTTGATATCGCGCAGGCACGAAGTGCGTCTGACGGGGACGTCTTCTCAACCTGCCGCGAATGCCGCTCCGGAAACCCGACCGCTGCACCGCGTGGGTGCCAAAAGAGAAGCCTGACCCCTGGCGACTTCCTCAAGGAAACGGGCGGCGCCGGAAGGGGGATCCTGAAAAAGTGCGGATCGCCCGTCCCGGACAAAGCGTCGAGCGAGGCTCAATCGATGGGATTGATGATCGTGGACAGGCCCGCGTCGGTGAAGTCGCGTTGGTTGCGGGTGTAGAAAACGGTGACCCCGTGGCGGCGGAGGGTGATGCCAAGAATGGCATCGTGGGTGCGCTGGTAGGGAAACCGGGTCTTTTCGAGGCACCCGAGCACCTCTGGGAAATGCGGTAGTTCATACGCGCAACAGGCCACGCCACTCTCTTCGCGGAGAAACCTAAGGTGTGCCGCGGCCTGTGCGGCGGATCTTGGTTTCTGGAGGATCTTTGGGTGGCGCAGCGCCTTGTAGAACTCCCAAAGCACCTGGTCGGCGAGGATCCATTCGGCGGGATGCGCGAGCATCACCTGAACCACGGCCAGCGCCTTGCCGTGCTCGGGAGCGCTGCTGTTGGCCGCGTAGACCAGGATGTTCGTGTCGAGACTGTTCATCGGGATTCGTCGCCATGGACGAGCGACTTCATCTTCGCCGCCGTGACCAGGACTTTGCCCCCGTCAAACGTGGGAAAGGCCGGGGTCGGGGAAGCATCCCGCCGGAGCATGCCGGATCGCTGGGCAAGGTCCCGGTCCACCGCCCTGCGGACCAGTTCGCTCACCGGCCGATCCTCGATCTTTGCCAGCCTGCGCAAGGACTCCATCAACGGATCGGGAAAGAGGATTTGGATCTTTTGCATGGATACCTGCATCGCATGTATCCCGGCTCGGGGTCAAGCCGGGCGGGGCGATGGGTCGGGTTGCAGGAGCCGCAATCGACCAAGGGCCGGGCGCCGTGGCGACCGACCTCGTCAGCCACGCGCGTGTTGCTCGCCGGTAAGCATCCAGCCGCGGAGAAGGTGGGTTGTGGGGCGAGCGGTTGGTGACCCCATTGCCTTCATCCGGGCTCAGAACTGACGCCGGATATCCTCGTACAACCAGGCGCGGGCGTAGGCCCAGGTGCGTTTCGCGGTTCTTTCCGAAAGGCCCAGGATCTCGGCGGCCTCGACGTTCGGCAGTCCCACGAAGAACCGGAGTTTGATCAGCTCGGCACCGACGGGATCCTGCCCGGCCAGGCGATCCAGGGATTCGTGGACGACCAGCAGGAGGTCCTCGTCCGCGGTGGCGGCCACGTCCAGGTCCTCCAGGGACACCCGTTTCAATCCCCCGCCATGCCGCATGCGCAGGCGCTGCCGGGCACGCTCGATCAGGATCCGCCGCATGGCCTCGGCGGCGGCGGAAAAGAATTGCCGCCGGCTGTTCCAGGGATGGTCCTCCCCTGAAATCCGCAGCCAGGCCTCATGCACGAGCGCGGTGGGTTGCAGGGTTTGTCCCGGATTCTCCCGGGACATCCTCGCTGCCGCCAGGGCGCGCAGTTCCTGGTAAACCACGGGAAGCAGTTTTTCGGCGGCCGTGGGTTCGCCCGCCTCGATGGCATGAAGCAATTGGGTGACCTCGGACATGGGCTCATATCGACACCATGGGAGAGGGATTTGAACAACAATCCCGGGCTCTCAGCCGGGAACGATGCATTCGCGGCAGGGGAATTATCTCACGCCAAGACGGACCAAGGCCATCCAAGGGGAACAAAGACCGCCGGGGCTTCAACTCACCGAACGGTGGGATCCGATGATTGAATCCGAATCCACTCTTATGTCCGCTTGGCCGGCCTTGGTTCCCCTTGGCGTGAAATAATTCCTCTACCGCGACTATATCAGGTCCCGGCTCAGGGCCGGGGAGTCGGCGCGGAATCCCCGAGCAGCGCGCGGGCCTCCCGGAAAACCAGCCAGGCCACGAGGTCATTCTCGTCGGAACTTTTGACCGGGGGATTCTCGCCGGCCGCGGGCAGCGGTTTCATCCTCGAGGCGGTTTCGCCAAAAAGCCGGCGGGCCTCCGTGACCCGGCCCTGCCGGAACAGGCACATGGACTGGAACCATCCCGCCACGATGAAGGCGGAGGCATTGGTCGGTGCCTGCCTCCGGGCGGACTCCAGCCAGCGGTTGGCGGCGGCGTCATCCCCCTGTCGGTATTCGGCCAGGCCGAGCGACATCTCAAAGTAGGGCAGCCACCGCTCCTTCTGTCCCAGTTCCACGGACCGCCTGGCCAGGACGAGGGCGGCGGCGGTGGAGGCGGGCTGGGGGGACGGGTCGAGGCTGACGAGCTTGGCCACGCGGTCCGCAACGCTTGCATTGGTCGTGCTGGCCGCCCACTGGAGCATGCGGTCGCGGGTTCCCGCGTAGCCCGCCGTGTCGCCGGTCCAGAGTTGGAAGGCGGCCAGTTTCATGGCGGCAATGGTTCCCGGTGGGCTCACACGGACAGCCTGTTCCAGGGTTTGAATCCCTTCCGCAGGCCGCCCCGCCTTGAAGCAGGCGGTCCAGAGCCGGGCCAGTGCCGCCTCGGCCTGCGACTCCGCCCCGGGGATCCGAAGCGCGGCCGCGACCTCTTCCTGCCCCAGCCGGATCGCCTCGTCCCAGCGCCCCGCCCGCTGGTAGAAATCGGTAAACTGGCTGAGCACGGACAGGGTGATTGCGTGGTCGGGGCCGTGGATCCGGCGCGCCAGGCGCACGGCCTCCTCCTGCAGGTTGATGGCCTCCGGGATGCGACCGGCGTTCCCGAAGTCACGCGCCAGCCGCATCACGGACAGCAGCGTGTCGGGATGCTCCGGGCCCAACACCCGGCGACGGAGCGACAGTACCTCCTCGTGCAGCCGGAGCCCCTCGTCCCTCCGGCCGGCTCCCGAATACAAGGACCCCAGTTCGCTCAGCAACGCCAGGGTGACGGGATGCTCCGGTCCGTGCACTTTGCGGCTGAGCGCCAGCACCTCCTCCTGCAACTTCAGCGCTTCGTCCCGGCGGCCCGCGTTGTTGCGGGAAAGCGCCAGGGTGGCCATTGCCTGAAGCGTGTCGGGGTGCTCCGGACCATTGACCTTGCGGTGGAGCTCCAGCGCCCTTTCCTGCAGCCGGAGCGCTTCCTCCATGCGACCCGCCACGAAGTAGGAATAGGCGAGGTAGGTGATCGAGTGCAGCACCTCCGGGTGCTCCGGGCCGAGCACCTGGCTGAAGCGGGCGGCCACCTCCTCGCGCAGCTTGAGCGCCTCGTCGTGGCGACCGGCCTGAAAGTAGCAGTACGCCAGATCGCGCATCGCGCGGAGCGTGTCGGGGTGCTCCGGGCCGGAGGTGGCCAGGCGATACTCACGCACCTTTTCCGCCAGCAAGACGGCCTCGGGGTGGAGACCGAGGTTCACGTAGGTCTCGGCCAGCGTGGACTGCAGCAGGGCCCGCTGGGCGGGTTGGGCGGCGAGATCGGTGTCCAGCTTCCGCACGGTCTTGTCCAGCATCTCGGCCACGGTGACGGTGCGGCCATCGTGCGCCGGGTTCGGGCTTTGGAAGGCCCGGGTGAGGAAGGTGGAAATGGTCTCGGCCTCATGGCGCGCCTTCTCCTTCGCATCGCGCTCGGCGGTGACGAGTGCGAGGGCGTCGGAGACCTTCCTCCCGGCGGCCCGGGCAATGCGCGCCTGCCAGGCACTGAAGGCCGTTGCTCCCAGCAGAACCACGGCGATCAGCGCCGCCACGGCGAAGGCCGCACGGTTCCGCCGGCAGGCTTTCTGCAACCGGTAGGCCGTGCTCGGCGGCCGGGCGAGCACCGGCTCGTTGGTCCGGTGCCGCGTCAGGTCCGCCGCCAGGCCGTTGGCGGTCTCATAGCGGCGCGTGCGGTCCTTCTCCAGGCACTTCATCACGATCCAGTCCAGGTCGCCCTGGAGCTGGCGCACCAGCTTCGGCGGCTCCGTGGAGCGGCGCTTGGCCGTCGTGCTCAGCTCGTCGCCCAGCAGCGTCGCCAGCCTCGTGCTGGGCCGCGCCGGCTCCTGTTCGCGCACGATCCGCCGCATCGCGTCCAACCCCGCGGCCATCAGGTCCTTCGCCTCGAACGGCGTCCGGCCGGCGAGCAGTTCATACAGCAGCACGCCGAGGCTGTAGATGTCGCTGCGCGTATCGATGTCCAGGCTCGTCATCTCGGCCTGCTCGGGACTCATGTAGGCCGGCGTGCCGATGAACTGGTGCAACTGGGTGTAGATGGTCGCGTCGGTCAGCCTTCCCTCGGTGGCCTTGGCGATGCCGAAGTCAATCACCTTGGGCACCGGCTGCCCGTCGTTGACCGTCACCAGGATGTTCGAGGGTTTGATGTCGCGATGGATGACGCCCTTCTGGTGCGCGTGCTGGATGGCATGGCAGACTTGGATGAAGAGGTCCAACCGCGCCTGGGTGCCGAGCTGGTTCTGATCGCAGTAGTGGGTGATCGGAATGCCCCGAACCAGTTCCATCACGAAGTAGGGCCGGCCCAGTTCCGTCGCGCCGGCGTCGAGCACCTTGGCGATGTTCGGATGATCCATCAGCGCCAGCGCCTGCCGCTCCGCCTCGAACCGCGCGACGACCTGCCGGGTGTCCATGCCCAGTTTGATGACCTTGAGCGCGACACGACGGCGGACCGGCTCCGTCTGCTCGGCGACGTACACCACGCCGCAGCCGCCCTCGCCGACGCGTTCCAAAAGCTTGTAGCGGCCGAGAACGTCGCCGGGCGCTTCGCCGGGGAGGTCTTCGGGCGTGACCGCGAGGGTTCGGGGCTGTTGCGGCAGGAAGGCCGTGGTCACGTCATGCGCCGCCAGCAGGGCGATCATTCGGTCACATAGCACCGCATCGCCGCTGCATTCGCGGCGGACGAACGCAGCGCGCTCCGCCGGGTCAAGGTCCAGCGCCTGATCGAAGAGTTCCTTTTCGCGATGGGGTGTCATGGGCCGAATCCGGTTCGTGTCACTGATCAACGCGCCGTTTCCAAGGGACTTGGGTCAGCTTGAGGGGATGCATTGCGAAAGCGAGTCCCGGCGGGCACACGGTTTTCCCACCGGGACTCCCCGCCCCGCACACGCGGGGACAAATCATCCCGCTTCACGGCAGGAACAGCCGGAAGTAGCCGGCGTTGCCGACGGCCTCGAGGTTCACCCGGACTTCGCCATTCACCTCCACGAG
Organism: Verrucomicrobiota bacterium; assembly: GCA_025363585.1. Lineage (GTDB taxonomy): Bacteria > Verrucomicrobiota > Verrucomicrobiia > Limisphaerales > UBA9464 > UBA6176. Next base: position 14,443 of record JANYDN010000023.1, on the reverse strand, counting down.
TGCCGCGGGCACATCCTGCCAGGCGTGTTCCGGCGCGAAGGATTCCCGGTGCTGAAGCTTCGCCCCGGCGAGGGCGGCGGGCCACGCCATTTCAAGCTGCCTGCCCACCGCACCCACGCGGAGGCCCGGCAGGGCAACCTGGGGCGTGCTCAACCGCACTTCGATGATCTGCAGGCCGGCGGAGGCGGCGGCCACGTAGGCGAGGTTTCCGGCCACATCCACGGCCGCGGCCGAGTCGAGGGTGGCAATGCTCCCTAGCAACATGGGCACGGCCGGGTTGGTCACATCCACCACCTGCAGGCCGCCGTTCCAGGCCGTCACATAGGCTGTGTTGTCCACCACGCGCACCTGCGCGGCGTTGCTCGTCAAGGCCAGGTGGCCCACCGTGACCGGGCGATCCGGCTGGCTGACGTCCACCACTTCCAAGTATCCGCCGTTGCCGACCGCGGACACGAGGTAGGCATGGCTGCCGACCACTTCAAGGCCGTCGATATAGTCGAAGGTTCCCGCCCGTCCCACGCGCACCGGGCTGGCGGGATTGCTCACGTCCACCACCGCGAGTCCAAGGCCTTCGCCGATGTAGGCGTGGTTGCCCACCACGCGCACGTTCCAGGCACCACCCGCGGGCATGTCCAGCCGGCCCATCGGGACGGGATTCGCCGGGTTGCCGACATCATACACGCGCAGCGAGCCCCCGTGGGCCACGTAGGCCATGCTGCCCGCCACCTGCACGTCACTGGCACCGGCATCGGTCGTGATGCCTCCCGCCAGCGTGGGACGGGTGGGATCGCTCACATCCACCACCCGCAGGCCGCCCCCATCGCCGTCGTCGTTGCCGGGGTCCGCCAGATACGCGAGGTTCCCGACCACCTGCACGGCGTAAATTCGGGCCGACATCCGGAGGAACCCCAATTGCACCGGGTGTGTGGGGTCGCTGACGTCCAAAATCCGGAGGCCGCGTTTCGCACCGGTGCCTTGGTCGCCCACGTAAGCCCGGTTGCCCACGACCCGTACCACCTGGGCATCGCCGTTGCTGGAAAGTCCACCCCGCAGGCTCAGCGTGGCCTGCCGCCCGTTGAAGCCGCGCGTCTCGTGCACCGGCAGATACGTCGCGTCGCCCGGCTGCTCGGCCGTCACTTGGACGAGGCCGGCGGCGGAGAGGGTCAGTTTTCCATCGGCCAGCGTGGCGGGTCCGAACTCCACCCGGAGCGTGACCGGCAGGCCGCTGTTGGCGATGGCACCCAACGGGTGGGCCGTGTGCAACGTCGGGATGGGGCCGTCGGCGCCGCTCCAGACCAGCGTCTGGGGATAACCCAACCGCAGTTCCAAGATCAGCAAACCCTGGTAGGTCAGGGCGTAGAGGGTGTGGCCCACTGCCCGAAGAGCCGTGGCCCCCGAAGGCAACGCCACGCGGCCCACGGGGAGCGGTTCGGCCGGGTTGCTGACATCGAACACGCTGATGCCATTGGAGCTGGTGTCCGAAAAGAGGTGGCTGTCTGCCACATCCATGGAGTAGCCGGAAACCTCGGACGAATCGATGCCGCCGACCCGCACCGGGTTGGCCGGCTGGCTCAGGTCAAAAACCTCCACGGGGGTCGTCAAACTTATCACGGCCACGTAGGCGTGGTTTCCCGCGATGTGCAAACCCCGAAGGTAGCCGGTAGGGGTGATTCTGGCCCCTGCCACGGGAGCAGCCGGGTCGCTGACATCCACCACCTGGATCGCACCGTTCTGACCCGCAGTCGTCGTCACATAGGCGAAATTCCCGCTCACTTCCACAGCGGACGCCTGGGCGACCAGAACGGAGCCCAGCAGGAATGGATTGGCGGGATTGCTGACATCCAGCACCAGCAGTCCCTCGGTGGAACTGGTCGCGTAGGCCCGGTCGCCTGTCACCCACACGGCATTGAGGTTGCTGCCGGCGTAGCTGCCCAGCAGGCGCGGGTTGGCGGGGTTGCCGACGTCTACAATTTCCAGGCCGCCCGGGCCGGCCGCCAAATAGGCGAGGGAACCCGCCACCCGGACCGCCTGGAGCGAGCCGGGGCTGGTGTAGCGGCCCACTTGGACCGGCGCACCCGGCTGGCTCACATCCAGGATCCGCAGTCCGCCATCGGCGAACGCCGTTCCATCAAAGAGACCCTGGTCCGTCACGTAGGCGAGATTGCCGGCCACCTGCAGATCCGTCGCGCTCCCTTGGGCGACGGGGCGGGGACTCAGGCCCACGAGAGAAAGCTGCGCCTGGCGCACGTTGAAGGCCCGCGCCGCGTGCACCGGCAGATACGCCGCGTCGCCGGGTTGCTCGGCGACCACCGACACGGTGCCCGGCCCGGTCACGGTCAATTGCCCGTTGGCCAGCGTGGCCGGCCCGGCCGCGACCCGCACGGTGATGGGCAGGCCGCTGCTGGCGGTGGCGCCGAGGGGATGCGGCGTGTCGAGCGGCACGATGGAAACCGTGTTGTCCGTCCAGGTCACTGTCTGCGGGTAGGCCAGACGGGTGTTCACGACACGGAGCCCGGCGGTGGCGTCACCCACATAGACCGTCGAACCGGCCACCCTCACGCCCTTCCCATCGCCCCCACCTTGAAGGTAGCCCAGCCGGCGCGGCTGCGTGGGATCGCCGAACTCGATGAGCTGGAGGTTCCCGAAATTGACCACATAGGCCAAGCCGTCCACGATCTGCACGTCGCCGTAGATGGCTGGCAGCCCCGGAATGAAGACGCCGCCGCCACCGAGTCCGGGGATGAACAGGCTCATTTCGGCCAGCCGCACCGGTGCGGCCGGCGTAGAGACATCCAGCACCTCCAGGCCGGAGCTGGAGACGACACAGGCCCGGTTGCCCGCCACATCCACGCTGGAGACCACGCCCAATCCGCCCAGCGTGGCCAACCGCACCGGGCTGGCCGGATTGCTGACATCGAGCACATGCAGCCCGCTGCCGCCGGCCGCCACATACGCAAGGTTACCGACCACTTTCAGCCCGATGGCATCACCGGCGAGATTGACCTTCGCCAGGCGTTTGGGAGCGGTGGGATCACTGACATCAATCACCTGGAGGTCGGCGCTCAAGGCCGCCACATAGGCCACGGTGCCCACCACCTGTACCTTCATGGCGGTGCCGCCCGTGAGGAAGGCGCCCACCCGCACCGGATTGGCCGGATCGCTCACATCCAGAATCTGCAGGCCCTTGCTGCCATCCGCCACGTAGGCCAGGTGATCGACGACGTGGACGCCGAAGCACTCGCCGGGCGTGTTGAACAGCGCCGCCCGGACCGGAATGCCGGGGTTGCTCACGTCCACGATTTGCAGCCCCGCACCCCAATCGGCCATATAGGCGTAGTCGCCCGCCACATCGACACCGAACGTGATTTTGGCGGAGGCGATGGAGCCGCGCGGGGTGAAGACCGCCTGCCGCTCGTTGAAGGTCCGCGTTTCGTGCACTGCCGCGAACGTGCCGTCGCCCGCCTGTTCGGCCGTCACCCGCAAGGTGCCCTGGCCGGTGATGTTCAGGGTGCCGGCGGTGATCGTGGCCGGGCCCGCGTCCACGCGGAAACCGACCGGCAGCCCGCTGCTCGCCGTGGCCGTGAGTGGATGAGGCGTGTCGAGGGCGAGGATGGCGTGATCGCTTCCCGCCCAACTGAGGTTCTGCGGCGTGCTGCCCTGGCCCAAGGCCGGACAGGTAAGCCACCCGGCGACCAATATCAGGCAGCCGAGAACGATGTGGTGGAGTCTTCGGGTTTTCATGACGTGCATAGGTTCTTCTCAGGCCGTGAATGGCCGTTCACCCACCAGCGCGATGTTCCGGGACGGTTTGGGCCAAGAATCTTGAAGACTCGTTGCCCGGCCACGATTGCCGCGGGCGCAGGATGCGCGGTGAAACTTTCACCCCGGACTCTTCGGAGTCCGAAGCGTCACGCCATGGGCCGGGGGAACGGGGGCAAGCTCCTCTGCCGCGGGGAGCCCGACCGGAGTTGGATGCCGGAGGTGGCCGGTAATGAGCACGGGATAATCCGCGTGGCGGCGGCGCCAGCAGTCCGGCGGTTCATGAAGCGGGTCCCGGGCAACCCTGGGATAGGGGTCTTCGCGAGGGCGTCGCCGGATGAAATGTCAAAAGTATAGATCTGACCCTAATGGCGCTTCTCGGGGGCATTCGCGCTTGCCGCGGCTTGTTGATATCGCGCGATCGCGGAAAACCGTGCGGGTGGGCGCGGATATCGAGCCGTCGGGCAAAGGGCGTCCGACAACAAGGAAGAGCGGGAGGGCTCCCGCGAGCATCAGTCGGGAGGCCCGGCCAAAGGATTGCGCACGCGGTGGTCCGGGTAGTGGTGCAGCCGTGCGTCGCGCCAGCGAAGGCCTTCCACGTGGCCGTCCGTGAACACGTAGTTTGCGCCCGCCGGATGGCGGTTGTACCGGATCCAACCCTGGTCGGAGAACGCGCCCGAACCCCACCTGACAAGCGCCGATTCCCCGACCCAAGCGTCGTAGTCGTCCTGCCCCACATTGCCGAACTCCGGATTGTCCGGCGAGTCGAGGGCTTCGGAATTCCGCTCGGAAAACATGATGAGGTTTGGGTTCGGCAACGCGTTGACCGCCGCGTCGGTCGCGAAGCCGCCAAGCGAGCCCTCGACCGCATAGCGGGCGCATTTGTGGGTGAAGATCGAATTGAGCAGGTAGCTTTGGATGGTGAGGTTTTCGGCGCGCGCGAGTGCCAGTTCGGAATTCGGCGGCGGGCTCTGTCCGCCGTCGGTGATTCCCCCGTTGTAGCCGGCCAGATCGGTCGCCAGAACCCGCGAACGACGCGTCCGGTCGGCCGGGCAAAACGCCGCCCGGCGGCCGCCCATATAAGGCTGGAGCAGGATCACCCAGGGCTTTTCCGCCTGGCTGTTGCCCGAACCGCCACCCGCGCACGCCGCGGCGGTGGAGGGAAGCGTGTCCACCTGCGTGCCGTCGTCGAGCACCCAACCCTCGTGGTGATGGAAAAGCCCGCCTCCGTGGTCGTCCATGTAGAGCCGGGCGGCCAGCGCCACCTGGCGGAGATTCGAGAGGCAGGCCGAGCGGCGTCCGGTCTCGCGGGCCTTGGCCAGCGCCGGGAGCAGGAGCGCGCCGAGGAGGGCGACGATGGCGATCACCACCAGCAGTTCGACGAGGGTGAACGCATTCCGCCGGTCGCAACCGGATCCGCGCTTGTCCGAAGTGATCATGCCGAAATCAACCACCGGAAATCCGTACGGGCCCTGCATCTTCGCCGTGATCCGGATTCCGCGGGCGGTTGGCCACCCGCTATGGATGCCCGGCCGATGCCCGTGTGGCCTTTCATGTCGAGGTGGCTTGCGCGCGATCGCTGGTTGCGGCATGGCCGCCGCGTTCGCTTTGCTTACGGCTTTCGGGCGACCACTTTGCCGTTGGATTGGACGTAAATCGGGGTGCCGTACCGGCGAGCGACTACCCGCGCTTGCTTTGCGGCTCGACGCAATGCCCTGCCTGCCGCCTTTGCCAATTCGGTCCTCGGCTTGATCGTGGACATCAGGTTCCTTCTTCAATTAGGCGAACATGGTCCGCAGAGTTGTCATAGACTGCCCATGAATCCGCCAGTGGGCGATAGATGTTTTGGAAATTGAGTAACCCACGGTGAAATCGTCGCCGCACGTCGGCGGCCGGCACCGGATGGCCTCCCTGCCGGACTCGACTCGAGACGCGGCGAAGTGCAAGTCGGACGGTCGACAGGCGGAGAAAGATGATTTTTACCTGATAACCGGCAGCCTTCCAAGCTCGTAGCCGGGTCACATAGTTCCGTCCGCTTAGGGTGCTCTCAAAGGCGAAGTCAAGTCGCGCGGCGGCGAGTCGGTCCAATTCGGAAAGTAGGAACCGCCCGGCGGCTAGCGCCGCCAACTCGGGTTTCAGGGGAGAAAGCCCCGCGGCGATGAGGTCGGCGTTGACGAAGTGAACGATGCCAGCTTCCCGAAGCAGGAACTCGCGGGCAAACGTTGTTTTTCCCGCGCCATTCGGCCCGGCAATGATCAGGCAAATCGGCATAGTCGGACTTCGCGAATCGGCCGACATGATCGGGAGTTGGGTGCGGAACGAAACAAGAAAGACGGTCTGTCGTGCGGTCCTTCGGCGCTGGCCCTCTACTCGTTGGCCGGCCTGCGGAGCCTCAACTTCGACGAGATCACCGTGAGACGCACATGAGCACCATCGCCCCCGGCCGACTGTTCAACGTCAGCGACGCCGCTAGCTTCGTTGCCTTGTCCCAGCAGAACTGGGTCATCCTCAGCGAGGAGGTCTTCCGGCGCCTCGCGACCTACCAGAACGGGACCCCGAACACCCTCAATGGCCCGCCGACTACCGGGACGTGGGGCCAGTTCGCCCCCATTCCTGTGATTCATGAGGTGATACCACGCCCCGGCCCCGTCGATTCGCGAGGGTCTGGCCACCCGCCATCCGCACCGCGCCGGCTAGCATATGTCAAAAGGATAGATCTGACCCCATTGCCTTCAGCACGAGTTGCATTCGGGGATTGGCTGGCGAGTGGCACCGAGCCAGGCCACCCACGGCATGCCGCGGGATTGCGGCTAAGCCGTATCCATGCAGTAAGAACTCGATTGGGTATCTCGCCAAGGCGCCAAGAATCCAAGCATTCCCGACCGAGCCGGGACGGAACCCTGCGGTCGCGGCATGGGAATTTCTCACGCCAAGGGGGACCAAGGCCGGCCAAGAAGGCGGGAACGTGTGTTGGGAACCAGACATTGGATCCCACCGTTCGGTGAAACGACACGCGGCGGTCTTTGCCCCCTTGGATGGCCTTGGCCCGGCTTGGCGTGAGATAATTCCTCGGCCGCTACTGCATGGATCCGGCTTAGAGCCCGTCCGAAAAGCAGGAAGGGGTCCTGCGGCGAGGGGTTTTTCGCGGAAACGGCCCGCTGGCTTCGTTGCTCGTCGGTCATCCCGCATTCGCGGGACTTCCTCGGCATTGCCCCCGGCCGCCTGTTCAACGTCAGCGACGCCGCCAGCTTCGTGGCGCTGTCCCAGCAGAACTGGGTCATCCTCAGCGAGGAAGTCTTCCGCCGACTGGCCACCTACCAGAACCGGATCCCGAACACCCTCAACGGCCCGCCGACCACCGGGACGTGGGGCCAGTTCGCCCCCGTTCCCGTGATTCATGAGGTGATACCACGCCCCGGCCCCGTCGATTCGCGAGGGTGGCCACCCGCCATCCGCTCCGCGCCCGCTTGCATATGTCAAAAGTATAGATCTGACCCCATTGCCTTTCCATTGCCTTTTTGCCTTTGCCGTTGCCTTTGCCCCGAACGGTGGGATTCGCCGGGCGCATCCCAATCCACGTTCGTGGTGGCTTGGCCGGGCTTGGTCCCCCTTGGCGTGAGAAAATCCGGTCTTCCCAACGAATCGCTCCGGCTCAGTCCACCCGCAGCACCACCAGCGTGATGTCGTCCTCCTGCGGGCGGCCGCGCGCGAAGGCGTGCACGGACGCGATCAGCGACCGTGCCCACGCCGCGGGATCGGCCGGGGCCCCGGGGGACGCGAACGCCGCGCGCAGGCGCTGCTCGCCGAACATCGACGACTCGGACTCGGGCGCCTCGGTCACGCCGTCGGTGTAGAGGAGCAACATGTCCCCCGGCGCCAGCGCGAGGGCGAGCTGCGGGTAGGGCGCCGCGCGCTCGGCGAACCCCAGCAACGGCCCGTTGCGGACCGGCACCGCCTCGACCTTGCCCCCCGCCCGCCGCAGCAACGGCGCGGGATGCCCGGCCGACGCCACCTCCACGGTGCGCGGCGCGGGATCGAGGATCGCGAGCAGGAGCGTGACGTATTGGTCCTTTGGGTTTTGGCGGGCCACGGCGTTGTTCACGTCGCGGAGGATTTCGCCCGGCGCGCCCCCCGCCTCCGCGCGCTCGCGCAGGAGCGCGCGCACCATGCTCATGAACAGCGCCGCCGGGATGCCCTTGCCGCAGACGTCGCCCGCCACCAGCAGGAGACGGTCGCCCGCGAAGCGGAAGTAGTCGTAGAAGTCCCCGGAGATCTCGAGCGCGGGGACCAGCGTGGCGTGAAGGTCGAAGTTGCGCGCGGGCAGGTCCGGGACCGAGGCCGGAAGGTGCGCGGCCTGTATCTCGCGCGCGATGGCCACCTCGTCCTCGATGCGCTGGCGGGCGACGAGTTCGGCGTGGAGCCGGGCGTTCTCGACGGCGGCCGCGATCTGGAGGCCGAGGGCGGTGAGGAGGTGGAGGTCCTCGGTCGAGAACGCGTGCCCGGACGAGGTGCGCTCCACCTGGAGGACCCCGAGGGACCGCCCGCCCTGCCCGGGCAGGGGCACGCAGATGAACGAACGCACGCCGAGCGAGACGATGCTGCGCGCGCCGGCGAAGCGGTCGTCGTCGGCAAGGTCCTCGGCGAGGATGCCCTCGCCGGATTCGGCCACGCGCCGGACGACGGACGCGCTGAATCCGGCGGGCGGCATGCCGGCGCGCGCGCGCGCGGCGCGGAGCACGGGCGTGCCGCCCTCGAGCAGCACGGCCACGCCGCGTTCGGCGCCCGGCAGCAGGGTGAAGAGCCGGTCGAGCGCCAACGCGAGCAGCGCGTCGACGTCGAGGGACCGCCCGAGATCCTTGGCGAGACCGAGGACGGCCTGGAGCTTGCGCGCGGGATCCACCTGGAAGATGGCGGTGTTCCCGGCGTTTGCCGCGGTCTGGCCGAGGATGGTGAACGATTCCCGCGCGGGCGCGGCGGCGAACCGCAGCACGTGTCCCCCGATGCGGATTTCGTCGCGATCCGACAGCCGGGCGGGGACCTCGAGCCGCAGCCCGTTCAGGAACGTGCCGTTGCTCGAGCCGAGGTCCTCGAGGACGAAGGCGTCGCCCGACCGGGCGACGCGCGCGTGGCGTCGGCTGACGTTGTGGCCGTCGAGACGGATGGCGGCGTCGGCGTGGCGCCCGATCACGACCTCGGGTCCGTCGAATTCGAAGGTGGTGTCCGGGCCGGTGGCTCCGGCGATGGCGAGGCTGGGCATGGGCTGCGTCGACGGGAGTACCCGAATGCCGGGGGGGTGGGGAAGGGTCAATGACGCGACCCCGTCGAACCGCATCGCCTCCAGGTCAGGCACCGCATTTGACGCGAGCGGCAATGGGGTCAGATCTATCCATGTGACCATTGGGGAGGGCGGGGGTTTGCGCCGGGCGCGCGGCGAGGGCGTTGCGAAGCGATCGGGCGGGGGCGTGGCCCCACGCCTTGAGCCGGCCGAACGGCGGCTGGCTCCGCCGCCGCGAGAACCCCGGCCGGGGCTGGATGCCGGAGGTCGTCGGTAACGTGTCCGGGACAAACTTCACGGCGGCGGCGCAAGCAGTCCGGCGGTTCTGGAAGCGGGTCCCGGGCAACCCCGGGGAGGAGGGCCTTCGCGAGAGTCTTGCTGGATGAAATGTCAAAAGTATAGATCTGCCCCCATAGCCTCCCCTAAGCGGAGGCAAGCCAGCACGTCGTCACGCGTCAGGGTCGGGTACTCGTCGAGCACATCCCCGATGGAGTCGCCCGCCCCGAGGAATTCGAGAACCGTCCGCGCGGTGATCCGCGTGCCGCGAACGATCGGGCGGCCGTTGCAAACGGCGGGATCGATGACGATGCGGTCTTCCATATCGGGGACACTTGCTCGCGATCAATTTTCGCGGCATGTGCGCCACGCGTGCGCAGTGTCTACGGCTTTCGGGCGATCACCTTGCCGTTGGATTGGACGTAAATCGGGGTGCCGTAACGGCGAGCGACTTCCCGCGCTTGCTTTGCGGCTCGACGCAATGCCCTGCCTGCCGCTTTCGCCAATTCGGTCCTCGGCTTGATCGTGGACATCAGGATCCTTCTTCGATGAGGCGAACGTGGTCCGCCGAGTTGTCGTAGACTGCCCACGAATCCGAGAGTGGGCGATAGATGTTTCTACAAGACCACCGTGAGACGCACATGAGCACCATCGCCCCCGGCCGCCTCTTCAACGTCAGCGACGCCGCCAGCTTCGTGGCGCTGTCCCAGCAGAACTGGGTCATCCTCAGCGAGGAGGTCTTCCGGCGCCTCGTGACCTACCAGAACCGGATCCCGAACACCCTCAACGGCCCGCCGACCACCGGGATGTGGGGCCAGTTCGCCCCCATTCCTGTGATTCATGAGGTGATACCACGCCCCGGCCCCGTCGATTCGCGAGGGGTCTCGCCACCCGTCATCCGCTCCGCGCCGGCTAGCATATGTCAAAAGGATAGATCTGACCCCATTGCCTTTCAAGTGTATTCCTAATGTTCCTATTTCAGGCACTTAGCTGATTTTCAGACAGGCTCTTAGATCCCCCGGACACCGTTGCCTTTCATTCTGACGCCCGTCGTCGTGGCGGCCGGGAACGCTTCGAACGTTCCGTCATCGGTGGGGCGCGAATCGTGACCGCCATCCGCTGATCGAATGGTTTTGCAACGTCTGCAAGTCTGCTGACCGACGTCCCCCCGTGGCAGTGGTGTGAGGAACACGTCCGGGTCGACGAGACCTCGCCGCTTCCCAGTCGGTGTCGCTCCGACGCCTCGCCCTGGGTGCGGTCCGTCTTCTGGTTGAAGGGGTCAGGCACTCGGCACGCCGCTGCTCGGGGCTCCGTGATGAATCGCCCGATGGCAATTGGGGCACAACGCCAGCGCATTCTCCACCGAATCCTCACCTCCTTGGCTCAGTGACAACCGGTGATGAACTTCAAGGAAGGGCGAGCCATCCGAACTCCTGAGAAACGGCGCATCCTTTCGACATTTCTCACATACGCCTTTCGCTCGACGAAGCACCGCGACGATCACGTCCGGATTTCGTCGATACCCGACCGAAATGACCTGCACCTTCGGCGGCACCTTTCCAGCCGATGCGAGGCGAGCCTGAAGCGTCTCGTCGCTGAGCTTTCGGGATACTTCAACCTCGGCGGCAAGTTTCGACTCGAACCGCTCCCGGGTCTCGGTCGGAAGTTCAATCACGTCGCCGAGGTCATAGACCTCGCTCCAGCCGCCGGATCGAGTCCGCTTTCGCAATGGGAGGCTATCGCTGACTTTTCGTAGAAGACTCGTGGGATAGAGGGTGTCCAGTCGATGGAGCTTGCGGATCGAAACTAAGTTGATGGCCATTTCCCCGTTTTCTTGTGCCCCGGTAAAAAGATCGACCTCCTTGAATTGAAACATCTCAAGATGGTGGCGAACCTCCCGCCGCCGCTGCTCGGACAGTTCTCGCTTATCCTCCCAGCGAATGATTTCCGCTGTGTAGCAAATCTGGGAAAGGTTCCCAGTTGTTGACACGTACAGCCTGATTGGGTCTTCGGGCGTGGGCTTCCTTTCCTGAAGCATCCTGATGACTTGGCTCTTGTAAGGCTGGAGGAACGATTCGCCGCCGTCTTGTGCTTTCTGCGCAGCCAAGATTTCAGTGCAGACCCCGTCAAAGATCCCGTTGATGAAAAGCGCCGTGCTCACCGTTGGGCCGCCTGCGGGCACAGTTCTGTCGCGCTCTAACAAGAGTGGCTCGCGGTGTGCAGCATTCGTCCAAAGGGCTTCGACCGCTTGGAGAAGTGGTTCCGGAAGGCGATTTCCCGACGCCATGGGAGCCCAACGCCGCCGGTACTCGGCCCGGGCGATGATTCTGGGTCGTGGAATTTCTCTTCCGATGGGCAAAAAGACATCAAGGCGCAGTTGGACGAACTGCATGCCACGGTACTCGAATGCCGCCCGCACAACCCGACCGCGGGCAAACACTCCATTGTGCGTGCTCCCGGTGCGCTGAACGAATGCCACGTCCCCCAGCCGAGGCTGCCTTGACGGACAAATCCATCGGGTTTCATACGGGCGGCCTTTCGCCGCATCATTGCAGACCCGCTCGTAATTGCGGAAAGACTCCTCGTCCTTCCCGGGATTCCAAAGGAACAGAAACGCAGGCATGACGGTTACGCACGGGCAAGGATTTGAGTTCGGTGCCGCGCATGACGAATTGGTTTCAAGCCGGCCGTCAGCGCGTTGGGATGATGAGGGGCCATGGCGCCGCGGACAAGCGCTGCTCGCAGATATCTCGCTCGATCAAGAGTGGTATCTGCGGCTTCCGTCATTCAGCCCAAGCAAACATAATCGCCTCAGTTCTTACGTGGGGACTGAAGTGTGACCACACGCCTCGCCTTGAAGTCCGCATGCCTGTCCGGGCGCTCAAGCCTCAACTCACCGGCCGTGCCCCTCGTCGGGTCCCTGAACGCCTTGGTGTCCAAGAAATGGGCCGCCAACCTGGTCAACGGGCAGACTGTCCTCTCGACGTCGGAAGTCGGCGGGTCAGTCACGTTCACGTTCGAGCGGGCCTCCACAACTTCGGAACTCGCCGTGATGGCGGAGGAGGCCATCGATGGGTCAATAACCTCGCCAATTCGGAGAACCCGCCGCCGGACGTGGCCCGGGACAACCGCATCCATACAGCCTTCCACAAGGTTGTCCTGTGATCCCGATCCTTCGTCGTCTGTTCCCGCCCCCCCGGCGCTCCGAAGCGAGCCTCGAGCGTTCGGCCGCCCCAGCCGGCGGCCAGCGCGCCCCGACGTTGACCCCGGTTCGGAATTGCTTCGAGGCGCTGAACACGGTGGATCGCTGGACTCCGGTTCGGGCCGCAGGACTCCACGCTCACCGAGGTGGGTGAACCAGTGTCAGTTCTAGGTAGATCCTGATTTCGACGGAATTGGTGGGCGGCGGGGCATCCACTTCCCATTTGCATCCATCAGCGGGATTTCAACCGTAGGCCTTTGGCGAACGCCTCCGTTTTCGTGGGGAGGCATGCTGACGTTGAATTGACCGACTTTCGGCGCTTCTGGGCTAAACCGGCGGCAGTCAGGCCGGCCAGATTTGCGTGTTTGCGGAATGCGTTGTGGAACTGCTTTGAAGTCGTCCTCGAGGCCTTGAGTCCGCCTCGCAGCAATGGAAACCAATCATTTCCGGCGCCGCTTGGGCCGAGAAGAAGCGCTTTATGCAGGGTTTCGGCGGCGGCTTTGCGGCGGCCCGCCCGCAAGGCGAGGAGCCCGTCAAAGATAAGACGTGTTACGGATGAGTCCGGGTTTTGCAGGGCTGTCTTGGCGTCGGTGAGGATTTCCTGCCCCAGTCGCTCGTCATCCGGATGCCAAGGGCGGTCTTCACGGACCAGCCATCGAAGGAGGTGCAGGGCGCGGTCCCGTCGCTTTGCTCCCTTGCTCCGGAGCCACGCCGCTCGCGCCAGGCCGATCGCCAGATTCCAGACAGTTTCACGCCCGGTCCGGTCCCCGGTGGATCGGTTCCAGAAGTTCGCGAAGAGGCGGCTGGAGGCCTCGAGTAGGTCGGCACAAACCGATTGATCGTTGCAGAGCGCGGCGCTGATTTTCTGGCACGAAATAAAGTCTTCCGCTTGGAGCGCCTCGGACAGTGGCCGCGGAATTCGAACTCGAGACGGCACTGTCCATTGCGCGTCGATCTCTATGGATTCCGGCGGTTGCCAAAGGCGTGCCGATTGTCGGCGGCTTTCTATGTCTTCGTTGATACGGCGTGCCAAGTCCCAAACGTAGGGATCCGATACCAACGGATGAATCCATTCGGCGTCGAAGGGTGTGTTGCCGGAAAAGGTCTGCGAATTGAAAAGGCGCTCCAATTCATCTTGGTTGTCGGGCATCCCCTCTCGACGCAGCAGCACGCGAATGCGCCGACGGCAGAGCCGGAACCATCGGGCAAGCATCCGGAAGCCGGTGTTTCCGAACTCGGACTTCGCCGCTTTCACCAAGCGGTCGAGGGCTCGGGATAAGACGAGATCCGTCAGTGGGCTGACCAGTTGTTGGTTTGCGTCTGCCAGCGACTTGATCACGGAGTCGGACAGGGGAACGCCGGCATTGGCGCAGTTTCGGACCTGTCGATCCATGCCTTCCGGGATCTTGAGTGAGCTCCGCACGGTCCGGATGTAACCCCGCACGCGAGTCGGATTTCCGGCGTCGTCGAGCCAAATGGGCACTTCGCGACCACACCGCCGATGGATCTCAACTCGGAGTGCAAGCCATGGTGCGAAGAACCGGGTCGCCAACGCCCAAGTGGTGTGCCTTGGATGCGGAGTGGGCGGGAGGCCATGCAAGATCAGGTATTCGACCCTTCCCAAGAGGGCCGTGATTTCTCGGGCTGCCTCGTGAGCCGTCGCGGGCTGCATATAGCCGGGGAGATTGGTTGCCGCTCCCAGCTTGTCCAGGGCCTTGGCTAGCTCGGTTGCGCTTAGGTTGTCGGGCCTTTCGGCGAAGCGACCGAGGCGGCTTCGTTGGTTGGCTTGCGTGGCATCCGCTTTCCCGACCGAGTAGGCCAAGCAGTCGGACACGAACAGCACGCATCGTTCGAAACCAAGTACCGGTGGAGTTGTCATATCAAAGCATTCGTCGGATACGCAGGGGGTGCGGGCCGTTGGTGGCCCGCAC